>NZ_CP163444.1:8227145-8559586 GCF_041053105.1 Streptomyces sp. R44 | reverse complement strand
GGACGACCCCGAGCACAACGCCCAGCGGCGGCTGCTGATCCCGAGCTTCACCCTCAAGCGCGCCGAGAGCCTGCGGCCCCGCATCCAGGAGACCGTGGACCGGCTCCTGGACGCGATGGAGGCGCAGGGACCGCCGGCCGAGCTGGTGAGCGCGTTCGCGCTGCCCGTGCCGTCGATCGTCATCTGCGACCTGCTCGGCGTGCCGTACGCGGACCACGACTTCTTCGAGGAGCAGTCGCGGCGGCTGCTGCGCGGCCCGACGGTGGCGGACACCGAGGACGCGCTCGCCCAGCTCGAGGGCTACCTGGGCGACTTGATCGACCGCAAGCGGCTGAAGCCCGGGGACGGCGTCCTGGACGACCTGGTGGCGCGCGGATCGGAAGACGGCGGTCCCGACCGGCAGGAGCTGGTGCAGCTCGCGACGATCCTCCTGGTGGCCGGGCACGAGACCACGGCGAACATGATCTCGCTGGGCACCTACACCCTGCTGAGCCACCCGGAGCGGCTTGCCGAACTGCGCGCGGACCCCGGGCTCGTACCTGCCGCCGTGGAGGAGCTGCTGCGGTTCCTGTCGATCGCCGACGGACTGCTGCGGGTCGCGCGCGAGGACATCGATGTCGCCGGGACGGTGATCCGCGCGGGCGAGGGCGTGGTCTTCTCGACCTCGGTCATCAACAGGGACGCCGCCGCCTACGCCGAACCGGACACCCTCGACTGGGCCCGGTCCGCCCGCCACCACGTGGCGTTCGGTTTCGGCATCCACCAGTGCCTCGGGCAGAACCTCGCACGGGCGGAGCTGGAGATCGCGCTCGGGACGCTGCTGCGCCGGCTGCCGGGGCTGCGACTGGCCGTCCCCGCCGAGGAGGTCCCGTTCAAACCGGGCGACACGATCCAGGGGATGCTCGAACTCCCCGTCACATGGTGAGAGGAGCGGGGCACATGAGGGTCTCGATCGACTCGGACGTCTGTATCGGCGCGGGGCAGTGCGCGCTGACCTCCCCGGACGTCTTCACCCAGGACGACGACGGCTTCGGGACGGTTCTCCCGGGCCGGGAGGACGGGACCGGGACGCTGGTCCGCGAGGCGGTCCGCGCCTGCCCCGTACAGGCGATCACGCTCCAGGACCCGGTCGGCGGGACGGACCCGTCACAGCGGGGGTGAGGCCTCGGCACCGCCGCGGCGGCGGTGCCGAGTCCCGCGCGTGGCGGCCGGTTCAGTGTCCTGGTTCAGGCATGGCGACGAGACCGAAGGAAGCCGACCCCCTTCAGCGCGAGGGCCAGCCCCATCAGGCCCAGACCGACGACCCCGAGGGGAAGGCTGCCGAGACCGAGTCCCGCGAGCAGCAGGATGCCGCTGAAGGAGTCGAGTAGATCGATCCGCGCCTCGACACTCCGCCCGCGCTCGGCGGCGCGCAGCCGGCGCAGGACGACGACGAAGGAAGCGAGCTGCAGAACGGCCAGGGCAAGAAGCACCCAGCGGAAGGCGGCAGGTATTTCCACACGTCACAATCTATGCGCCCACCGGTCGGGCGACCACAACCGCTCCAGCGCAGGGCCGACTGTGACACGCTCGTCCCCGTGATCGATTCACCACCTGACGACTGGTCATTCACAACAGCGCGGGAGCCGGCCCGATTCGGCGCCTGCGAGGTGAACGGCGCCCCCGGCGTGGAACACGCGGTCGGGGAGCGCGGGACGCTGTGCGGCAAAGCCGCACGACACACCTCCCGCTTTCTGCACCTGTTCGTGCCCGAGGCCGTGCAGTCCTGCCGGCCCTGCCGCCGGGCGGCCGAGGTCGCCCCGACACGGCCCTGCGCGCAGGAACGCCTTCACGACCGGGTCCAGGCCGCTGCCGAGGGCAGGACTCGCGACGACCTGCTCTCCGCTCTTCGCAAGGGCGCGGAGATCCGCCTGTGGATCAACGGCCCCTCCGCGGATCTGGCGAAGTCCTACGCGAGGCTGGACGAGTTGACCCACGGGTCCGAGCCCGCCGCCGAGGCTTTCCTGTCCGCCGAGACCATCGGAATGGCGGACGTCGAGGACGGCCATGAGCGGTTCCTCGTCGTCCTGCCGACGGACGGCGGCCGCCCCGTCGTCGCACGCGGACCACGCGACCTCCCGCGAGCGTGATGCGTTCCTCCGTCCGGCCCCGCTCGTATTCCCCACCGAGGCATTGGACTCCCTATGGGAGGCATTGGCTTCCCCATTGGAATCCAATGGATCAGCCACCTACTGTCGACGACATCGCCGCACGGGCGATCTCGCCGCGGAACGCCACTCGGACCAGAGTGTCAGTGTGCGCATCCCCGCCTCCGGGCCCCGACCGGGCCCGCCATCCCCTGGAGCTCCCGAATGTCGAAGATCCTTTTCGTGATGACCGGTGCCGACCACTGGACGCTGGCCGACGGCACCAAGCACCCGACCGGCTTCTGGGCCGAGGAGGCCGTCGCCCCGTACCAGGCGTTCAAGGCCGCCGGCCACGAGGTCGTCGTGGCCACGCCGGGCGGCGTGGTCCCGACCGTCGACGCGGGGAGCCTCACCCCGGAGGCCAACGGCGGCCAGGAGGGCGCGGACAAGATCGCTTCGGCGCTCGCCTCCATCGACGAGATCAGGAAGCCGGTCAAGCTGGAGGACGTCCACCTGGCCGGTTACGACGCCGTCTTCTACCCCGGCGGCCACGGCCCCATGGAGGACCTCGCCGTGGACGCGACCTCCGGGAAGCTGCTGACCGACGCCCTGCGGTCGGGCAAGCCCCTGGGCGTCGTCTGCCACGGGCCGGCCGCGCTCCTCGCCGCCACGGACGCCGACGGCTCGAACGCCTTCGCGGGCCGCAAGGTCGCCGCCTTCACCAATGCCGAGGAGACCCAGGCGGGCCTCGCCGACAGGGCGAAGTGGCTGCTGGAGACCCGGCTCGTCGAGGCCGGCGTGGACGTCCAGGTCGCCGAGCCGTGGGCTCCGCACGTCGTCGTCGACGGCAACCTCGTCACCGGGCAGAACCCTGCCTCCTCCGCCCCGCTCGCCGCGGAGCTGCTCAAGAAGCTGGCCTGACCGACCTCGGCGCGGACCGTCTCGACGAGGCCCGCGGAACGGCCCCGCCCCGGAGCTCTGCCGGGGCGGGGGCCTTCCGGGCCTGGACAGGGGCTGCCGCGCGTCACTAACCTCTCCCCACCTAATCACTTAGTTGACTAGTTGCGGAGATGTGCATGAAGTCCTTCCGTCAGGCCGTCGAGGCGAACGACCACGCGGCCATCGAGGCACTGCTCGCCGAGGATGTCGTCTTCACCAGTCCCGTGGCCTTCAAGCCCTACCCGGGCAAGGCCATCACCGCGGCCATCCTGCGCGGCGTCGCCCGTGTCCTCACCGACTTCCGCTACGTCCGGGAGATCACGGGCGAGGACGGTCGCGACCACGCCCTGGTCTTCGAGGCCCGGGTCGGCGACCGCGCGATCACCGGCTGCGACTTCCTCCACCTCGACGAGCACGGCCTCATCGACGACTTCATGGTCATGGTCCGGCCGCTCTCCGCGGCACAGGCGCTGTCCGAGGCGATGGGCGCGCAGTTCGCTCGCATCGCCGCCGAGGCCTCCGGCGCGGCGCGGGCAGGCGGGGTGTCATCGGCGGACGGGGCCTGAGCGGCGGCCACGGCGGACGGCCTGCCCGGGCGCGGCCCCCGCCCCGCGGCAGGCGGGGGTACGAACCCGGGATACTGGCGCGATGCCGCAGATCCAGCCCGCCGTGGAACCCGAGCCCGTATCGGCCGACCCGCCACACCGCACGGACCGCACCCTCCTCACCCAGTCCTGGCTGGACCTGGCGTTTCTGCACTCGCCCGTCGAGCCCGCCGAGGTGGCCCCGCTGCTTCCCGCCGGGACCGTGCCCGACACTCTCGACGGCGTCACCTACGTCGGTCTCGTCGCCTTCCGGATGCACCGCGTCGGCTGGTTCCGCCTGCCCGGGATCCCGTACCTCGGGAGCTTCCCGGAGACGAACGTCCGTCTGTACTCCGTGGACGGTCACGGGCGCCGCGGTGTGGTGTTCCGCTCGCTCGACGCGTCCCGTCTCGTCCCCGTGACGGTCGGGCGGTGGGCGTTCCGCATCCCCTACGTGTGGTCGAAGATGTCCGTCAGGAGCGACGGCTCCACGGTCACGTACACCAGCAGACGCCGCTGGCCGGGGCCGCGCGGGGCGCACAGCGCGATCAGCCTGGACATCGGCGAGCGGGTCGCGGAGCCCACCGCGCTCGAACACTTCCTGACCGCCCGCTGGGGCATGCACAGCTCCTTCCGCGGGCGCCCCCTCTACCTGCCGAACCACCACCCCCGCTGGCCGCTGCACCGCGCCGGCCTCCGGTCCTGCGACGAAAGCCTCCTCGCGGCGGCCGGCCTCGGCCGCCCCCTCGGGGAGCCCGTGAGCGTGCTGTACTCACCGGGCGTCCCCGTCCGCTTCGGCGCCCCGCCACGGCTCCCCCGCACCGTGGCCGTTCCGCGCCAGAGGAGCGCCGGCGACTGACGCCGCCCGTCGCACACCGCCCGTACGTCACCGGCAGGCCTGCGCGCGGGCTCAGTCCAGATACGCGGCCACCAGCGTGGCGAAGGCCTCCGGAGCGAGGACCTCGACGCCCAGTTCCTGGGCCTTGACGGCCTTCGAGCTGGGCTTGCCGCTCGCGGACGGCGCCGCGACCAGATACGTGGTCCTGGAATTGACGCCACTGCCCAGGCGCCCGCCCGCCTTCTCGATGAGCGCGCCCATCTCGGAGCGGCCCCAGCCGTCCAGCGCGCCGGTCATCTTCCCCGTGACGACGACGGTCTTCCCGCTCAGCGGCCCCTCGACCGCGTCATCGTCCTTCTCCTGGCGCGGCTCGGTCATGCCGACGCCCGCCGCGATCAGCTTGTCGATCACCGGGGCGAGCGCGGACACCTGCTCCACGATGACCGGCGCCTTCTCCGGGCCTATGCCCTCGACCTCCTGCAGGGCGTCGGCGTCCGCCGCCCGGATGGCCTCCATGGTGCCGAAGTGCGCGGCGATGCGCCGGGACATGCTGCGGCCGGTGCCCGGCACGCCGAGCGCGCAGAAGACCCGGCTGAGGGGCCGGGACTTGGCGAGCCGGATCTGCTCGGCCAGCTTCGCACCCCGCTTGGCGCTGCCGGACGCGACGGTGAGCTGCTCCTCCGTCAGGGTGAACAGGTCGGCGACGTCTCCGACGACCCCGGCGCCGATCAGGGCGTCGACGTACTTCCTGCCGAGGCCGTCGATGTCGAGGATGTCGCGCCCCGCGACGTACTCGATCAGCGGGGCGAGCGCACAGGCGGTGCCCTTCGCGCAGCGCCAGCGCTCCTGGCTCTTGTCGATCTCCCCGCCGCAGTTCGGACACTCCTCCGGCAGGGGTACGCGCAGGGCGCCCCGCGGGCGGAGCTCGACGACGGCGGCCTGGACGCGCGGGATGATGTCGCCGGCCTTGTGGACGGTCACGGTGTCGCCGATGTGGAGGTCGCGGCGGAGGATGTCGGCGGGGTTGTGCAGGGTGGCCCGGGTGACGGTGGAGCCGTCGAGCTCCACGGCGGCGAGCACGGCCGTCGGGGCGAGCACACCCGTACGGCCTACCTCCCAGAACACGTCCTGGAGGACGGTCTGGCGCTCGACGGCCGGCAGCTTGTAGGCGATCGCCCAGTACGGGAAACGGCTGCCGAAGCCGGCCGTCGCCTGCTCGGTGGCACTGTCGGCCTTGATGACGACGCCGTCGATGCCGAAGGGCAGGGTCGCGCGCATCGCGGCGATCGCGTCGACCTTCTGCTGGGCCTCGGCGAGACCGGCGACGACGTGCAGTCCGGCGGGGGTCGCCGCCGTGGTCTGCACGCCGGCTTCGGCCACCGCGGCCAGCGTCTCGGCGTGACCGGCCCCGGCGGGGAGGAACGCCGCGCCGTCCAGGTCGACCGCGCCGTACGCCCAGAAGGTCATGGCCAGTCGGTAGGGACGGTCCTTCGCCCGCAGCGTGCCGGCGGCGCCGTTGCGGGGATTGGCGAAGACGTCTCCGCCGTGCGCGATCCGTATCTCGTTCGCGGCCTCGAACTGCTCCTGGGTGAAGAGGACTTCGCCACGTGCCTCGAAGGTGGCGGGGACGGGCAGCTGCTCGGGGAGGCCCACGATGGTCCCGATGACGTGGCTGACGTCCTCTCCCTGCGTACCGTCGCCGCGGGTGATGATCTGCACCAGGCGGCCGTCGCGGTAGCGGGCGGCGACGGCGGCGCCGTCCATCTTCGGCTCGACGGTGAACCCTCCCGTCGGCTCCTGTCCGAGCCTGCGCTGGAGGGAGGCGCCCCAGGCGACGAGCTCCTCGGGCGCGAAGACGTTGTCGAGGCTGAGCAGCCGGGTGGTGTGCGCGACGTCGCCGGCCGGGGCGGCTCCGTCGGCGACCTGGTCGGCGGGCGAGTCCGGGGCGACGTCGGCCGGATGCTCCGCCTCCCAGGCCTTCACGGCGAGCCGCAGCCGGTCGTACGTGGCGTCGTCCATGACGCTGTAGCCCGCGCCGAAGTAGGTGCGGGAGGCGTCGCGCAGCTGCTCGATGGCGGCCTCGTACGCGGCACGGCTGGACAGGCTGAAGTGCGCCTCAACGGCGGGCGTTGTCGTCATGTCGAACATCTTGTCGCAGGGCACTGACAATGCCCGTCGGCGCGCTACTGAGCGCTCATCCGGTGGGGATGCGCCGGGTCGGCCGGGCAGACGAAGGCCCGGTACTCATCGCGTCCTGCCGTGACACCGGTCGGGGAGCCCGGAGAGGGAAAGGGTCCCCAACTCGCCTGGGTCTCCGTCGAGTCCATGGTCAGCAGAAGACGCATCTCGGCTCCGCAGGCCTCGCAATCGACCCGCATCAGGTCGGTCCTGTGCCAGGAGTCCCAGCCGCCGATCTTCCAGCCTGGCGCCAGGGAGAGGTCGTACTGGTAGGTGGGTGCCGCCCTGCCCACGCGCGCCTCGAAGGCGTCCTCCCACGCGTCGATCCGCTCCACGAGCGCCGGCGGCAGGTAGTCGGCCCACGGGTACTCGGTGACCTGCTCCGGGTGGAGCACGCACGGCTCCGGCAGGTACCACATGTGCTCCACGATCGGCGGCTCGGGCTGGACGGACAACGGGCGCGTGACGTCCGCCGCTCGGCGCCAGAAGAGGCGCGTCGACGGCCCGAAGTGGCTGTACGGACCGTCCTCGTGCCCGCTGAACGGGCACCACAGCACCTGGAGCAGGTCCGTGCCCGGCGGGGCGAAGGCCGCCAGGTCGGGGACGTCGCGGGCGTGGAGCTGGGCGAGAGCGAGCAGCGGCAGCGGGCCGCCGTCGTGCCGGTCCGGCTGATGTCCGGCGTCGGTCATCGCCTGGACCTCGGCCCGTTCGGCGTCGGTGTACGCCAAGACCCCCGAGCCGCCCGCCGGGCGGGGCCGTGCCCGGGCCGCCCTGAGGATCTCCTCGTAGCGGCGGGCCCGTTGGGGCCGCACGCCCCGGACCCTGCCGTGCTCCCGGCACTCCGGCCACGCCTCGTCCGCCGGCCACGTCAAGGGCCCGCCCACGGAGCTGTCGGCGGCCGTGGGCGCGCCCGGTCGCGGATGCAGCCGCGTCGCGGTGCGCGCGTACGCCTTCAGTTCGGGAAAGGGGAGGGTGATGTCGAGGGGGCGGTAGGGGGTGGTGGGCTTCACCGCGCGACCGTATCCGGTCGGCAGGCGCCGCCCGTCATCCAGGCGGGCACAGCAGGGTCTCCAGGGCCGGGGACAGCGGGTAGGCACGCTCGGCGGGGAACAGGCCCTGCGCCTTCGCCGCGCGCCCCGACCGGATCAGCGTCGCGGCCTTGTGGACCTGGGGCGTGACGTCGGTGAGACCCACGATCCATTCGTCGTTGAACGTACGGATCAGATGCCGGCTGATCCCGACCTGGATGCTGTAGTGGTTCAGCGCCGCCCCCCGCACCGAGCGCTCCGGGTCCCACTGCACGTGCACGGCGGCCCGCGCCACGGCCGCCGGGTCCGCGGTCGTCAGGACGGCCCGGGACAGGGCCTCCTCCCACCCCTCGCGTGTGATCCGCACCGCGAGGATCCGCTCCTGGCCTGGTTTCCGGGCCCAGTTGCTGCGGTGCATCAGCCACAGGAACGAGGGCTTGATCCACGTCATCCGGTGGAACGAGAACGGAGCGACGAAGCGCCCGGCGCGCAGCGCCGCGTCGGCGATGGCGGGCGAGTAGGCCTGATGGACCACGATCGTGCGTGCGTCGTGGTCGGCACGGATCTGGTACGGGGGTGCCATGCCCAGCACCCTGTCACCCGGCCCGCGGACGGTGCGAACGGTTTTCGGTCGCCCCCGACGGTCCGGTGGAGTTCCTCGTGCGCACGCCCACGCAGGTCCGAAAACGCGTCACACGCCGACTCCCGTGCGGCCGGAGTCGGCGTGTGCGTGTGGCTGCTCCCGCCGTGGGGCGGGAGTCGGCCGTTCGTCTCTTCGTCAGCGGGTGGCGAGGAGCTGGAGGGTGTCGATGACGCGGTTCGAGAAGCCCCACTCGTTGTCGTACCAGGCGACGACCTTGACGTGGCGGCCCTCGACGCGGGTGAGCGCCGAGTCGAAGATCGACGAGTGCGGGTTGCCCACGATGTCGGCGGAGACCAGCGGGTCCTCCGAGTACTCCAGGACACCGGCCAGCGGGCCCTCGGCGGCGGTGCGGTAGGCCGCCAGGACGTCCTCGACGGTCACGTCGCGGGCGACGGTGGTGTTGAGCTCGACGATCGAGCCCACCGGGACGGGCACGCGGATCGAGTCGCCGGACAGCTTGCCGTCCAGGTTCGGCAGGACGAGGCCGATGGCCTTGGCGGCGCCGGTGGAGGTCGGCACGATGTTGACGCCGGCGGCGCGGGCGCGGCGCGGGTCGCGGTGCGGGCCGTCCTGCAGGTTCTGCTCCTGCGTGTAGGCGTGGACCGTCGTCATGAAGCCGTGCTCGATGCCCGCGAGGTCGTCGAGGACCTTCGCGAGGGGCGCGAGGGCGTTGGTCGTGCAGGAGGCGTTCGAGACGATCGTGTGCAGGTCGGCGTCGTACGCGTCGGTGTTCACGCCGTACGCGAGGGTGACGTCGGCGCCGTCCGCGGGCGCGCTGACGAGCACCTTCCTGGCCCCGGCGTCGAGGTGCGCGCGGGCGGCCTTGGCCGAGGTGAAGCGGCCGGTCGACTCGAGGACGATGTCCACGCCGAGTTCGGCCCACGGCAGCTGCGCCGGCTCGCGCTCGGCGAGCACCTTGATGCGGCGGCCGTCGACGACGAGGGTGTCGCCGTCGACGGTGACCGGGCGGCCGAGACGGCCCGAGGTGGAGTCGAAGGCGAGGAGCCGCGCGAGGGCGGTGGGCTCGGTCAGGTCGTTGACGGCGACGACCTCGAGGTCGGTGTCGCGCTCCAGGAGGGCACGGAGCACGTTGCGTCCGATGCGGCCGAACCCGTTGATGGCGATGCGAGTCATGTTGCGGTGTCCCTTCCGACCTGCTGATTCGTCACCCAGGTTCGCGCGGAACGCACGCTTCGAACAGCGGCGTGATCGCCACGGTCCGCAAGTATCGCGCCAAGGTCACCCGAAGGATCCGGCAAGGCCGCCTATTCCCCCTGTGCGAAGGTGCGCCGGTACTCGCTCGGTGTGGTGCCCAGGATGTGCTGGAAGTGCAGGCGCAGGTTCGCCCCGGTGCCCAGGCCCACGTCGGCGGCGATCTGCTCGACGCCCCGCTCGGAGCGTTCGAGCAGTTCACGGGCCATGTCGATGCGGGCCCGCATGACCCACTGCATCGGCGTGTAGCCGGTGTCCTCGGCGAACCGGCGCGAGAACGTGCGCGGTGACACCGCCGCGTTCCGGGCGAGTATCTCCAGGGTGAGGGGCTCGCCGAGCCGGTGCAGTGCCCATTCGCGGGTGGCGGCGAACCGCTCGCCGAGGGGCTCGGGGACGCTGCGGGGTACGTACTGTGCCTGGCCGCCGCTGCGGTACGGGGCGGCGACCAGGCGCCGGGCGGCGTGGTTCGAGGCGGCCACGCCGAGGTCGCTGCGCAGGATGTGGAGGCACAGGTCGATGCCGGAGGCGGCGCCGGCGGAGGTCAGCATGCTGCCCTCGTCGACGAAGAGGACGTTCTCGTCGACCTGGATGAGGGGGCGCTTGGCGGCGAGCGCCCGCGCGTAGTGCCAGTGGGTCGTTGCCCGTTTGCCGTCGAGGAGGCCGGTGGCGGCGAGCGCGAAGGCCCCCGTCGAGATGGCGGCGAGCCGGGCCCCGCGGTCGTGGGCGGCGATCAGCGCGTCGACGACGGCGCGCGGCGGGTCCTCGCGGTCCGGGTGACGGTAGCCGGGGACGAAGACGATGTCGGCCCACGCGAGTGCCTCCAGGCCGTGGGCGACCTGGTACGACAGGCCGTCGCCGCCGGCCACGACCCCGGGTTCGGCGCCGCAGACCCGTACCTCGTACGGCATGCTGGCCCGGGTCGTGAACACCTGCGCGGGGATTCCGACGTCGAGGGGTTTCGCACCTTCGAGTACGAGGACGGCGACGCGGTGGAGACGTGAGGCAGACACGTCCACGAGGGTACGCGTACGGGTGTCCTCGCTGGTCAGCGGTGGTACTGGGGGCCCTTCCCGTCACCCCTGCCAGAGGACCCGGGCGGTGCGGGCGAGGACACGGGGGCCGGTGAGCGCCTTCGGGTGCCTGCGCATGTGGACGACGTCCATGTACGTCTGGTTCACCCGCGAGTCCCTGACCGACGCGGTCGTGATGTGGTCGCCGGCCCAGCGCAGGAACCGGTAGCCGCGGGGGTACGGTCCGGTGACGTGCGGCTGGGCGAGGTCGGCGGTCGTCGAGAGCTGCCACGCGGCGTCGACGACCACCGCGGCCCGGCGGAAGTAGTCCCAGGCCGGGTCGTGCGGCGAGGCGCCGGACCGCAGGTGCACGTGGAGCGAGGAGGCCTGGAGGGCGGCGAGGGTCAGCCCCTGTCCGTAGACGGGGTTCACGGTCGCCATCGCGTCGCCGAGGACGACGAGTCCGCCGGGGAAGTCCGTCAGGTCGGTGAACCGGCGCCTGCGGCTCTCCCGGAAGTGGAAGGGCTCCACCTCGCCGATCATCTCGCACCGCTCGGCGACTTCGCGCAGGGGTTCGACGCAGCGCCTCATCCGGCCGAGGAACTCGGTGCGGTCACGGCCCGGGCGGTGGTCGGCGTATCCGGCGAGGACGACGGACCAGGCGTCGTCCTCGACCGCGGCCAGGGCCCCGGGTTCGCACACGGCCGGCTGGTAGTCGCTCGCCGGGCCCGGTGTGGAGTGGGCGATGACCGTGTCCGGGAGCTCGCTCCCGCGGACGAAGCGGGCGGTGGCGTAGCCGAGGTCGACGCGCATGCGGTCGACGGGCGCCTGGCTCCAGCCCTCGGCGGCGAGCCAGCTGCCGAGCCGGCTGGAGCGTCCCATGGCGTCGACGACGAGGTCCGCGCGTATGTCGTACTCGGCGGCCCCGGTCTCTCCGGCCGCCTCCGCCGCCGTGGCGTTCGCCGCCGCCAGTCGCGCGCCGACGACCCGTCCGCCCCGGACGAGCAGTCCCTTGCCGGTGGCGGGCTCGATCCTGACGTTGCCGAGGGCGGTCACGCGGCGCCGTACGTGCGTCTCGATGAACGGGCGGGTGGCGCCGAGCATCCGTACGTCGGCGACGGGTGCCTTGAGCGCTCCGTCGACGTAGAACCGGACCTCGTCGCCCTGGCCGAGGCGGGCTCCGCCGCTGACCATCTCCCGGGTGATGCGCGGGAAGAACCGTTCGAGCTGGGTGTGGCCCATGGCGAGCAGGGCGTGCAGCTGCCCCCGGTGCGGCGCGCCGGGGCCCGTACCGTTCCGGCCGCCGTCGAGGCGGTCGGGTTCGACGACCACGACCTCCTCGGCGAAGTCGCTCAGCACCCGGGCGGCGAGCAGCCCGGCGAAGCTTCCTCCCAGGACAACGGCGCGCTTCACGTGTTCCCTCCGTAACGGTTCGGGTCCTCGGCCGTCGCGAAGATCATCGCGACGGCCGGACCCTACCGTGCCGGAGTACGGGGCGGTGGACCGTCAGACCGTGGGGCCCGGGATCTGCAGCGCCCGGGTGTTGCGCTCCCAGCCGGACCACAGGTCGGTGTCGGTGCAGTAGGCGCAGCCGGGCCCGAAGAACGTCCCGCGGGCGTTCTCGTCGCCCATCAGCCAGAACCGGAGCCAGGCCGTGGTGGGGGCGCGGAAGTCGCCGCCGTCCCCGATGGAGCTGAGATGGCCGGCGCCGCGGACCTCGCCGTACACGGCGGGAACGTGGGACGAGTCCCGGTACAGCGCCTGTACGAGCGCCGGCCACACCGTCAGGTCGCGCTGGCCGGCCAGGTAGAAGACGGGCTCGTCCATCAGGTCGGGGTCGGTGAGCGGTCCCGGCTGGATGGGGACGGCGGGGTCGACGGCGGCGTTGACGGCGGCCGCGCCGCCCTGCGAGTGGCCGGCGGACCCGATGTGTTCGAGGTCGACCTTCCGGTAGAAGGGGCTGGAGCTGTCGGCGTTCCGGTGCTCCAGTACGTCGATCCCGGCACGCATGCTGAGCGCGAAGTTGGAGGTGGGGGTGTTGGCGGCGGCGACGATGAAGCCGTGGCTCGCCCAGTGGCGAAGGAGGGAGCTGTAGATCCCGGGCACGGCGCCGGTGCCGTTGCCCCAGATCACGACCGGGTGGAGCTCTCCTCGCTGCCCCATGTCCTTCGGGTGGTAGAAGGTGTGCACGGCCTCGATGTCGACGGTCACCTCGTACGGGCCCGGCTGGTCCCACGCGGTGCCGACCGAGGGGATCCGGCCGGTCGCCGGTTCCGTCGCACGGGCGGTGCCCGGCCCGGCCGACGTCGCCATCAGGAAGGCGAGCAGCAGGCCGCCGAGAGCGCGGCCCCAACTCCGTGACATGCGAACTCCTTTGCGGATGCGGCCCGTTGCGCGTCCTCGCAAGCGTGACCAGCGCCATGATCGAGGTCTGCCACGGCCGTTGTCTGTCGGCAGGAGCCCAGTCCTGCCGCGGTCCGGCTGGGCAGTCGCCCAACGGCGGTGGCCCGGCCCGGGACGGAACTACGCCGTCCGGATCTTGTTCCCCCGTGTCAGGAACCGTTCGCCGACGACGGCACTCATGATCGGTGGACACAGGGGGTCACGCGCGGCACCGGCGCGGTCCCCCGCCCCGCGGCTCGCCCCTGCCGGCTGCCGCTCCCGACCATCCGAAAGAAGCCGAGGAACCACCGTGCCCCTGTCTTCGCACCGCCGCCTGGCCGTGAGTGCCACTGCGATCGCCGCCCTGGCGGCGGGTGTCGCCCCCGCCACCAGTGCGTCCGCCGCTCCCCTCGTCCCGGCCCGCGCAGCGACGACCGCGCCGGCGGTTCCCGCCCCGGACATGGAGGGCGTCGTCGCCGCGCTCGACTCGGCCATGGCCAACGGCGCCCCGGGGGCGATGGCCCGGTTCATCGGCCCGGAGGGGGTCGAGAGCCGTACGGTCGGCGTCCGGGACCGGGCGTCGGGGGCGTCGATGGACATCCACGCACGGTTCCGGATCGGCAGCGTCAGCAAGACGTTCTCCACGGTCGTGCTCCTGCAGCTGGTGGAGGAGGGCCGGCTGGAACTCGACGCGCCCGTCAACCGCTATCTGCCCGGGCTGCTCCCCGACGACCGCATCACGGTCCGGCACCTCCTGACCCACCGCAGCGGGCTGGCCGACTACACGGACGCGATGTTCAACGACACCGTGCCGGGCTTCGAGGCCGTGCGGAACCGGGTGTTCAGCTACCAGGAGCTCGTGGACCTCTCCCTGAGCGAGCCCCGCACCACCGAACCCGGCGTGGCGTACAAGTACTCCAACGCGAACTTCGTGGTCGTGGGCATGCTCATCGAGAAGCTCACGGGCCGGCCGGTGTCCGACGCGTACGAGCGGCGCATCTTCAAGCCGCTGAAGCTGCGCGGGACGTCGTACGTCCACCCCGACACGCGCATCAAGGGCCTGCACGTCCAGGGCTATCTGCACCCGGACGCGGCCGGGGACCCGCTCGTGGACTCCACCGAACAGACCGTGTCCTGGGCGCAGTCCGCCGGCGCCGTCATCTCCACCCCCGCGGATCTGAACACCTTCACCGGCGCGCTGATGCGCGGCCGGCTGCTGTCCCCGGCGATGCTGGAGGCGATGACGACGGTCACGCCGACGGACACGACGAACACCCGGTTCTACGGTCTCGGTCTGCGTCGTTACGACCTCTCCTGCGGCGCCCAGGTGTTCGGCCACACGGGCACCGTGCAGGGCTTCTACACGTACGCGTTCTCGACCCGCGACGGCCGGCGCAGCCTGTCGGCCCTGGCGAACACGTCGAACCACGGCGCCGCCAACACGGCGCTCGGGGGAACCCTGGAGGCGGCCTTCTGCGGCAAGAAGCCGGCGGTGGCGCCGTCCTCGCGCGCCGCCTCCTCGCCCGCGGCGGGTGACATCTCGTCGCTGCCGGCGGAGCGGGACCTGCCGGAGCGCCACTGACGGTGGAGCGGGGCCTCGCCGGAGCGCCGCTGACGCTCCGGCGAGGTCCCGGTGGTCACGCCTGGTACTCGGTGAGGTCGATGGCGTAGACCCGCAGGGGAAGGCCGAGGACCGGGTGGCTCGTCTCCCGTTCCGGCACCATGCCGAGCTTGCGCATGACGTTCTCGGAGGCCCGGTCGCCGGCGTGGGTGATGGCGACGACCCGGTCGAGCCCGCGGTCCTGGAGGGCGAACTCCAGGACCGCGTGGGCGGCCTCGGAGGCGTACCCCTGGCCCCAGAACTGCCGGCCGAGGCGCCAGCCGATCTCCACGGCGGGGAGCACCTCCGGCAGGAACTCCGGCACGGAGAGTCCGGCGAAGCCGATGAGCTCCCCGGAGCCGAGGAGCTCGACGGCGAAGATCCCGAAGCCCTCCTCGTCCCATTCCTCCTCGCACCGTTCGATGGCTTCCGCGGTCTGTTCCAGGTCACGGACCGAGCCGTCGCCGATCCACCGCATGACCTCCGGGTCGGCATTGATCTCCGCCATGGGGACGAGGTCGTCGTCGCTCCAGCGGCGGAGGAGGAGTCGGGGGGTGAGGATCTCGGTCATGCCCCCATCCTGACGCATCCGGTCAGCGGTAGTACGGCTCGACCACGGCCCGTACCTCGTCGAGCAGCGCGGGGCCGTCCTGCGGTACGGGCGGGCGGCCGCTGCCGGGGCGGATGTCGAGCAGCTGTTCGCCGGAGAGGGCGTACACGACGCGGCCCAGGCCGGCCTGCCGGATGACGGCTTCGCACATGCCGCAGGGCTGGCAGCTGGTGTACATCGTGGTCCCGGCCGCCGTCGCCGGGTCGAGTTCCCGGGCCGCCCACCGGGCGAGCTTGAGTTCGGGGTGGGCGGTGACGTCCCGGTCGGTGAGGGTGGTGTTGTGCTCCTCCGCCAGGACCGTCCCGTCGGGTGCGGCGAGGAGCGACCCGAACGGCGGGTTGCCCGACTCCCGGGCCGTGGCGGCGAGGGCGATGGCGCGGCGGAGGAGGGTGTGGTCGTCGGCTGTCGTCATGACGGCTCCGTTCGGGTGCGGTGCGGGGAGAGGTGTGCGGCGACGGTGGCGAGTGCCTGCCAGGCGGCCTGCGGGTTCCTGGTCTCGTCGGGGTCGCCGCCGTACGGGTCGAGGACGACGGCCTCGGCGCCCATCCGTCGCAGCTGGTCGAGGTCGTCCACGATCTGTTCGATCGTTCCCTCCCCGGCGGGCCGGTCCGGTCCGTCGACCGGCGCGGCCGTGAGCCTGAGGGCGATACGGGGGGCCAGGGCGGGTTCCGGGAGGTGCAGCTCGTCCGCGTACTCCTTCAGCCTGGCGGCGCCTTCGCGGAGCTGCGGAAGGGTGCGGCGCAGGGGGTGCCAGGCGTCCCCGAACCGTACGGCGCGGCGCAGGCCCGCGTCGCTGTGGCCGCCGATCCAGACCGGGATACGGCGGTCTCCGTAGGCGGCGGTGTCGGCCCAGGCCTCGCGGAGGGCCTGGAGGTGTGCGTCGGTGAGCCGTCCCCGGCGTTCGAAGGGGATGCCGAGGGCGTCGAACTCCTGCCGTGCCCAGCCCACCCCCACGCCGAGGACGAGCCGGCCGCCGCTCAGTGCGTCGAGGTTGGCCGCCATGCGGGCGGTGAGCAGCGGGTGCCGGTAGGGAGCGATGAGGACGGTCGTGCCGAGGCGGACGCGGCTGGTGACGCCGGCCAGCCAGGACAGGGTGGTGAACGGCTCGTAGAAGGGGGCCGGGTAGCGCTCGGCCACGTCGGGCGTGATGGCGACGTGGTCCGAGACCATCAGCAGGTCGTAGCCGAGGCCTTCCACGGTCTGGGCCCAGCTGCGCAGCATTCCGGGGTCGGCGCCGGGGCCGAAGTTGAGGATGTTGACTCCGATCTTCACGCGGCAGAGGCTAGCCAGGCGCGGGGGGTGTTCAGAAGTGTTTCCCGCCTGTTCCGGGGCTGTTCGGCCGTGGATTCGCCGGTAATCTGATCGGATGACCGAGAGTCTTGATGCGACGGACTGGGCGATCCTGACGGAGGTTCAGCGGGACGGCCGGATCGCGTACACGGAGCTGGCGCGGCGGGTGAACCTGAGTGCCTCGGCGACGAAGGAGCGGGTGCGGCGTCTTGAGGAGTCCGGGGTGATCACGGGCTACCGGGCGGAGGTGGATCTGGAGCGGATCGGCTATGCGGTCCTCGCGGTCGTCCGGCTCAAGTACCCGGGCACCCGGCACGAGCCGCTGCGCCGGCTGCTCGGCGAGCGCTCGGAGATCCTGGAGTGTCTCCGTACGACGGGGGACGACTGCTACGTCCTCAAGGTCGCCGCCACGTCGATGGCCCACCTGGAGGAGATCGTGGACGCGCTCGCGGAGTTCGGCAGCACGACCACGAACCTCGTCTTCAGCCGCCCCCTGCCGCCGCGCGGTCCGGGCGAGCCCCGGCTCAGCGGGACGAACCGGGGGTCGTCGGCGGCTGTGTGAGGTCCGTCGGGTCGGTGTTGGCGCCGCAGAGGACGACGCAGACCTTCTCGCCCGGCGCCGGGCGGTAGCCGGTCGGGGGGCCGGTCCGGTCCCCGGCCGGGGTCGTGAGGGCGGCCAGGGCGGTGGCGGCGGCGTGTTCGACGGCGAGGCGGCGGTCGTCCCAGAGGGCGCGGCGGGCCCGGATGATGTCGGCGTCCGTGACGAGGACGGAGTGCACCCCTTCCTCCTGGGCGGCGCTCACGGCGAGGGCGGTGGCGCGGCGGGCGCCGAGGGCGTCGGCGGCGACGGAGTCGACGGTCACGTCGACGGGGTGTCCGGCCCGTAGGGCCGCGTCGAGGGCACGGCAGTTCTCGGGTTCGACGGCGACGGTACGGATGGCGTGGTGCCGGGCGGCGGTGGCGACTCCGGCGAGGAGTCCGCCGCCGCCGACGGAGACGACGACGGTGTCGAGGTCCGGGATCCGCCGGTGGATCTCGTCGAGGAGGGTTCCGGCCCCGGCGGCGATCAGGGGGTGGTCGTAGGCGTGGGAGGCGAGGGCGCCGGTGTCGGCGGCGAACGCCTCGCAGGCGGCGAGCGCCTCGGCGTACTCCGTCCCGACGAGCCGCACGTCGGCGCCGTAGCCGCGCAGTCTGTCGACCTTCACGCGGGGCGCGGTGGTCGGGAGGAAGACGGTGGCCGTGACCCCCTGGCGGCGGGCGGCCCAGGCGCAGGCGAGGCCCGCGTTGCCGCCGGAGGCGATGGTGACGCCGGCGTCCGGGAGGGTGCCCTCCTCCCGGTGGGCGAGGAGGAAGTTCTGTGCGCCGCGGGCCTTGAAGGAGCCGGTGTGCTGCATGAGCTCCAGGGCGAGATGGAGTTCGTACGGCTCGCTGCCGGGGTCGGCTCGGGTGACCGTGACGGGGCGGACGTGGCCGCCGATCCGGGAGGTGGCGGCTGTGACGTCGGCGTACGCGAGGGTGTGCACCAGATGCTCCTGAGGGGCCGGGACCGGGCGGTCGATCCCGATGATCCTCTCAAGGTCCGGTGGGCGAGGTCCGGTGCGATGCCCGGTGCGATGTTGTGCGGGGGCGATGTTGTCCGGGGGCGATGTTGTCCGGGGGCGATGTTGTCCGGGGGCGATGTTGTCCGGGGGCGATGTTGTCCGGGGGCGATGTCGGGTGGCGATGGAGCCGCCCCGGAGGCGCCGGCTGCCTCCGGGGCGGTTCCGTACCGCTGCCTACTGGACGATCTTCAGGAGGCGGTTCGGGGAGCCGCTGCCCGGGCTGGTCACCTTGTTGGGCGTGGCGCCGTTGACCAGGGCGGTGGCGACCTGTGCGGGGGTGGCGGAGGTGTGGCCGGCCAGGTAGACCGCGGCGGCGCCGGCCACGTGCGGGGTCGCCATCGAGGTGCCCGAGATGGTGTTGGTGGCGGTGTCGCTGGTGTTCCAGCCGGCGGTGATGGAGACGCCGGGGGCGAAGAGGTCGAGGACCGAACCGTAATTGGACCAGCTGGCCTTGGCGTCGGTGTTGTTGGTGGCGCCGACCGTGATGGCGGCGGCGACGCGGGCGGGCGACGAGGAGGAGGCGTTGACGCCCGAGTTGCCGGCGGCGACCGCGTAGGTGACGCCGTCGGCGATGGAGTTCTTGACCGCGTTGTCGAGGGCGGTGGAGGCGCCGCCTCCGAGGGAGAGGTTGGCCACGGCCGGAGCGCCCGCGGCGTGGTTCGCGGTGACCCAGTCGATGCCCGCGATGACGCCGGCGGTCGTTCCGGAGCCGTTGTTGTCGAGGACGCGGACGGCGACGATCTTCGCCGACTTGGCCACGCCGTAGGTGGATCCGGCGATGGTGGTGGCGACGTGGGTGCCGTGACCGTTGCCGTCCTGGGCGACCGAGTCGCCGTCGACGGCGTCGTAGCCGTTCACCGCGCGCCCGGCGATCTCCGAGTGGCTGATCCGCACGCCGGTGTCGATCACGTAGGCGGTGACGCCGCTGCCGGCGCTGTCGGGGTACGTGTACGTGCCGGACAGCGGGAGGTTGGCCTGGTCGATGCGGTCCAGGCCCCAGGGGGCGTTGGACTGGGTCGCGTCGGCGCGGACGATCTGGTTCTGCTCGACGGACGCGACGGCCGGGTCGGCGGCGAGGCGGCGGGCCTCGGTCACGCCGAGGGTGGCCGTGTAGCCGTTGAGGGCGGATCCGAAGGTCTTGCCGACCGTGCCGCCATAACCGGCTATCAGGTTCCGGCCCTTGGCGGAGGCGGCCTTGAAGCCCGCGCCCTGCTTGAGGGTGACGATGTAGCTGCCGGGGACCGCGTCGGCCGAGTCCGCCGCGAGGACGGTCCCTTCGGCGGGGGCGGCCTGGGCGGGGACGGCGGCGAAGGTGCCGAGCAGGGCGGCGGCGGTCGCGGCGGAAGCCGTCACGGCGAGGCGGGTCTTGTTGCTCTTGGGGAGTGCCATGGCGCGGGAGTCCTCCTCATGGGCGTCGCGCCCGAAAGGGTGGGGCGGCGCGACTGTGGGGGGGTGCACGTGGGGCCACGTACACGGCCGGGACCGCTGTGTCCGGTCCCGGCGTGATCAGCAGCCTGGCCGCTCCACGGGTGTGGCTCAAGGGAGTTGAGGTCTTGTCATGCATCCGCCATACGCCTGCAACGGAAGGCCCCTCGAAGCCGGTTCACCTGGCCGGATCAGGCGCTCCGGTGGCCGGGAACCGGACCCGCGGGGTCGCCCGAGAGCGCGCCGGCGAGGGCCGCCGCGAACCCGTCCGGGTTGTCCAGCATCAGGTTGTGGCCCGCGCCGGGCACCTCGGTCACCGGAATGCCGAGCGCGGCCACCTTCTCCGCATCGGCGTCCGGCAGGCTCAACTCCCCCACCAGGAACGTCCGGGGCACCGCGAGACCGGTCAGCAGATCGCCCGGCGCGGGCACGCTCCCCTCCACCAGGGCGACCGCGCTGCGGTGGACGGCCCGCGGGTCGGCGAGCCGAAGCCGGGCGGCGTAGTCCGGGCGGTCGGTGCCGGCGAGCATCCGGGCGAAGCCCTCCGCGACGAACGCGTCCTCGTCCTGGGCCGCCACGGGTGAACTGAACGCCCCACCACCCGCGTACAGGTTCGGCTCCGCCACCACGAGTCTCGCCACCAGGTCCGGGCGGGCCGCCGCCAGATGGATGGCGACGGCGCCGCCCATCGAGTGCCCGACGAGGTCCACGCCCACGACTCCGACGTGGTCGAGCACCGCGGCCACCGCTGCCGCCTGGGACTCCATGCGGTAGTCGAAGTCCGCGGGCCGGTCGCTCAGCCCGTATCCGAGCAGGTCGACCAGGAGCGCCCGGCCGCCGCCGAGCGCGGGATGAGCCGCGATGTGGGCGAAGTCGGAGGCCGCCGTGCACCCGAGCCCGTGGACGAAGACCCGCACCGGGCCCTCCCCCGGCAGGTCGATCCACCGGATGTACGCCCGCTCGTCCACCAGGAACAACTCCCGCATGCCGCTCTCTCCCCTGTGTCGCGCCACTGTCCGACCTTCAGGAGCCACCTTAGGAGCCGCCACTGACAACGCCCCGACCGGCCGGCTGCCGCCCCGGACGCGAGGTGTCGGATAGCGTCGGTGACAAGCAGCCCGGCGCCGCCGGACGCCATCCGAAAGGACACGACCGATGCCCCTCGAAGGCGAGTACGAGCCCAGCACGACGGCGTGGGTGCGCGAGCAGGTCGAGCTGTACGAATCGTCAGGCGGCACCCGGGGCACGACGATGCGGGACCTCCCCGTCGTCCTGGTCACCAGCGTCGGCGCGAAGAGCGGCAAGCTCCGCAAGACCCCGCTCATGCGGGTCGAGCACGAGGGCGCGTACGCACTTGTGGCGTCGAACGGCGGCGCGGTCAAGCACCCCGTCTGGTACCACAATCTGGTCGCCGCGCCCCTGATCGAACTGCGCGACGGCACGCGCACGTGGGACATGAAGACCCGTCTGGTGACCGGCCAGGAGCGCCAGGCCTGGTGGGAGCGGGCGGTCGCGGCGTTCCCGGACTACGCCGACTACCAGCGCAAGACCGACCGCGAGATCCCCCTCTTCGTCGCCGAACCGGTCGTCCAGGACGTGTAGGACGCTTCCGCTCGGGGGGCGGATCCTGAACAGACCCGGCAGGGAAGAGCGGGACCACCGCACTGGCCGGGTCAGGTCGGCAGCGAAGTGGCGTCCCTGGTACCCCGGTCGGGTCGTCCGCCGTGGCCGTCGGGTCGCGTCCGTACGCGGGTCAGGCCCACGCCCGTGAGGATGATCGCCATGCCCGTCAGCACCCGGGCGGTCAGGGGCTCGTCGAGGACCAGGGCGCCCATGGTCACGGAGACCACCGGGAGGAGGTAGCCGACGGTGGCGGCGCTGGTGGGGCCTTCCTCGGCGATCATGCGGTAATTGAGGTGGAAGGTGAGCCCGGTCGCGAAGACGCCGAGGACGAGGACCGCGAGCAGTCCTGTCGCGGTCACCCTCGCCGGGCCGCCGGCCGCCAGGGCGGGCGTACTGAGGGCGGTCGCCGCGAGGAGCTGCGCGGCGGAGAGGGCCAGGGGTGCGGTGCCCCGATCGGTGAGCCGGCGGGCCATGTACGCGAAGGCCGCCGCATAGCTCAGGGAGGCGCCGAGCAGTGCGAGCGCTCCCCAGGTCATCAGGCCCGTGTTCCAGGGCGCGAAGACGAGCAGGACTCCGGTGAAGCCGAGGGCGAGCCCGACGAGCCGGGCCGGATGCAGAGGGCGTTCCGTGCCGAGGCCGAGGCCGATGAGGAGGGACCAGAGCGGGGTGGTGGCGTTCAGGACGCCGGCCACTCCGCTGTCGACGCTCTGCTCGCCGACGGAGAAGAGCAGGAACGGCAGCGCGTTGCAGAGGAGGGCGGCGATCGCGAGGCGCTTCCAGGTGCCGCGGTCCCGTGGCAGCCGCTGTCCGGCTCCGTACGCGAGCGCGAGGAGGACCGCCGCGCCGAGGAGGCACCGTACGAAGGTGATCCACCCCGGGGTGAGGCCCTGGTCGAGGGAGATCTTGATCCAGAGGAAGCCCGAGCCCCAGAGCAGGGCCAGGACGCCCATGCGTATCGCCGAAGTCATGGCTCCCACGGTCCCGGGCCTCGGCCTACAGGACAAGCGAAGGATCGTGCATCCAGCGTTAAGCTCTTCTACATGCTGGACGTGAGACGCATGCAGGTGCTCCGGGCCGTCGTCACCAGTGGCTCCGTCACGGCCGCCGCCGGGCACCTCGGTTACACCCCCTCCGCGGTGAGTCAGCAGATCGCCGCCCTGGAGAAGGAGGCCGGCATCGCGCTGCTCGAACGGTTCGGCCGGGGCGTGCGGCCGACCTCCGCCGGGCGGCTGCTCACCGAGCACGCCGCCGTCATCGGCCAGCGGCTCGCCGAGGCCGAGACGGCGCTCGCCGATCTCCGGGCGGGCCGCACCGGTCGGATCGTGGTCCATTACTTCGCCACGGCGGGAGCCGATCTCGTCGCCCCCGCCCTGGCCCGCTTCCGCGCCGAACACCCGGGCGTACGGGTCGATCTGAGGATCGCGGAGGGCGTGCCGGACGAGGAGGCGGACCTCACCCTCCTCGTCCGGCCCCGGGGCGGCGGCCCGGCGACGTCCGGCGACGGGCTCCGGCTCGTCCATCTGGTCGACGACCCGTACCGGGCGGTCCTGCCCAGGGGGCACCGGCTCGCCGGCCGGCGCGGCGCCGTCGATCTGGCGGACCTGGCCGCCGAGCCCTGGGTGGGCAGCGAGCGGCCCGGGCCCTGTCTCGACGCGGTCCTCGACGCGTGCGCGGCGGCCGGGTTCTCCCCGGACATCGCGGTGGAGTGCGAGGAGTACGCCACCGCGCAGGGCTTCGTCGCGGCCGGTCTCGGCATCAGTCTGATCCCCCTGATGGGCCTCGGCAGCCGCCACCCGAACGTGGTCGTCCGCAAGGTCCGCGGTCCCGAGCCGGTCCGCGCGATCCACGCGGCGGTACGGGAGTCGTCCCTGGACCTGCCCGCCGTGCGGGGCCTCCTGACCGCGCTTCAGGAGGCCTGACCGGGCGGGGTCACGGTGCCAGGACCGCCAGGAGGTGGGCGACCTCGCGGGCCACGGCCGCGCGGGCCGGGGTCAGGTAGTGGCGCGGGTCGACCGTGGTGGGGTGCTCGGCGAGGTGGGTGCGGACGGCCTCGGTGAAGGCCTTGTTCAGATGCGTGGAGACGTTCACCTTGGTCATGCCCGCCGTGACCGCCTCGGCGAGGTGCGGGTCCGAGACGCCCGAGGAACCGTGCAGGACGAGCGGGACGTCCACCGCCGCGCGCAGCCGGGCGATGAGGCCGAGGTCGAGCACGGCGTCCCTGGTCACCATCTGGTGGGCGCTGCCCACGGCGACGGCGAGGGCGTCGACTCCCGTGGCCGCGACGAAGGCGCGGGCCTCCTCGGGGTCGGTACGCACGCCCGGCGTGTGGGCGCCGCCCTTGCCGCCGACCTCTCCGAGTTCGGCCTCCACCCAGACTCCGTGGCTGTGGCAGTGCTCCACGACCTCGCGGGTCGCGGCGACGTTCTCCGCGTACGGGAGCTTGGAGGCGTCGAACATGACCGAGCCGAGGCCGAGGGCGACGGCCTCGCGGACGAGGTCGGGGTTCTCCGCGTGGTCGAGGTGGACGGCGACGGGCGTCTTGGCGGCTCGGGCGACGGCCAGCGAGGCGAGTGCGACCGGTTCCAGGGCGCCGTGGTAGCGGACGGTGTTCTCGCTGATCTGGAGGACGACCGGCCGGTCGGCGTTCTCGGCGCCGGCCACGATGGCCTGGGCGTGTTCGAGTTGGAGGACGTTGAACGCCCCCACCCCGGTGCCCGCGGCGCGGGCACGGCGGACGATCTCGTCGGTGGGCGTCAGCGCCATGGTGCGTCTCCGGGGTGGTGGGCGGGTGCGGGGCGGCGGTCAGGCATGGACGTCGGCGAGGACGACGGAACGGGTCAGGTTCCGGGGCGTGTCCGGGTTCAGGCCCTGGGCCTCGGCGACGGCGACGGCGAGGCGCTGGGCGCGCACGAGGTCGGCCAGCGGGTCGAGGTCGCTCTCGACGAGGGTGCCGCCGACCTTGCGCACGTCGTCGGCGAGTCCGGTGGGCAGGGCGCCGAAGCCCCAGGTCACCCGGCCGGGGCCGGTGATGCTGATCGGGCCGTGGCGGTACTCCATCGCCGGGTACGCCTCGGTCCAGGCGCCGGCCGCCTCGCGCATCTTCAGGCCTGCTTCCAGGGCGAGTCCGTAGGTCCAGCCGGTGCCGAGGAAGGTGAACTGCTCGGCCGTGCGCACGCTCTCGTCGAGCGGGGAGGTGACGGCCCGCTCGGCGTCCCGGGCGGCGCCCTCGACGCTGCCGAGTCCCTCCGGGAGGGCTTCCTCGGACTCCAGGTGCGCGCGGAAGAGGGCGAGCACGGTGGTCGCGAAGCGGGTCTGGACGACGGACTCCTCGTCGGCGAAGTCGAGGACGGCGACCTCGTCGGCGAGGTCCATCACGGGGGTCGTGGGGTCGGCCGTGATCGCGCCGGTGGGGACCGTGCCGCGCAGCCGGGACAGGACGGCGAGGACCTCGCTGGTGGTTCCGGAACGGGTGATGGCCACGACCCGGTCGTAGCGGCGGCCGTAGGGGAACTCGGAGGCCGCGAACGCGTCGGTCTCGCCGTGGCCGCCGGACTCGCGCAGCTCCGCGTAGGCGAGGGCCATGAACCAGGAGGTGCCGCAGCCGATCACCGCGACCCGCTCGCCGCGTCGGGGCAGGGCCGCGACGTGCTGGGACAGGGTCCGGGCGGCCTGGCGCCAGGTCGCCGGCTGGGAGGCGATCTCCACGGCGGTGCGAGTGGTGGTCATGCCGATCTCCTTGCAAGAAGGGTGCGCGATAATGATGGAAGATGCTTGAAGACTCACTTATTCAAGCAGAAACAAGCACACCCTTCCAGGTCCGACACCACCGAGACCGGCCTCTACCGGCAGACGGACGCGGCTCTCACGGGTCGAGGCGGAGGCACCATCATCTGATCTCATTGGTCTATCGGTGGACCAATCCATAGCCTTGTATCACCGTGCCTCTTCGTGTTCACGCACTAATTACCGCGCGGCTGTATACCTTTAAGCTCACCTCCCTCATCATGTCTCCGACGTGCCACCGGGGCACATGGTGACAGGAGAGGCGGGGCATGATTCCCATCAGCCGCAGGGGATTCGTCGGAATCGGCGCGGGGCTCATGGCGGGGGCCGCGCTGCCTCCGGTCCAGGCGTCCGCCGCCTCGAGCACCGCGACCGGCACCCTGACGGACGTGAAGCACGTGGTGATCCTCATGCAGGAGAACCGCAGCTTCGACCACTACTTCGGCACCCTGAAGGGCGTGCGGGGCTTCGGCGACCGCGCCGCGGGCAACCTGCCCGGCGGCTGGGGCATGTTCAACCAGCCCAACTGGGGCGGCCGCCAGTACCCCTGGAAGCTCAGCGACACCCCGCCCGCCGGTGGCGTCGACGGCGAGACCCTCGCACAGTGCAACGGCGACCTGCCGCACAGCTGGACCTCGCAGCACGCCGCATGGAACAAGGGACGGCTCGACAACTGGGTCACGGGCGTGGGCAACACCCGGACGCTCGGCCACCTCGACCGCGGGGACATCCCGTTCCACTACGCGCTCGCCGACAACTACACGATCTGCGACGCGTACTTCTGCTCCACGCTCAGCGCCACGGGCCCCAACCGCACGTTCCTGTGGAGCGGGAAGATCGACGGCTCCAGCAAGGACGGCGGCGACGAGTCGGGCCTCACCTGGGAGTCGTACGCCGAGGCCCTCCAGCGCGCCGGGGTGAGCTGGAAGGTCTACCAGAACGCCCAGGACAACTACGGCGACAACGGCCTCGCGTACTTCAAGAAGTTCACCGACGCGAAGCCCGGGGACCCGCTCCACGACCGCGGCATGGCCTCGGTCCCGAAGGTGACCGGCTCGACGCCGGACGACATCGCCGCGGCGATCCGCGCCGACGTCGTCGCGGGCACCCTGCCGCAGGTGTCGTGGGTGGTCGCGAGCGAGGCCTTCTCGGAGCACCCGTACGCCCCGCCGGGGGACGGGGCCCACTTCGTCGACCTCGTCTACCGCGCGCTGGCCGCGAACGCCGAGGTGTTCGACTCGACGGTGCTGTTCCTCAACTACGACGAGAACGACGGCTTCTTCGACCACGTGCCGCCGCCGGTCGCCCCTCCGGGGACCGCGGGCGAGTACCTCGACGGCGTGCCGATCGGCCTGGGCTTCCGCGTCCCGATGATTGTCATGTCCCCGTGGACCCGGGGTGGCTGGGTGAGCTCCGAGGTCTTCGACCACACCTCGGTGCTGCGTTTCATGGAGACCTGGACGGCGGCGCTCGGCACCCCGGCCACCTGCCCCAACATCAGCGCCTGGCGGCGGAAGGTCACGGGCGACCTCACCGGGGTCTTCGACTTCGCCCATCCGGTGTACGGAGTGCCCGCCAACCTCCCGTCGACGGCGAAGGTGATCGGGCAGGCCACCTGCGGCCCGCTGCCTAACCCGGCACCCCAGAACAACGCGCTGCCGACGCAGGAGTCCGGCACCCGTCCGGCGCGCGCGCTGCCGTACCAGGTCAACGGCAATCTCGACCGCTTCGAGTTCGGCGCCGCGGGCAAGATCCTGGCCTGGTTCTCGATGACCAACCAGGGTGCGGAGGCCAAGCGGTCGGCGCACTTCTCGATCCACCCGCACCAGTACCGGGACACGGCCGCCTGGCAGTACACCGTCGATCCCGGTGACACCGCCACGGACTACTTCAACATCGGCCTCGGCTCGGGGTCCGGGAAGTACGACATCTCGATGATGGGCCCGAACCGCTTCCTGCGCCGCTTCATCGGGGACGCCTCCAAGGCGGGCAAGGCCGTCGAGGTGGCCGCCCGGTTCGCGCCCGAGGCCGGGACGGGCAAGACGGCCCTGTGGTTCAGGATGACGAACACCTCGGCCGGTCCCGTCACCTTCACGATCCGCTCGAACGCCTACCGCTCCGACGGCCCGTGGACCTACACGGTGCCGGCGAACTCCAGCCGCGAGGACTTCTTCAACGCGGTGGCGTACAACGGCGGCTGGTACGACTTCACCATCCTCGCCGACATCGACGGAACCTGGTCGCGCCGTTACACCGGACACATCGAGACCGGAGCCGCGAGCGTCAGCGGCTGATCACTCGCCCGCGTGCCGGGCGGCGGGCCGGGCGGCGGCCTTGAGGTCGCCGCCCGGCATGCGCGTCGTCAGCGGCCGGCGTGCGCGGCGCGGCGGATCGTGGCGTCGAGGAGCGCCACCGCGTCGGCGGCCGTACGGCCGGGGGCCCGGTTCCACGGCCCGATCAGCCCCTGCCAGCCGCGCGACCGCAGCTCGGTCATGGTCCAGGCGGCCGCCTCGTTCATGGTGTCCGCACTGCCGTAGCCGAGCCGGTGGGCGGCGAGCAGGGCACCGCAGACACACCGGGCGCCGCGTGCGTCCCGCAGCTTGTACGGGGCGTTCTGCCAGCCCCACTCCGTCAGCACGAGGCGCGCGTAGCCGAGGTGGACCGAGGGGCGCAGCTCGGTCTGTCCGATGCGGCGCCAGGCATGGAGCCGGTCCGGCAGCACGGCTCCGAGACGCCCCGGAAGGCGGCGCTCGACGGGCAGCGCCGGGGGCAGGGCGGCGAGCGCGTCGGCCACGAGCCGGTCCACCGGCACGCTGAGCAGCTCCCGCCAGCCCTCCACCGCCGGCGGTGACGGCTCGGGGGCGGTCAGGTCCGTGACGATCCGCTGCCAGGTGGCGCTCTCGAAGAGGGCGGCCGCCTCGCGGTCGAGGGTGTCGAGCGTGTCGGGGGTGTCGAGCGTGTCGGGGGTGTGGGGGCTGAGCAGGGAGGTGGAAGGCGGCATCTGGGTGGCTCCTGGGTCGACTCCCTCCATCTTTCAAGACGAATGTCGGTTTTGCGACCTTTGCTCCCACACGGAGCGTCGCCACCCGCCCCCCCATCGCGGGGATTTCCCCCCTAATTACCCACTACGGAATTACACCCCAAATTCGGACATTACACTCCGGGTGATGCGACTCACTTATTCGGCCCGACCGTTGGGCGACACCTCCCCCGACCCCATACCGGGCAAGGAAGTTCGACACCTCCGGGACGGCATCGATCTTGAATTCACCGAATTCACTGATCCATTTCCAGATCCACGGCATCCACTCCTCTTGTTATCCGTCGCATTACTGGCCTACGGTCACCTCCATTCGAGCGGAACGCCCAATCCTGCCGCCGCTCGGTAAACCTCCCTTTTCACCCGACGGCAGGAGCGGGGGACCCACGAATTCGCCGGTCCGGAATCCGGAACGGCTCGGGGTGAAGCCGCGTGCGCGCGGCCGGACATCTCCCGTCCGAACCCGACAGCTCACCCCGCAGGCGCCGGAGAGGAAACCGTCATGCCTGCTCACGGTAAGCACCGCCGCCCCCGCCGCGGCCACGTCTCCCGCGGTCTCGCCCTGGTCGGCACCGGTGGCGCCGCCCTGACCCTGCCGCTGATCACCCCGGCCCTCGCGAACGCGGCTCCCGTCTCCGGCGCCCCGCAGATCGCCGCCCAGACGTTCGCCGCCCCCGCCGCGCCGGTCGCCGCCAAGGCTCCCGCCGCCCCGGCCGCAGCGCACACCTACACCGTCGTGAGCGGCGACTCGCTTTCCCTGATCGCCCACAAGAAGGGAATTCAGGGCGGCTGGAAGAGCCTTTACCGCGCCAACAAGAGCGTCGTGGGTGACAATCCGTCACTCATTCGCCCCGGACTCGAACTGACGCTTCGTCGGGATTCCGTGAAGACCGCCCCCGCGAAGGCGAAGAAGTCCGCCACCACCGAGCGGGCGAACCGCTCCGCGCACCGGTCGGCCACCCCCGCCGTCGCCACCGGTACGGGCGCCTCCGCCGCTGCCGCCGCCCCGGCCGTCGCCAAGGACGCCCCGGTCGCCGCCACCAACTACGCCGACAACCTCGACGGCTGGATCCGGGAGTCGCTGGCCATCATGGGCCAGCACGGCATCCCCGGCTCCTACGACGGGATCTACCGCAACGTCATGCGCGAGTCCTCCGGAAACCCCCAGGCCATCAACCTCTGGGACTCCAACGCCGTCGCAGGCACCCCCTCGAAGGGCCTGCTCCAGGTCATCGAGCCGACCTTCCTCGCCTACCACGTGCCCGGCACGTCCATGGACCTGTTCGACCCGGTCGCCAACATCACCGCCGCCTGCAACTACGCGGCCGACCGCTACGGCTCCATCGACAACGTCAACTCGGCGTACTGACCGCCTGCCGCCGGAAGTGCTCCTGGAACCAGGAGGTGGCGAGGTCAGCCACCTCCTCCAGGGCACCCGGCTCCTCGAAGAGGTGACCGGCGCCGCCCACGACGGAGAGCCGGTTCTCACAGCGCAGCAGCGCCAGCGCCCGCCGGTTGAGATCCAGGACCAGGGCGTCCGCTCCGCCCACCACCAGGAGCGTCGGAGCGCGCACCCGGGCCAGGTGCTCGGCCGCGAGGTCCGGCCGGCCGCCGCGTGAGACGACGGCGCTCACCGGGGACGCGGGATCACCCGCCGCCCACAGCGCGGCTGCCGCGCCCGTGCTCGCGCCGAAGTACCCGAACGGCAGCCCCGTGCTCTCGGGCCGCGCGGCCAGCCACTCCGTGGCCCCCGCGAGCCGCCCGGCCAGGAGCGGGGTGTCGAAGACATGCGCCCGGTCGGTCGCCTCCGACTCGGTGAGCAGGTCGAAGAGCAGCGTCCCCAGGCCCGCCCGGTTGAGCGCCGCGGCGACGGCCCGGTTCCGCGGGCTGTGGCGGCTGCTGCCGCTGCCGTGCGCGAAGAGGACGATGCCGCCCGCGTCCTCGGGCACCGCGAGGCGCCCACTCAGGGTGACCCCGCCGACCGGGATCCGGACGTCCGTGTCCTGTACGACAGGGTCCCGCCCGGCCCTGTTCCGGTCCAGGCAGGCGATGACCTCGGCGTCCGGGGTCTGCGAGAAGTCCCGGTAGAACTGCCCGATCGCGAAGAACAGCTCCGGCGCGTGCACGCTGACGGTCTCGTCGGCCTCGCCACCGAGGCGGGCCGTCCAGCCACGCGGCGCCACCGGCACCGCGAGGACGATCCGCGCCGCGCCCCGGGCCCGTACCACCCTGCAGGCCGCCAGCGCCGTGGCCCCGGTGGCCAGCCCGTCGTCGACCACGACCACCGTCCGCCCTTCGAGGGGCACGGACGGCCGGCTGCCCCGGTAACGCTGAGCGCGATGTTCGAGCTCGGCGTGCTCCTTCTCCTCCACGGCTGCCAGATCCCGCTCCCCCACCCGGGTCTCCCGAAGCACCCGCTCGTTGAGCACCCGCACACCGCCCTCCCCCAGCGCCCCCATGGCGAGCTCCGGCTGGTGGGGCACCCCGAGCTTCCGTACGAGACAGATGTCGAGCGGCGCGTCGAGGGCGTCGGCGACCACGGCCGCCACCGGGACGCCGCCCCGTGGAAGCCCGAGGACCACGACGTCATGGCCCTTGAGGTGGTCGAGGAGAGCGGCCAGCTGCCGCCCCGCGTCCGTGCGATCGCTGAAGAACATGGTCCGCCGCCCTTCCGCCTGCGCGGCTCGGGCCCGGGGAGGAACGGTGTGCCCCGCCCCCGGCCCGTCTCTCCAGGGTAGTCGGGCCGCCCCGGTCGGCGGAGCCGGCTCGATCGGCCCGGTCGGCGGGCCGGCTCCGGACGGGTCAGCGGGACTGCAGGGCGTCGAGCGCCACGGCCTGGGCTATCGCGAGGCGCCGGTCGAGCTCCGGGTCGGCTATGTCGAGCACGTACCGGTCCCGGATCCCGAACCGCTTGTCGACCGACATGACCGGGCGCCCGCCCTCGGCGAAGTCGAAGTGGTACGGCACGACGAACGGAACGAGGTCCGTGAAGGGCAGGAACTCCCAGGCCCGCCGCAGCAGCGCCACCGTCTCGTTCCGCTCCTGCCCCGTGGCCTCCCTCGCCTCGCCCTCCCGGCTCAGGTGCCAGGTACTGCGCAGCAGGGACGCCCCGAAATCCTTCCGGAAGCCGCCCAGTCGGGTACCGGACGCGGCGACCACGTCGTACGTCGCGCCCAGGTCGATGACCTGACGCGCCTTGAAGGTGAAGAGGACCTGGCGCCGTGACTCGTCCGTGTAGAAGGTGACGTGCTCCTTGAGCGCCATCCTCTTCTGGTGGGCGAAGGCGACCAGTTCGGCCTCCTCGCCGTCCGGGCCCATGGTGTGCACCAGATAGCGGTTGGCCATCGGCGTCACCTTCTGCCGTACGAGGAAACGCTGCTGTGACTGCGCGAGGCCCATCGGTCGTGCTCCTGCCGGTCGTGGACGGTCCGTGGAGGACCGCCCCCTGAGGTCGTGAGCACGATGATCCTGTGCCGAGGGGCCCCGCCGCTGTCCTCGAAAGTCGTCGCTTCCGTCGACGTTCGGATGAGATCGGATGAGAGAGGAGACCGAGGACGAACTCAGGCGCCCAGGAAGGCCTCGATCGCCTCGGCGAGGGCCTGCGGGGTCTCCTCCGGGGCGTAGTGCCCGGCGTCCTTGAGCACTTCGAGACGGGCGTTCGGGTACCAGCGCAGCCAGGTCGCCTCCATCGCCTCGGAGCCGAGCGCGGGGTCGTGGGCGCCGACGACGAGGAGTACGGGGACGGGGTTGTCGCGGACGCGCTCGTGGAAGTCGGTGCGGGACCAGGAGTCCAGGTAGGCGCGGAAGGCCGTCGCGGAGGAGCGGGTGACGGAGCGGTCGACGAGTGCGCTCAGCCAGGCGTCGTCGTAGCGGCCGCCGGTGGTGTTGTCGATGATCGCGCGGCGGTTGGCCGGCTCGTCGGCGGCTCCGGCGAAGAGTTCCCAGGTCTCCCCGTCGAGCGGGAAGCCGGCGGCCGAGACCGGTGAGACGCCGATGATCGAGCGGATCCGCTCGGGGGCGTCGAGGAGCATCAGCTGGGCCGCCTTGCCGCCCATGGAGTGGCCGATGACGGAGAAGGAGTCCCAGCCCAGCTCGTCCGCGACCGCCAGGGCGTCGGCCGCGACCTCCTCCATCGTGTAGGCCCCCGCGTGGTCGACGGCCTCGCCGTAGCCCCGGCAGTCCACGAAGGCATAGGTCCCGAGGGTGTCGTCGAGGTGGGCGCGCAAGGGCGCGAAGCTGGTGCGGTCGCCGAACCAGTTGTGCAGCACGAGGGCCCTCCCGGGACCTTCGCCGTGTACGTCGTACGGAAGAACCTGGCCCGTCATCGTGCCCCCTGCTCGCGAGGTCGTGCCGCCGCGCGCCGACGGCGGCGGTCGACGACCGAGTGTGACGGCGTGGGCGCGTGGGGTCAACACCGTCGGAAGGGGCGCGCGGGAGCGTGTCGGACCCGCCGCCGTACCGGCGCCCGCCGGGTCCGGGATGCGGGTGCTTTCGCCTCGGGCGCATCCTGGCTGTGTGACCTCGCACGGCGCGTCCGAACCCGGCCCGGCGGGCGGCACCGGGCGTCCGTCCGGGAACGGCTCCGACGACGGGCCTGCGTCCGGCGCGCTGACGTGGGCCCTCGCGGAGGCGGCGCTCTCCGCCGTGGAGGCGGTCGGCGGTTACGCGGGCGGGGTGTACCTGCGCTCCGGCACCCCGGGGCTGCTGCGGCTGGCAGTCCTGGTGGGGCTGCCGGGGCCCTTGTTCCGTCCGTGGTGGCGCATGCACGCGAACCGTCCGTTCCCCATCGCCGAGGTCCACCGCTCCGGCCAGTCCGTCCACCTCGCCGACGTCGAGGAGGCCATGCGGCGCTTTCCGCAGCTGGTGGCGAGCCTGCCGTTCCCGTTCGCCTCGCTGTACGCGCCGGTGGTCGCGGGCCGTGAGCGCTTCGGCGTGCTCGTGGCCCTGCGCCCACCGACCCCGGGGGTGCCGGTGGAGGCGCGGGACCGGAACCGCATGACGCGGGACGCGCTCCGTCTCGGCGGCACCCTGGCCGAGCTGGCACGCCAGGGGACGGAGGTCGAGTGGCCCGGCGACCCGGTGTGCGTGCAGCTGCCCACCGCTTCGGGCCCGCCGGTCCGCTTCGGTTCCTTCTCCTGGGACCTGGACACGGGCACGGTGACGCTGGACGACGGGCTCCTCGCCATCCTCGGGACGGAAATCGGCTCGCCCTGCTCGATCGAGGGGCTGACGTCGCTCCTCGATCCCGAGGACGGGTACGCCTTGTGGGCGGCGGCCAGGCAGGCGACGGGCGCGGACGGGCGGCCGCCGGTCCGCAGGATCCGGCTGAAGGGCCCGGACGGCGGCCTCCACCTCCTGGAGGTGTCCGCGCGGGCCCGGCGCACGGCGCAGGGGACGGGCTCCGAGGGCGGAGGGCGCCTCGAAGGCACGCTCGTGGACCTCGGTACGGGTCTGGTCGGCTCGGACGCCACGGACCGGCTGCCGCGGGCCATCCTGGCCGTAGACCGGCTGGGCCGCGTCACGTACGTCAACGAGCGCACCGAGCGCCTGCTCGGCCTGCCGCGCACGGCGCTGGCGGGGCGGACGCTGTGGGAGGCGCTGCCCTGGTTCGGCCACCCCTTCCACGAGGAGCAGCTGCGTGCCGCCCTGCTCTCCGGCGAGCCGGTGCACTTCCTGGCCCACCCGAAGCGGGGACGCTGGCTGTCGGTCTCGCTCCACCCGGGCCGGGACGGGCTGACGATGGTGCTGGTCCCCGAAGAGGATCTTGCGCCCCCCGTCGCACCGGCATCACCGGGCGAGCGGTCGGCGGACGACGTCCCGTCGCCGAGCGAGCAGCGGACGGACCACGTCCTGTCCGCTCCCGACGACCGCGCGGCGGCGCTCTACCGGCCGGTGGCCCTGGCGATCGCGCTCTCCGAGGCGGTGACCGCGCGCCAGGTGTCGGCGGTGGTGACGGAGGAACTCCTCCCCGCTTTCGGCGGACGCCAGTTGGCGATCTACCTGCTCAGCGACCGGCGCCTCTACCTGGCCTGGGAGACGGGTTTCCCGCCCGGGTTCCTCGAACCCTTCGACGGAGTGGCGCTCGACGCCCGCGTACCGGGCGTGGAGACCCTGACGACCGGCAGGCCGCTCTTCTTCGAGTCCATGGAGCAGCTGGGCCGGGCGTATCCGGATCTCCCGCTGGACGCGCATTCGGGCGCGCGGGCCTTCCTGCCCCTGATCGCCTCGGGCCGGCCGGTGGGCTCCTGCATCCTGGGCTTCGAATCGCCGCGCGGGTTCAGCCCGGAGGAGCGGACCGTGCTCACGGCGCTCGCGGGGCTGATCGCCCAGGCCCTGGAGCGGGCGCAGCGGTACGACACGGAGTCGGCGGTCGCGCGGGGCCTGCAGGACGCGCTGCTCCCGCACCGGCTGCCGGTGCGCGACGGGGTGGACACGGTGGGCCGCTACCTGCCGGGCACCCAGGGCATGGACGTGGGCGGCGACTGGTACGACGTGATCGAGACCGGTCAGGGGCGGCTCGCCCTGGTGATCGGCGACGTGCAGGGACACGGGGTGGCCGCCGCGGCCACCATGGGGCAGCTGCGCAGCGCCGTCCGCGCCTTCGCGCTGGGCGGCCACCGGCCGCAGGACGTGATGCGGGGCACCAACAGGCTCCTGATCGATCTGGACCCGGGACAGTTCGCGAGCTGCTGCTACGTCCTGCTGGACCCGGAGACGGGGGACGCGCGCGCGGTGCGGGCGGGGCATCCGCAGCCGTTGCTGCGGCGGCCGGACGGGACGACGGAGCAGATCGACCTGGCGGGCGGGATGGTCCTGGGGGTCGATGCCCGGGCCTCGTACCCGCTGACGCGGCTGCGGCTGGCGCCGGGGGCCGTGCTCGCGCTCTTCACGGACGGTCTGGTGGAGCAGCCGGGCAAGGACATCGACGAGGGGATCGAGCGGCTGAGCAGCGCCTTCGCCGCGACGGGCACGCTGGCGCTGACGGAGACGGCCGACCGGCTGATCCGCGAGGCACGGGCGGCGACGTCCCGGCCGGACGACATCGCGCTGCTGCTCGCGGCCCGGTGGGGGGAGAGCGGCTGAGCCTTCCCGTCGCATCGGCAGAGGCTTCGTCACCCGGTCGGGCCCGTGGCGCTGGTCGGGGGCCCTGGGCGCGGGGAGGCTGGGTGGTGCCGTGCCGATCAGGCCGGACGAGCCAGGGCGGCAGCCCGAGGAGGACACGTGCAGCAGGACAAGCAGCCCGAGTACGGCCCCGTGGTGTTCCGCGACCGCTCGGCGGGATACGCGTTTCTGACCCGGTCCACCGCGACCAGTGACCGGACCATCGAGTGGGACGACGGCAACACGTACCCCGTGATCGACGTCGAGATCTCCTCCGAGAGCCACCCGTTCTACACGGGTACGGCGCGGACCGTGGACTCCGAGGGGCGGATCGCCAAGTTCCAGCGGCGCTTCGGCGAGGAGGACTGACCGACCGGCACCGGGCACACGGCGAAGGGCGGGGGCGCGGATCCGATGGACCGCGTCCCCGCCCCTGCCGGGTGGGCGTGCGAAGGCGCCGGGCCCTCGCTCAGCTCACGAGGGCGATCAGGCCTCGGACTTGACGATGCCGGACTCGGCGACCTTGATGGCGGCCTTGGTGGCGCCGGAGGCGGAGCCGAGGGACTCGATCTTCTTGACCAGGTCCTGGCCCTCGACGACCTCACCGAAGACGACGTGCTTGCCGTCGAGCCAGTCGGTGACGACCGTGGTGATGAAGAACTGCGAGCCGTTGGTGTTCTTGCCGGCGTTCGCCATGGAGAGCAGGAACGGGCGGTCGTGCTTCAGCTTGAAGTTCTCGTCATCGAACTTCTCGCCCCAGATGCTCTTGCCGCCGGTGCCGTTGCCGCGGGTGAAGTCGCCGCCCTGCAGCATGAACTGCGGGATGACGCGGTGGAACGGGGAACCGGCGTAGCCGAAGCCGTGCACGCCGGTCGCGAGCTCGCGGAAGTTCTGCGCCGTCTTCGGGACGACGTCGTCGAAGAGCTTGAAGGTGATGCGGCCCGCGGGCTCGTCGTTGATGGTGATGTCGAAGTAAACGTTGTCGCTCATGGGGACATCCTGTCATTACTCGCGCACGGCGCGCGCACGGGCTGCCTCCTACCGGGTCACGGCGTGCCGGTGCCCCGCTTTCCCTGGGGAGCGCGGGGCACCGGTCGCCACCTGGCACGGAGGTCAGAGCAGTCCGCCGCCCTGCTGGTTCTGGAGAGCGCCCTCGGCGCCCTGGACGGTCTCGTGGAGGACGTCCGCGGTCTGGTCCTCCTGGAGCAGGCCGGTGGCGCCGCCGAGCGGGCTCTCGGCGGCGTTCGCCTGCGGCGGCGGGGTGACCAGGGCGGTGACGACGCCTGCGGCGAGGGAGGCGATGGCGAGCATGCTGCGCTTCTTCATGCCCTGGTCAACTACTGAGATGCCGTCGGGTTACGGTCGGACGGGAGCGGATCCGCGCGCGCAGTTCGCGGTCGCCCTCTCACCCAGGCGAGCAGCAGCAGCGAGGCGACGGCCGCGAGCGCGCACCAGGTGGAGACGAACGCGGTGCGCCAGAGAAGGGCGCAGACGAGCGCTCCGGCGCCGGTGAGCAGGCCGAGGATCCGCAGGAGCCGGTCACGGGCGAGCAGCAGGGCGCCGACGGTGGCGAGCAGGTATCCGGCGAGGACCACCGGGGCGTACGGCAGGTCGACCGCGTAGCCGAGGGTGTGGCCATGGATCTCGGCCGAGACGGGGCGGGTGGCGAGGCGGTACGCGAGGCCGGCGGCGGTCACGAGGCCGGCGGCGAGCGGGAGGAGGAGGCGCGGCCGGTCGGCGGGACGGGCGGAGGTCAGGACGCCGAGCGGCACCCAGAGGGACAGCAGGGGAAGGGCGATCACGGCCCAGGCGAGGGTGGCGGTCCCGGTGCCTCCGTCGGCGTGCCAGACGGCGGCCTCCACGATCTGGTGGGCGGCGAGGAGCAGGGGCAGGGCGGCCAGCGGCGCGTCCCCGGGGCGGCGTACGGAGGCCAGCGCGGCGACGCCGACGGCGCCGATCCCGAGGCCCGCCCAGAGATCGGCGGTCGCACTCCAACACATGACGAACTTTTACCCCATCACTGCCATATCCCTCATATCGGGCGGAACCGTATGGTTGTCATGGATGTCTCTGCCAGTGACACCTCTGTCCCCGGAACAGCAGAAATTGGGGGACGTCATGCAGCACCGCCACACCCTCGCGGCCGTCGCCGCGGGAATCCTGATGACCGCCGGAATCGGCGCCACGATCCCGGCCGGCGCGGCGAACGCCCCGACCCTGAGCACCTCGACCCCGGCCACGGCCCTGGTCGTCAACGCCCGCTGGGGCGGCCACTCCACCTTCGACCGGCTCGTGATCGACGTCCGGGGCGCCATGCCCGCGGTCACCGTCCACCAGACCCGCTCGCTGCACTACGACGGATCGGGGAACAGGGTCCCGCTGGCGGGGAAGCACTTCCTGGAGATCAAGCTCTCCCCCGCCGCCGCCCACGACGACTCCGGGCGGTCCGTCTACCAGGGCCCCCGGCTGCTGAAGATCCATCTGCCCGCGCTCAAGGGGGTCGCGCTCACCGGCGACTTCGAGGGCGTGGTCACCATCGGAGCCGCCTTCGACACCAAGCCCGTGTACAAGACCTTCCGGCTGCACTCGCCGGAGCGTTTCGTCGTCGACATCGCCCACCCGATGGTGGGCTGCCGGGGCTGAACGCCCCCCGGGTGGGGCCCGTCCCGTCGGACGGGCCCCACCGTCACGCTCCGGTGGCGCCGGTCTCCACGTACACGGTCGATCCGGACCTCCGCGCCCGGTCGATCTCGACGAGGCGGGCGAACTCGCGCGGGTTCATCTCCCGCTCCCACTCGTCCAGGGTCCGCAGACGGTACTCGCTGTGTTCCTCCGGGTCGAGGACGACGGCGGCGATCTGCTCGTCCGTCAGCTCGCCCCCGTCGAAGATGAAGCCGATGTGGTTGGCCGGCCAGTCCTCCCCGCGATCCGTGACGAAGTGGGCGGCGAGGAGCCGCGGCGCGCCGGTGAAGACGAGGCCGGTCTCCTCGTGGCACTCGCGCACGGCGGTCTCCCAGGGCGTCTCCCCCGGGTCCATGTTGCCGCCGGGCCACTGCCACAGCTCGGTCTGGTAGGTGGCCCGGAGCTGGAAGGGGCGGCCTGCGGTGTCGGTGAAGTAGAGGCAGGCGTACGCGGTCGCTCTCGGCAGCGTGTCGACGTACTCGGCGGGCGGCAGCCAGGTGTTCGCCATGGGCGGCTCTCTCTCGACGGACCGGATGGGTCCCCTCCATCCAAGCGGTCCGGGGCGGGCCGCCCGGCGGCTCGCGAGTGGATCACCGGATCGTGTGAGCGCGCCCCCGGACGGTCGGGCGGCGGAACGGTCAGGCCGCGGAGACGAGTCCCGCCTCGTACGCGATGATCACGAGCTGCACGCGGTCGCGGGCGTCCAGCTTGGCGAGCAGCCGGGTGACGTAGGTCTTCGCGGTGGCGATGCTGATGTGGAGGGCGGCGGCGACCTCGGCGTTGGACAGGCCGCGCCCGACGAGGGTGAGGACCTCGCGCTCCCGGTCGGTGATCCCCTCGGCGCGGCGGCGCGGCGGCGCGGGCACGGTCCTGGGGCGGTCGGTGAACTGCTTGATGAGGCGCCGGGTGACGCTGGGCGCGATGAGGGCGTCGCCGGAGGCGACGACTCGGACGGCGGCGAGGATGTCGTCCAGGGCCATGTCCTTGACGAGGAATCCGGACGCGCCCGCGTGGAGCGCCGCGTACACGTGGTCGTCGTCGTCGAAGGTGGTGAGGACGACCACGCGGGCGCCCGTCGGGCCCTCCGTGATGATCCGGGTGGCCTCGATGCCGTCCGTACCCGGCATCCGCAGGTCCATGACGACGACGTCGGCGCCGGTCTCCTCGACGAGACGGACGGCCTCGGCGCCGTTCGCGGCCTCGCCGACCACCACGAGGTCCGTGGTGTCGGTGACGACCATCCGGAGCGCGGTGCGCACCAGGGGCTGGTCGTCGGCGAGGACGACACGGACCGGCTGCTCCGCGGTGGTCTGGTTCATCGGGTGGTGGCTCCTGTAGGCAGGGGAAGACGGGCGGTGACGCGGAAGCCGCCGCCGGGGCGGGGTCCCGCGCTGAACTCTCCGTGCAGCACCGCGACGCGCTCCCGCATCCCGGTCAGGCCGTATCCGGAGCCCCGGCCGGTGCTCACGCGCGCGTGGCCGGGGACGGGGCCGCGGTCCTCGACGGTGACGGTGAGGGACTCGGGGTCGCGGTGGTCGACGGTGACCGTGCAGTGGTCGGCGCCGGAGTGCCGTACGACGTTGGTGACGGCCTCCTGGACGATCCGGAAGGCGGAGAGGTCGAGGTCCGGGGGCAAGGGGCCGGGGGCTCCGAGGCGGCGGACGGCGACCCGGACGCCGGCGTTCCCGGTGAGCTCGGCGAGCCGGTCGAGGGCGGCGAGGCCGGGCATCTCGGGGAGGCCGGGAAGGTCGGCGGAGGGCACGGAGGCGTACGGGGCGCGCTCGGCTTCTGTCGCCGTCTCCGGCTCCGTCGTGCGCAGGGCGCCGACCATCCGGCGCAGGCCCGCCAGGGTCTCGCGGCTCGCCGTCTCGATCTCGCCGAGGGCCTGCCGGGCGGCCTCGGGCTGGGTCGTGATGACGCGCCGGGCGGCGCCCGCCTGGAGGGCGACGATGCCGATGCTGTGGGCGACGGTGTCGTGCATCTCGCGGGCTATCCGGAGGCGTTCGGCGGTGACGGCCTGTTCGGCGGCCTGCGCGCGGCTCCGTTCCGCGTACTCCCGGGCCTGCCCCTCCGAGCGGCCGAGGAGCCAGGCGACGAGGGCGACGAGCGCGACGGCCAGGGTGCCCGTGGTGCCGGCGGGCCAGCCGGCGAGCACCCGGACGGCCAGGTAGACGACGAGGAGGCCGAGGGCGAGCAGGAGCGCCCGCCAGGCCTCGCGGCGGGGGCGGGCGGCGGCGATGGCGTACAGAGCGACGTCGACCGCGAGGTACTGGGCGAAGGGGACGGCGGTGACGCCGAGAGGGGTGGAGGCGATGACCGGGGCGACGAGGAAATAGGTGAGGGCGGCGGTGGGACGGCGGGTCAGGAGGGCGCTGCCGCGCAGGGTGAGGAGGGTGCCGACGGCCAGCATGAGGAGACCGTCCCAGCGCAGGATGACGAAGCCGGGCAGGACGTCCGGCCCCTCCTGGCCGGGCACGCGGATCCGGAGGAGGGCGGTGAAGACCATGCCCGCGCCCCAGGCGACGGCGGCCCACCCTCCGGGCGTGACCCTCTTGAAGAACGGTGCTGACGGGGTGGCGGGCATGCGGTGATCGTAAACGGCGGCCCTGGCCCGGGGCATCGGACCGAGGGTGTACGACCGGGGGTGACAGGGGGCCGTGCCGATTGTCCGTACGGGGCTGATGCCCGGCGCCGGGCTCGGACGGCACGGTGGTGCACATGATCGAAGTCAGGGAACTCACCAAGCGCTACGGCGCCACGACCGCCGTCGACGCGCTCACCTTCACCGTCCGGCCGGGCCGGGTCACCGGATTCCTCGGCCCCAACGGCTCGGGCAAGAGCACCACTTTGCGGATGATCCTGGGCCTGCACGCGCCGACGAGCGGGTCGGTGACGGTCGACGGGCGGCCGTTCGCGGACCGGGCCCGCGGGCTGCGGCACGTCGGCGCGCTCCTCGACGCCGGGGACGTGCACGGCGGCAGGACCGCCCGGGCGCATCTGGCGGTCCTGGCGCGCAGCAACCGCATCCCGGTCTCCCGGGTCGACGAGGTCCTGGAGGAGGTGGGTCTCTCGGGGGCGGCCGGGCGTCGGATCGGCGGGTACTCGCTGGGCATGCGGCAGCGGCTCGGCATCGCCGGCGCGCTGCTCGGCGACCCGCCGGTGCTGCTGTTCGACGAGCCGCTGAACGGGCTCGACCCGGAGGGCGTGAAGTGGGTGCGGGGACTGTTCCGGCGGCTCGCGGCGGAGGGCCGCACGGTCTTCGTGTCGAGCCATCTGATGACGGAGATGGAGCACACGGCCGACGAGCTGGTGGTCATCGGCCGGGGAGCGCTGATCGCGGCGGAGAGTCTGGCGGAGTTCGCCGCGCGGGGCAGGCGCCTGAGCGTGACGGTCGGCACGCCGGACCGGGCCGGCATGACGGCGCTGCTGCTCGGGGAGGGGGCGGAGGTCGAGGAGGAGGCCGGTCTGCTGACGGTGACCGGGCTCCCGGCGGCCCGCATCGGCGAACTGGCCCTGGAGCACCGGGTGCTGCTCGACCAGCTGACCACCCGCACCGCCTCCCTGGAGGAGGCGTTCATGGAACTGACCGCCGACAGCGTCGAGTACCTGGCAGGAGACGCCCGATGACGACCCTCGATCTTCCCGTGGTTCCCGGGGCCTCCGTGGTGGAGCCCCGTGCCCGCTTCCGCGACCTGGTGGGATCGGAGTGGCTGAAGTTGTGGTCGCTGCGCTCGACGGGCTGGTCGCTGCTGCTCGGGGCGCTCGCCGTGGTCGCCTTCAATCTGGGCACCGCCTGGGACCACTACCGCTACTGGCTGCAGTACGACGAGGGGAGCCGGGCCGAGTTCGTGGCGAACGACATGGCGCTCTGGGACGCCTTCACGTACAACGCGGCGCTGGTCCTGATCCTCTCCTCGGCCGCCATGGGGGCGGTCGCGGTGGTCGGCGAGTACAGCAGCGGGCTGATCCGTACGACGTTCACGGCGGTGCCGGCGCGGAGTGCGCTCATGGCGGCGAAGGTGCTGGTCGTGACGGTGGCGCAGATCCTGTTCGGTGCGGTGGTCGCGGCCGCTTCGTTCTGGTCGACCCAGGCGGTGCTGTCGACGCGGGGCATCGGGCTCCCGATCACCCATCCCGGGGCGCCGCGCATCGTCGTGGCCTCGGCGCTGCTCGCCCCGGTGTGCGCGGTGACCGGGATGGCGGTCGGCGCGCTGCTGCGGAAGAGCGCGGGCGCGATCGTCGGCTCGATCGTCCTGGTCCTGCTGCTGCCCGCGGTGCTGACGGACCGGCGTCATCTGACGGCGGTGCTCGCTCACGCGACGCCGCTGCACGCCTGGCAGCGGCTCGCGGACGCCGGCCCGCCCGCCCAGGAGCTGTTCCCCTGGTCGGCGGGCGGTGCGTGGCTGGTGTACGCGCTGTGGGTGCTCGGCGGGGCGGTGGTGACGGTCCTCGCGGTCCGGCGCCGGGACCAGTAGCGGCCGGACGCCGGGACCAGTGGCGGTCGGACGCCGGGACCGGCGGCGGTCACACGGGGCGTCGCAGCCTGCGGCGGACGAGGTGTTCGTGGACGAGGCGCCCGACGAGGGCGCCTCCGTACACGACGAAGCCGACGCCGACGAGCCAGGACTGGAGGACGAGGACGGTGCCGAACTGGCCGTACGTCACGGCGTTCGAGGCGATCAGCGGGGAGAAGACCAGCTGCGAGAAGATCCGCAGCCCGAGGAGGCCGAGCGCGGTGAGGACGGCGCCGGGGGCGAGGGCGCGCCAGCGGATGCGGCCGCAGAGCAGGAAGCGCTGGGACCACCAGAAGAAGACGAAGGTACCGAGGAGGTCGCCGAGCGCGACGACCGTGGTGATGCCCGCCGGGGCGTTGTCGGGTGCGGGGAAGGCGACGAAGAGCAGCAGGGAGGCGACGAGGACGGCGAGCCAGACGACGTGCCGCCACATGGTGTGCCAGCGGGCGGTGGGGAGGTCCCAGACCCGCTCGTACCCGGTCTGCACGGCGGATCCGAAGGTGACGCCGAAGGCGGCGAGGGCGGCGAGGCCGAAGGCGGTGGTGCGTTGCAGGGCCTGTCCCGGCTGGCCGAAGAGCCGCTCGACCTCCTCCTCGGAGACGTCGGAGACGCCGAGGCCCTGGACCAGCCAGCGGGCGAAGCCCTGGCCGCTGGCGAGGTCGGCGGCGGCGACGACGATCAGCAGGGGGACGAGGGTGAGCAGGCTGAGCGCCGCGAAGCCCATGGCCCGGTGCATGAGTTCCATGGCCCGGCCGCGGCTCCAGGCGAGTCCGACGGACGAGCTGAGGACGCGGGCGTGGAGCCGTGCGAACCAGTGGCCGTGTTCGGCGGGGGCACCGTCGCGCGGCGGACCGGGTGTGGAGGGCATGCCTGGTGAGGTACCCGGCCGGACGCCGGGGCATCGCAGGGGTGCGGCCGAACGGGTGGGGTGGACGAAGGCGTGGGGGCCGGGGCCGGCGGGGTGTCAGCCGGCGCGGCGGGGGCGGGCCGCCGGTCCCGGGCGGACGGTGACGTCGCGGGCCGTGAGGGTGGCCCGCTCCTCGCCCTCGCACTGGACGACGACGCGGACGGGGGCGCCGCAGTCGGCGTGCCGGATGTCGAGGACGGGGCCCTCGGGCTCGGCGGCGTGGGTGTCTCCCCATTGCTTGAGGGCGAGGAGTACGGGCCAGAGGTCGACGCCCTTGGGGGTGAGGCGGTACTCGTGGCGGGTGCGGGTGCCCGGTTCGCGGTAGGGCTCACTGCGCAGCACGCCGGCCGCGACGAGCTTGCGGAGGCGGTCGGCGAGGACGGCTTCCGAGAGGCCGAGGTGCTGGCGGAACTCGTCGTACCGGCGGACGCCGTTGAAGGCCTCGCGCAGGATGAGCAGGCTCCACTTCTCGCCCACGACGTCCAGGGCACGGCGGACCGGGCAGTTCTCCGTATCCGTATCCAGCCAGTTCATGCGCCCACTGTAGCCACCTGACTCTGTCGTTGACAGTCAGCTGACACGACGGCTAGCTTCGCCATACAGAGCCAGATGGGTCGGACAGTGAGTGGAGTGGAGTGGTGATGGGGCGGTCACGCACGGTCGAGTGGGAGGACGCCGGGGCCACCGCGCGGGCCGCGATGTCGATGGCGGGAATCGACTTCCTGCGGGAGATGGTGGCGGGCAGGCTGCCCGCGCCGCCGATCGCCGCCCTCCTCGGATTCGCGCTGGAGGAGGTCGAGCCGGGGCGCGCGGTGTTCGCGATCGAACCGGGCGAGGAGCACTACAACCCGATCGGGAGCGTGCACGGGGGCGTGTACGCGACGCTGCTCGACTCGGCAGCCGGCTGCGCGGTCCACAGCACGCTGCCGCAGGGCATGGCGTACACGTCGCTCGACCTGTCGACGCGGTTCCTCCGCCCGATCACGATGGACACGGGCAAGATCCGGGCCGTCGGCACGGTGCTGTCGCAGGGGCGCCGCACGGCCCTCGCGGAGGCCGGCCTGTACGACGCGGAGGACCGTCTCCTCGGTCACGCGACCAGCACCTGCATGCTGTTCCCGGTGCCGTCTTAGGGGCTGTCCGACCATTCGCGCCGGACCCGGCGGGAATCGTCAGACAGCCCCTGGGACGGCGGGTTCAGCGGGTGCCGGAGACCGGACGGGTGCGGGTGCAGCCGTCCGGGGCGACGTCGGGGACGCCGTTGGCCTGGAGTGCGGCGCTCACCAGGGTGGCGAGCAGGTCGATGTCCGAGCCCATGTCCAGACGGACCGTCACCCAGCCCGATCCGGCCCGCAGTCTCACCGCGCTCGACCCGAGGAGCGCGGGGCGCAGCTTCGCGACCATGGCGCGGGTGAGGTGGACGTCCGCCTCGTGTTCGCCGTGGAAGTGGACGATCTCCTGCGTCCCGGTGCCCAGTCCGAGCTCGGCGCCGCAATGGGCGCGGCCGGGGGTCAGCGAGGGCCAGCTCATCAGACGTTCACTGGCATGCCTGGCCGTGTTCATACGAGGAGCGTGCCGGGCGGCGGGGCCGCGCACAAGCGTCCTGCGGCAACAATCCCGCCGCGGCGGGAAACACGTCGTCGGCGGGGGTGGTGTGACCGTGCGTCACGGCGGCGCGTGGGGAGGATGTGACTCTGCGTCAGGGTGCCGGGCGGGCGCGGATGCGGGCCGCGAGGACGGCCACGTCGTCCTCCGCGTGGTGGGCGTCGAGCCGGTGGAGCACCTCCTCGACGACCTGCTGGGGGCCGGAGTCAGCGGGGAGCCGGAGGGCGGCGAGGCGGGCGAGCGAGACGTCGACGTCCTCCCCGCGCCGCTCGACGAGGCCGTCGGTGAACATCAGCAGGGTCTCCCCGGCAGTGAGCGGGCGCGTGGTGGGTTCGTAGCCCCCGACGCCGGTGCCCAGCGGCGGCCCCACCGGGAGGTCGACGATCTCCACGGAGCCGTCCGCGCCGAACACGGCGGGCGGGAGGTGCCCGGCGCTGGCGAAGGTGGCGGCGCCACGGACCGGGTCGACCCGGACGATCAGACAGGTGGCGGGCCGACGGGCGTCGTCATCGGCGACGACGGAGTCGAGGTGGCGCAGCACCCGGTGCGGCGGCAGATCGGTCCCGGCGACCTCGCGGAGCAGCGCGCGATAGGCGTTCATGTCCACGGCCGCGTCGAGTCCGTGGCCCATCACGTCGCCGACGACGAGGAGGCTGCGGCCGAAGTGGAGCCGTACGGTCTCGAACCAGTCGCCGCCCACGAGGGCGTGCGGACCCGCCGGGAGGTAACTGCCCGCGATCTCCAGGTTGGGGTGCGGCAGACCGGGTTCGGCGACGAGGGCCCGCTGCAGGTGGAGGGCGGTCTCCTCGGTCTCGACGAGCCGGCGGGCGTGGCCGAGGTGGCGGGCGGCGAGCCGGACCGTGTGCCGGAGGACCGCGACCTCGCCGGCGGTGAAACCGGGGCCGCGGCGGGTGACGATCACCGCCCCGAGGGGGCGTTCACCGTGGACGGCGAGGGGTACGGCGAGGCTGGGGGGCCGGTCGCCACCGCCGGTGTCCGCCGTCCCGGCCGCGCCCGCCGAGGCCGCCCGCCGGACCGGGCCGCCCGGTTCGTCGAGGAGATCGACCGTGGCGGAGCCGTGCAGATGCCGCGCGAGGAAGGCCGCGAGCTCACGGCAGGTGGTCGCCGCGTCGAGCGTCGTACCGATCTCGCCGATCGCCTGCTCCAGGGCCCGCGCCCTGGTCAGAGCGGCCTCGTCCTCTTCCGCCACGACACCTCCACCGCCGTGCGGTGCACCCGGTCCCCCCATTGCACCAGCGGCCGCCGTCCCGCGCGCGGCACGGAGCGCGCCCGGGACGGTTGTGCGGTGGTGCCCGATCTGATCAAGTACACCTGAGGCTACTGGCCAGTACGAGTTTTCGCTTCCCGGGGGGACAGCATGACGACCGGATCAACCACCACGACCGGGTTCTTCACCTCCGTCGACGACGTCGCCGAGCGGCTCGCCACCACCGGCTACCTGGCGTCGCCGGCCGTCGCCACCACCGTCTTCCTCGCCGACCGGCTGGGCAAACCGCTGCTCGTCGAGGGCCCCGCGGGCGTCGGCAAGACGGAGCTCGCCAAGGCCGTCACCGAGGTCACGGGGGCGCGCCTGGTCCGGCTGCAGTGCTACGAGGGCGTCGACGAGTCCCGCGCGCTGTACGAGTGGAACCACGCCAAGCAGCTGCTGCGGATCACCGCCGGCCGGGGCGAGTCCTGGGACGAGACGCGCACGGACATCTTCGGCGAGGAGTTCCTGCTCCCCCGGCCGCTGCTCACCGCCATCCGCTCCGATGAGCCCACGGTGCTACTCATCGACGAGACCGACAAGGCCGACGTCGAGGTGGAGGGGCTGCTCCTGGAGGTCCTCAGCGACTTCCAGGTGACCGTGCCCGAGCTCGGCACCATCACGGCGAAGCGGCGGCCGTTCACCGTCCTCACCTCGAACGCGAGCCGCGAGCTGTCCGAGGCGCTGCGCCGGCGCTGCCTCTTCCTGCACATCGGCTTCCCCGAGGAAGAGCTGGAACGCCGCATCGTGACCCTCAAGGTGCCGGGTCTGGACGCCGCGCTCGCCGCGTCCGTGGTGCGGGTCGTGGGGGCGCTGCGGGCGATGGACCTGCGGAAGGTGCCGTCCGTGTCGGAGACGATCGACTGGGCCCGCACGCTGCTCGCGCTCGGCGCGGACCGGCTGGACGAGCGGGTCGTACGGGAGACCCTCGGCGTGCTCCTCAAGCACCAGGAGGACATCGTGAAGGCGGCGGCCAAGCTCGACCTGGACGCGGTGTGAGCGGGTCGGCCGCCGGTCCCGTGGCCCCCGCCGGGGTCGCGGTGCGGCTCACCGGGCTCGTCGCGGCGCTGCGCGCGCACGGGTTCGGGATCGGCACCGGCGAGACCGTCGACGCGGGCCTCGCGCTCGAAGCGGTCGGGTTCGCCGACCGGGAGCGGGTCCGGGAGGCGCTGGCGGCGACGCTGCTCCACGGAGAGGGCCGGCGCAGGGTGTTCGACCAGGTCTTCGATCTGTTTTTCCCGCTCGGCGGCGCTCCCGGACCGGGCGAGACGTACGAGAACACCGCCGCGGACCTGGCGGCGCTCCGGGACCGGCTCGCGGAGGCCCTCACCGCCGGTGACGGCGCCGCGCTCGACCGGCTGGCCGCGGAGGCGGTGGGCGGGTTCGGCGGCTACGGCTCCGGCCCGGAGTCGGACGGCTGGTCCTCGTACCGGACGCTCTCCCGGCTGCGCCCCGAGACCCTGCTCGCCCGGGTGCGCGACCGGCTGCGGGCGGCGGCCACGGACGAGGACCCCGACTTCACCGAGCGGCTCCTCGACGACGAGATCCGGCGGCGGATCGAGGCCTTCCGGGAGCGGGTGCGGACCGAGGCCCGGCGGCGCGTCGCCGAGCGGCAGGGCCGTGACCGGGTCGCGCGGCGGGCGGTCGCGGGGACGGCGGACAGCGTGGACTTCCTGCTCGCCGGGCGGGCGCAGCTGGACGAGTTGCGGCGTACGGTACGGCCGCTGGCGCGGAAGCTCGCCACCCGGCTCGCCGCGCGGCGGCGCCGGGCGGCGCGCGGGGAGATCGATCTGCGGCGGACGCTGCGCGGCTCGCTGTCGACCGGTGGCGTGCCGGTGCGCCCGGTCCTGCGACGGCGCCGTCCCCGCCGTCCCGAGCTGGTCCTGCTGTGCGACGTGTCGGGGTCGGTGGCCGGGTTCGCCCAGTTCACGATGCTCCTGGTGCAGGCTCTGCACGACCAGTTCAGCCGCGTGCGCGTCTTCGCCTTCGTCAACCGGGTGGACGAGGTGACCGGGCTCATCGCGCGGGGCGCGGCCGACCCGGCGGGGCTCGGCGACCGGATCCTCGCGGAGGCGGAGCTCACGGGCTGGCACGGGCAGAGCGACTACGGGACGGCGCTCGGGGAGTTCGCCGAGCGGTACGCGGAGGCGGTCGGCCCGCGCACGGTGGTCTTCGTCCTCGGCGACGCCCGCACCAACGGCGCCGACCCGAACCTCGCGGCGCTCCGGACCGTCGCGGACCGCGCGCGGCGGGTCCACTGGCTCAACCCCGAGCAGCCCTCGCTCTGGGGCACGGGCGACTCGGTGGCCCCGGCCTACGCGGAGCTCGTGGAGATGCGCCCCTGCCGCAACGCCCGCCAGCTCGGGGAGCTGATCGGCCGGCTGCTGCCCGTCTGAGGGCGGGGCACGGCCGGCGGGGACCCGTACCGGCCGGGTGTTTCGCCAGGTCGAGGCCCGCCCGGTTGTACGACGGGCGGGCCCTCGAACTAGCGTGGCCCCCATGGAACTCTTGGGAGAGATCACCGCCGACCGGCCCCTGCTCGTCCTCGCGGTCAAGGAAGAGGCGCAGTTCCTCGACACGGAGCTGCCCGTCCTGCTCACCGGCATGGGCAAGGTGAACGCGGCCACCGCGCTCGCGACCGTGCTCGGCCGGGGGCCCCGGCCGTCCGGGATCGTGAACCTGGGGACGGCCGGGGCGCTGCGGTCCGGCTGGACCGGGACGCACGTCGTCGGCACGGTGCTGCAGCACGACCTCGACGGGCAGCTGCTCGCCACGCTGACCGGCGAGACGTACGGCGCGCCGCTGACGCTGCCGGACGGCGGTGACGTGGTCCTCGCCACCGGCGACACGTTCGTCTCGGACGAGGCGGCCCGCGCCCGGCTCGCGGAGCGGGCGCCCCTGGTCGACATGGAGGGGTACGCGCTCGCGGCGGCCGCGGAGCTCGCCGGGGTCCCGCTGCGCATCGTGAAGCACGTCAGCGACGAGGCCGGTGACGGTGCCGCGCGCACCTGGCGCGAATCGGTCGCCGAGTGCGCGCGGGCGCTGGCCGACTGGGCGGAGGCGAACACCCCGTACCGCTCCTGACCCCCGCCCCGCCGCGGGTCAGCGGTGCTGGAAGTGGACCTCCGGGTTCGCGGGCGTCGGGCCGTCGAGGACCGGGCGCGGGATCCCGCGCAGGTGCTGGTCGAAGAAGGCCGCGACATAGGTTCGGGTGACCGCGACGGCCCGGTCGGCGGGCAGTTCGGGCTGGGGCAGTCCGAAGTGACGCTGGATCACGGGACCGTCGGAGAACGTGAAGTGCTCGGCCCCGGCGACCGTGAGCCAGCGCTTCCAGCCGTCGAGCCGGGACCAGGTCCGGTCCCAGCTGGCGTCCTTCCCGCCGGGCAGGTGCATCTCGTCGTGCGTGCCGAGCATCAGGAACGGGCGGCCCCGCAGGCCCTCCGCCGGGAGGTCCTCCCAGAAGGAGCCGTCCATGTCGACGCCGGCGTCGATCCGCGGGTCGACCGCCATCGCGGTGGCGGCGCTCGCCCCGCCGATGGAGTGGCCGGCCATGCCGACGCGGCGCGCGTCGATCACACCGGCGTACCGCCAGGCGGGCTCGGGCCCGGTGAGCCGGTCGAGGACGTACCGCATGTCGGCGGCACGGGTCGTGGTGACGACGCTGCCGTGCACCCCGCCCCCGTCGAGGGCCGCGCAGGCGACGCAGGTGAGGGTACGGCCGCCGGGCAGGCTGATCCCGTACGACTCGTAGGCGTGGTCGACGGAGGCGACGACGTAGCCCCGCGAGGCGAGGTCCTCGGCGAGGTTCGTGAGCGTCCAGCGGGAGACGCTGAATCCCGGCGAGAGCAGCACCAGGGGATGTCGGCCGGGCGCGGGCCGGGCGTCGGCCCTGCTGTGGGTGCGCGTGCGGGCGAGGACGTCGCCGGAGACACCGGGCCCGAGCTGTTCGGCGAGGAGCCGCGCCTCGTCCCGGGTGGCGTACGGGGCGGGGCGGCCGCCGCCGGGGTGGGCGGCCGGGTAGTGGAGGGTGACCATGAGCGCGCGGCCGTCGGCGGTGGGCACCCATGGATCGGTTCGGGAGTGGTCGACGAGCGGCAGGACCGTGCTGCCGACGGAGTACGGCCCGGTGGGCTCCGGCAGTGTGGCGGGCCGTGCGACCTGCGCCGGAGCGCCCGTGGTGGGCCGGTCCGTGTCGGCCGCCGCGGCGACGCCCGCGGGTAAGGCGAGGGAGCAGACGAGAACGGCGGCCGCGGCCGCCCTGGTGAATCGGATCATGTGGGCACGCTAGGCGCCGGTACCGGACCGGCGCGTCCGTCCACGGGGCGACCTTCTATCAGTCCGGGGTCTGACCCGGTGTCCGGTGCGGGGCGCCTGGCGGGACGTGACCCGCCTGACGTCCCGGCGTTCGAGACGATCTTGACAGTGCCGAAGGCGGGCTGCCTATGGTGAGGAGTCACCGTCCGCACCCGGGACGGGACCGGAACCGGGGGGAGGCGCACGTGTTCGCAACGCTCACCACGGCGCACGTCTCCGCCCGTTCGAGCACCCGTCTCGTCTGCCGTCGGCACGTCGACTACTGCCGTACCTCCTCGGCCATCTGTCCTTCCCTTCGCGCCTGACCCCGCTCCGCGTGGGTCCGCGCGTCCCGTGACGTCCCGTCGCCCGGCCCCGCGCAGCCGTGCTCCGCACCGCTGCCGCGCCGTCGTGCGTCCCTGTCGTTCGGAAGGACTCCCATGCCCCGCCCTGCCCTGCACCTGGCCGTCGAGATCGACGGCGACGGTGCCCATCCGGCCGCGTGGCGCCGTGCCGCGCACTCCCCCGGCGAGCTGCTGACCCCGCGTCGGCTCGCCCGGGTCGCCGCCGCCGCCGAGAACGCCGGCTTCACCCTGGTCACCCTCGACGACTCGATCCTGCCGCCCGGTGACGGGTCCGCCGCCGAGTCCGGTCCCGTGGGACGGATCGGCGCGGTGGAGCGGGCGGCGTTCGCGGCCGCTTCGACGAGCGTCCTCGGCGTCGCTCCGGTCGTGGCGACCACGTACGCCGAGCCGTTCCACATCACCTCGCAGCTCTCCACGCTCGACCACGTCTCGGCCGGCCGGGCCGGCTGGGTGGTCGGGACCGAGGAGGACCCCGCCGCCGCCCGCGCCTGGGGGCGCCCGCTCGTCGAGGGCGCCGACGCGATCGCCCGCGAGGCCCGCGACGGTCTCCGTGTCGTACGGGACCTGTGGGACTCGTGGGAGGACGACGCGGTGATACGGTCGGTGGCCACCAGCCGCTACCTGGACCGCTCGCGGCTCCACGCCATCGACTTCACGGGCGAGACGTACTCCGTGAAGGGCCCGTCGATCGTGCCGCGTCCGCCGCAGGGCCGGCCCGTCGTCCTCGCCCCCGCGGGTCTCGTCCCGGCCGGTCTCGCCGATGTGGCGCTGGTCGGCGGTGCGACGCCCGCCGAGGTGGGCGAGGCGGCCGCGGCCGCCGGGGCGCCGCTCGCCTTCGCCGAGATCGAGGTCGCCCTCGACACCCCGGGCGCCACGGCGCGGGAGCGGATCGCCGACCTGGAGCGGTACACCCCGTGGGACGGCGGCCGGGGCCGGCTGCGGTACTCCGGTTCCGCCGCCGGTCTGCTCGACCTCCTGACGGAGCTCGGCGGTCATGTGGACGGGGTGCGGCTGCATCCGCTCGTCCTCGACGAGGACCTGGCCGTGCTCTCCCGTCTCGTCCTGCCCGAGCTGTTCGCCCGGCGGATCGCCGCGCGTCCGCTGCCGGGCACCACCCTGCGCACCTCCCTGGGCCTCCCCCGGCCCCTCAGCCGCTTCACGACCGACGGTGCCGCCACGCTCGTCCGGGAGGAGACCCGATGACCCGCGCCGACCTCGACGGCGTCCCGCGCCCGGACGCCCAGCTGCACTTCGGTGTCTTCGTCCAGGGCGTCAACCACTGGACGATCTGGTCGGACCCGTCCAGCGGTTCCCAGATCGACCCGGCGACCTTCCTGCGGGTGGCCAGGACCGCCGAACGCGGGCTCTTCGACGCCTTCTTCCTCGGTGACGGCCTGCGGCTGCGCGAGTCGGAGGGCGGCATCCACGAGCTGGACGTCGCCGGCCGGCCGGACTCGATCACGCAACTGTCGGCGCTCGCCGCCGCGACCGAGCGGATCGGTCTCGTCTCCACCTCCAACACCACCTTCAACGAGCCCGGCGACCTCGCCCGGCGGCTCGCCGGACTCGACCTGCTCTCCGGCGGGCGGGCCGGCTGGAACATGGTGACCACCCACAACGCCTGGACCGGCGAGAACTTCCGCCGCGGCGGCTTCCTCGACCACGCCGACCGCTACCGGCGCGCCGAGGAGTTCCTCTCCGTCGCGCGCGCCGTGTGGAACGGCTGGGCGGAGGGCGCGGTCGCGGGATCCACCGATGCCCGGTCCTGGTCGGTGCCGGATGCGGTGGGACGCGTACGGACGCGGACCGACCACTTCGACGTCGATCTGGCGCCGACACTCCCGCGCAGCGCGCAGGGGCATCCCGTGATCTTCCAGGCGGGCGACTCCGGCGACGGCCGGGATTTCGCGGCCCGCAACGCGGACGTGATCTTCTCCGCGCACGGTGACGACTTCGACGACGCGCTCGCCTTCGCCGAGGACATCCGGCGCCGGCTGCGGGCGGCCGGGCGGCCCGAGGACGCCCTGCGGATCCTGCCCGGCACGGAGATCGTCATCGGGGCCACCGAGAAGGAGGCGGAGGAGAAGGCCCGCTGGGTCCGTCTCCAGCAGGTCACCCCCGCCGTGGCGCTGGGCATCGCGAGCCGGCTGTGGGGCTTCGACCTGTCCGGCCGGGACGCGGACGGTCCGCTGCCCGCCGAGGATCCGGTGGTCGCCGCGTACGACGGGAAGTTCGGCACCCGTCAGCTGGGCGAGACCCTGGACACGGTGGCCGAGTGGCGGGCGAAGGCCGATGCCAACGGCTGGTCGCTGCGCGAGACGGTCATCGAGCTCGGTCCGCAGCACGGCCACGTCGGCACCCCGGCGGGGCTCGCGGACACGTTCGCCCGGTTCGCGCGGCACGGGGCCGTCGACGGCTTCAACATCTCGCCGTACCTGGTGCCGGACGGACTCGACGACATCGTCGAGCTGCTCGTGCCGGAGCTCCAGGAGCGGGGCGTGTACCGGACGTCGTACACGGGGACGACGCTCCGGGAGCATCTGGGGCTCGCGCCGGTGGCGTGACACCGCGGAGGCGGGTGCGCGGATTCCCGCCACCCGCCTCCGTCGTGCGGCCGTCCTCAGCCCAGCGGAAGTTCCAGGAAGGCCGGTGCGTCCTCCGGGGAGCTGATGACGGTCTGGGTCCAGGTGACGGAGGCGTCCCCGTACAGCGGGTCCTTGCTGTCGACGACCAGGATCAGCCGGTGTCCGGCGGCGATGTCGTACGCGGCGGCCTGGAGCTTCCAGGTCACGGTGCGGTCCTGGTCGGGCGTGAGGCCGTACACGTTGAGCGGTTCGTGGGTGATGATCCGGGCCGTGTCGTCCTCGGCGACGTCGAAGAGGTGGGCGATCAGGCAGGCGGAGGTCGCGGTGGAGCGGACGGTGAGGCGCAGTCGCGGGACGCCCCGGACGCGGCGGCCTGACGCGCCCTCCCCCTCGTGGGCGGTGAGCGGTGCGGTGGTCCAGACGAGGGCGTGCCGCCGGTCGATCTTGCGGGTGTCGTAGGTCTTGGGGCTGCCGGCCCGTTCCGCCTGGCCGGTCTTCATGAGGGCGTCCATGACGGTGGCCTCGGTGTCGACGCCCGCGAGGAACGCTCGGCGCCAGCCGGTGACCTCGGAGGGAGCCGTCGTCTCCCCGGCGGGGAGGAGCCGGCCGTCGGTGCCGCCCGCGCCGTCGCCGGTGAGGCCGAACACCTCGACGCCGGTGGTGACCCGGCTCCAGTCGGCGCGGTGCTCCCGGTGGGCCTCTTCGACGATCCGGTTCTCGCCGGTCGGCTCGCCGGTGTCGGGGTCGAGGACGGGTTCGGTGACGTAGGTGAACATGACCTGGTTGCAGACCTGTTCCCAGTCCTCCACCCCGTTGCGCTCGCCCTTGAGGTGGTGGTCGAGCCAGGCGTACGCCTCGGCCAGGGGCACGTTGGTCCTGCCGGGCTCCGTGCCGATGAGCCCCGGCCCCTCGGGGGCGGCGTGGTCGCCGATCCAGAGGTTGAGCCGCTTGGGGACGTCGAGCCCGTCGAAGGTCTCCAGGAGCTGGTTGACGGCGAAGAGGCCCTCGTGCCAGGTGTTCGAGAAGAAGGTGGGGGTCTCGTTGTCGTTGGTGAGGTGGAGGTACGACTCGGGGGCGCGCAGCCTGCCCCACTCGACGACCCGGTCGAGGTTCCGGTCGGCGAGGAAGTCGGCGAGGATCTCCCGGTTCGCCTCGTCGAACTTGCTCTCCACCGGGCCGCCGGTGAGGGCGAGGAGGGCCTTCACGGCCGCGAGGTGACGGGTGTCGTGGTCGTAGAGGCTGGTGGCGAGGTTCCCCCAGGTGCTGAGGGCGACGACGGCGGCGACGCGGTCGTCGTGGGCGGCGACGAGCTGGCTGATGCCGGAGCCGTAGGACTCGCCGAGGAAGCCGATCACGCTCGGCGCGAGGTGGTCGTCCGCGAAGTCGATGACGGCGGAGCCGTCGGCCCAGTCGTGGGGTCCGGCGACGTCGACGAAGCCCTCGGAGGTGGAGGGCAGTCCGGGGATGCCGAGGCCGCGGGGTGTGTAGGCCAGGACGTGGTAACCCCTGCGGGCGAGGGCGAGGTAGGCCCGGAGGAACAGCGGCCAGCCGAACGGGGTCCAGCCGGCCGGGACGACGACCAGCGGGTGCGGGCCGGGGCCCAGCTGCCGGAGGCTGAAGGCGGAGAGCCGGATGCCGTCCGTGGCCTCGATGCGGTGGTACCCGGGCAGGGCGAGGCCCCGTACCTCCTCGATGTGCGCGGCGAGTTCGGCGGGGAGTTCGCCGACGTCTCCGTTCAGGAGGGCGGTGGTGAGGGTCTGGGCGAGCCGGACGACGTCGGGGTCGACGGTTCCGTCGGCGGCCCAGAGGCCGCGGCCGGTCGTGCGGGAGGCCTCGGCAGTGGTGAGGCCCGCCGTGATGCCCGGGAAGCCGGGGAATTCTTCGGACGATCCGTTGACGAAGGGGGTGTCCTGGGGCACGTGCACCCGTTCCTCTCGACTGGCGCTGCTGGCTGTCCGCTCTGCGGATGCACGCAAGCCTCACGTACCGGGAACGGGGCGACCAGAGCGCACGAACGGCGCACGGGACGCGCAACCGGGCGTCAACGACACAAGCCGCCCCGGAGCCGATGTTTGCACAGCGGCCTCGCCGCCCGGCCGGGCCTTCGACGGCCTGCCCCGTCCCGCGCCATCGGGACCCTCCTCCGACTCATGAGCTAAATCGAAACCAAAAGATACAGCCCGGGGCCTTGACCGCACCACGAGCCGTTCCTTAAATCTCCGTTTAACGAAAGCGGCACGTCCGTACGCTTGCCCCAGGAGGCCCTCATGACCAGCGCATCCGACATCCCGCGCCCCGCGGCACCACCCGGCGGGAAGGGGCTGCGGGGGAACTCCGTCGGTCTCCTCGCCACGATCGCCCTCGGGCTCGCCTCCGTCGCCCCCGCGTACAGCATCGCGATCACCCTCGGTCTGGTGACCCTGGTGGTCGGCGACCTGGCCCCCGCCGCCCTGCTCCTCGGCTTCGTGCCGATCGTCCTCACGGCCTTCGCGTTCCGGGAGCTGAACCGGCGGATGCCGGACTGCGGCACGACCTTCGTGTGGAACACGCGGGCGTTCGGCCCGGCCGTCGGCTGGGTGGCGGGCGGCTGGACGGTCCTGGTCGCGACCGTCCTCGCGATGACCGCGCTCGCCCAGGTCGGCGCCTCCGCGATCCTCGTCCTCCTCGGGCTCGACGCGGCGGCCGGCAGCACCCTCGCCGTGACCGCCCTCGCCGTCGCCCTCATCGCCCTGGTCGTCGTCGTCGCCTACCGGGGCATCCAGCTCGCCGCCCATGTGCAGTACGCGATGCTCGGCCTCCAGCTCCTCGCGATGCTCGCCTTCGGCGTCGCCGCCTTCGCCCGGGACGGCGCCGCCGCCCCCTCGCTGAGCTGGGTCTCCCCCTTCGCCTTCGACGACTTCGGCTCCTTCGCCGAGGCGGTGCTCCTCTGTCTCTTCATCTACTGGGGCTGGGACGCCCTGATCACCTTCAACGAGGAGACCGTCGACAGCGACCGCACCCCCGGCAGGGCCGCGGTCGCCTCCACCCTGATCCTGCTCGTCACCTACCTCTTCACCGCGTTCGCCGCGATCTCCTTCGCGGGGACCGGCACCGGAGGCCTCGGACTCGGCAACGCGGAGAACGCGGCCGACGTCCTCTCCCTCCTCGCCCCGGCCGTCCTCGGCGGCCCCGCGAGCAAGGCCGTCACCCTCGCCATCGCCGTCTCGGCCGTGGGCGCCCTGCTGACCTGCGCGGGCTCCAGCCCTCGGAGCACGCTCTCGATGAGCGCGCACGGCGCCCTGCCCGGCGCCTTCGGACGCATCCACCGGCGCTTCGGCACGCCCGCCTTCGGGACGGTGTTCTGCGGAACCGCCGCGGCCGTCGCCCTGGTCCTGCTCACCCTGGTCTCCGCCGACTTCCTCGGCGACGCGATCCTGTCGATCGGGCTCCTGATCGCCTTCTACTACGGCGTCACCGGCTTCGCCTGCGCCTGGTACTTCCGCCGGCAGCTGCGGAACTCCCCGCGCGACCTGCTGGTCAAGGGCGTCCTCCCGGCGACCGGCGGCCTGATGATGCTGGCGGCGTTCGTCCGCAGCGCCTACGACATGGCAGACCCCGGCTACGGCTCCACGTCCGTCGGCGGAGTCGGCGGGGTCTTCCTCCTCGGCGTCGGCTCGATCGTCCTCGGAGGCCTCGTGATGCTGCTCGTCCGCATCCGCCACCGCCGCTTCTTCCAGGACGGCCGCACGGCCGTCACGGCCGTGTCCGTCACGGAGAACTGAGTCCGTCCGGTGCCGCCGAGCGGCCGGGCCCGACTAGTCGGTGCGGGGCGGGCGGTCCACGACGACGGCGGCGACGTCGTCGTCGAGGCCGCCCGCTCCGTAGGCGGCGAGGTCGCGGTGGAGGAGCGCGGGCAGCTCGGCGGCCGGCTCCCTGGCCCAGCCGCGCAGGCGCAGCTCCAGCGGGTAGAAGGTGCCGGCCCGGTCGCGGGTCTCGCTGACGCCGTCGGTGTAGAGGAGCAGCCGGTCCCCGGGCCCGAAGGGCACCTCCTCGATCCGGTGGTGGTTCTCGGCGAGGCCCGCGAGGTTGACGGGGAGCGACGGGTCGGCGAAGTGCACGGGCTCGACGCCGGTCGCGCGCTGGAGCAGCGGGGCGGGGTGGCCGCAGCTGAGGAGCCGTACGACGTCCCGGCCGTCCGGGAGCTCCACCAGGACGACGGTGGCGAAGCGTTCGGCGGCGTCCGAGTCGGGGTCCCAGGCGCCGTAGCGGGCGAGGCCCTCGTCGAGCCGGTCCGCGAGGGCGGCGAGGTCGCGGGCCTCGTGGACGGCGGCGCGGAAGGAACCGAGCAGGACGGAGGCGGTCTCGACGGCGCCGAGGCCCTTGCCCTGGACGTCGCCGAGCATCACGCGCACCGCGCCGGGGATCCTGACGGCCTCGTAGAAGTCGCCGCCGATCCTCGCCTTGGCCGCGGCCGCGACGTACAGCAGGTGCAGTTCGAAGCGTCCGAGGCGTTCGGGCAGCGGGCGCAGGACGACCCGCTGGACGACCTCGGCGACGGCGGTGACCTCCCTGAGGTCCTGCTCGTACCGGGTCCTGACCCGGCTGACCCAGGCCGCGACGGCGGTCACCATCACCAGCACCGTCTCGCTGGCGATGAGATCACGGGCGGTGGCCCCCTCCCGGGCGGGGCTGAGCAGCGCCCGGACGGCCACGGCGAGCAGTCCGATGCCGATGGTCCCGAGCACGCTCCAGGTGACGGCGGCGAGCGCGGGCGCGGCGACGAGGAGACGGTCGAACCGTTCCCGCTCGGGGGTGACCAGATCGACGACGACCGTCAGGATCAGGACCAGGAAGGGCAGGGCGCGACCGAGGTTGAACTGGGTGCGCGCCGCCGTGCCGGGAGGGCTGCGGTGACCGGCTACGGGCATCTCATGATCGTACGCAGGCCCGTCCGCCGGCCCGGGGTGCCGTCGGCTCCGGGCGTGTCCCCCGGCGGCCGGGCAGGGCCAGTGCGGCGGGGAGGGCGAGCGCGGCGATCGCCGCCAGGGCCGGGAGGGCGGCTCCCCGGGCCGGTACGAAGCCGCCGTCCGGGACGAGGGCGAGCAGGAGGGCCGCGGTGGCGACGCCGAGCGCCGGGCCGACGTTCATCACGGTCTGCTGGAGACCGCCGGCGACCCCGGCGTGCTCCTCGGGGGCGCGGCGCACGACCACGGAGGTCGCGGTGACCATGAGCGTGACGAACCCGGCGCCGAGGAGTCCGGAGGCGATGCCGACAGAGGCCGCGCCGGCCGTCGCGTCGAGCCGGGAGAGCCCCAGGACCCCGAGGGTGAGCAGCACCGCGCCCGCCGTCGCCGTCCGCCGGGGACCGAAGCGTCGCTGGAGCGGCGGGCAGACCAGCGCGCCGGGGATCATGAGGGCGGCGAGGGGCAGGAAGCGCAGTGCGCAGCCGAGCGGGTCGAGGCCCTGGACGTCCTGGAGGAAGTACGTCGCGACGAAGAGCGACCCGGAGAGGGCCGCCGAGGCCGCGAGGAGCGCGGCGAGCCCGGCGACGACCGGCACGCTCCGGAGCAGCGCCGGGGGCAGCAGGGGGCGCGCGACGCGACGCTCGTGCCGCGCGAAGACCGCCCCGGCCCCGAGGGCCGCGGCGCACGCGAGGGCGGCGGCGCGGGTGCCGCCGGGCCGGGAGGCCGCGTCGAGCCCCTGGACCAGCAGTCCGAGGGTGGCGGCGAGCAGGAGGGCACCGAGGGGGTCGAGAGCGGCGAGGCGGGACCGGGTGGCGGGGCCGGGGGCCGGGTCTTGTGGGGAACTCCCCCGTGGGCGGTCCGGTGACGCCAGGGCCAGCAGGCCGATCGCCAGGGTCGGGGGGACGCCGAGGAGGAAGACCGCGCGCCAGCCGTACGAGGAGACGAGCGCGCCGCCGACGAGCGGGCCGGCCGCGGCGGCGAGGCCGATGGCGGCGGTGCGTACGGCGATCGGGGTGGCGAGCCGGTCGGGCGGGTAGGCGGTGCGGAGCATGCCGAGGGTGGCGGGCTGGAGCAGCGCCCCGCAGACGCCCTGGAGCACCCGCAGTGCGATGACGGTGCCGATGCCGGGGGCCAGGGCGATCCCGGCGGAGGCGGCGGCGAAGCCGAGGGCTCCGACGGCGAACACCCGGCGGTGGCCGTAACGGTCGCCGAGGCGGCCCGCGAGGACGAGGAGGCTCGCGACGGCGACGAGGTAGCCGGTGCTGGTCCACTGCACCTGGCCGACGTGGGCGTGCAGGTCGCGCTGGAGCGCGGGCTGGGCGACGGTCAGGACCGTGCCGTCGAGGGCGACGACGGCGGCGCCGACGACGCTGCAGGCGAGGGTGCGGTTCACGGGGCGGACCGCCCCAGGTGGGCGTCGAGCGCGGCCGTCAGGAGGGGGCCCGGGTCGTCGGCGCCGGTGGCGAGGCGGAGGCTGCCCCAGTGCCAGAGCTGGGCGATGCCGTGCAGGTTGGCCCAGAGGGCGCCCGCGAGGAGGACGGGGTCGCCCTCCGGGCGGACCCGGGCGACGAGTGCGGCGAGGTGGGCGAAGAGCGGCAGGCTTGTCTCGCGCAGCCCGAGCCGGCCGCTCTCCAGGAGGTCGTGGCGGAACATCAGCTCGTACATGCCGCGCCGGGTGCCGGCGTAGTCCAGGTAGACGCGGGCGAGCGCCTCGATCCGTTCGCGCGCCGGGGCCCCTTCGGGGTCCTCCCCGGCGACGCGTGCGGCCAGTTCGGCGAAGCCCTGGCGGGCGATGGCGGACAGCAGGTCCAGGTGGGCGGGGAAGTAGCGGCGGGGGGCTCCGTGGGAGACGCCGGCGCGGCGGGCGATCTCGCGCAGGGAGAGGCCCTGGGCGCCCTCGGTGTTCACCAGCTCGACGCCGACGCGGACGAGCCGGTCGCGCAGACCGTCGGCGCCCTCGCCCTCGTGACCGCTGTCGCGACCGTTCTCATGAAGGGACATAGACACTGTCTACCAAGATCGAGTAGACACTGTCTACTCGACGGTGCGCCCCGATCCGTTACACTGGGCGACAGCGAAGGGGAGTAGCCCTGCGAACCGGTCGTCGACACACTGGAACCTCCGGGTTCCCGGTGACCGGGTCCGCGCACGACGCGGACGGGCGAGACCTTCGGCCAGGCAACAGCCACGTCCGCGTTCCCGTGGGCGTGGTCCGTCATGCCGGGCCGAGTGGTCCTCCCGTCGCCCACCGAGGTGTCGTGCGGAGCCACGGGGCCCGGACCGAGCAGAGAGCCCCGGTATGCACCTCGACCCCTTGGCGATCCTCACCGCCTTCGGGCTGATCTTCCTCGCCGAGCTTCCCGACAAGACGATGTTCGCGTCCCTCGCCATGGGCACGCGCATGCGTCCGCTGTACGTGTGGATCGGCACCTCCACCGCCTTCCTGGCCCACGTCGCCATCGCGGTGGGCGCCGGCAGCCTGCTCGGGCTGCTGCCGGGCTGGACCGTGAAGCTGGTCTCGGCCCTGATGTTCGGCTTCGGCGCGTTCATGCTGCTGCGCGGCGGGGGCGACGACGACGAGGCCGACGAGGGCGGCCGGACGGTCAGCGGCTTCTGGCCCGTCTTCTCGACCGCGTTCATGGCCGTCTTCATCAGCGAGTGGGGCGACCTGACCCAGATCACCACCGCCAACCTGGCCGCCACCAACGGCACCTGGTCGACGGCGATCGGCTCCTTCGCCGCCCTGACGACGGTCTCCGCCCTCGCCCTGATCGCGGGCCGCTTCATCGCCAAGCGCGTCCCGCTCAAGACCGTGCAGCGCATCGGCGGCGTCTGCATGGCGGGGCTGGCGCTCTGGTCCCTGGCCGAGGTCTTCACCGGCTGAGCGCGACCCCTGTCCGCCGCACGCCCCTTCCCGGGACGGGAAGGGGCGTGCGGCGTTCCGTCCCAGGACGGGCTGTGCGCCCTTCTCCGGCCTCTTGATGAAGAACTGAATCACTGCTTCACTCCTTCCATGCCCTACCGACGCACCCCCGCCGTCCAGGCCCGGCTCGACGCCCAGCGCGCCTCGGTCGTCGACGCGGCCCTCGGGCTGCTCGCCGAGCAGGGGTACGCGGGCTGCACGATGGCCGCCGTCGCCGCGCGCGCCGGGATCGCCACGGGCAGCGTGTACCGCCACTTCCCGAGCAAGGCCGAGCTCGCCGTCGAGCTGTTCAGGACCGTGGTGAGCAGGGAGGTCGCGGCCGTCTCCGAGGCGGCCGGGCATCCCGGGCACTCTTCGGCGGCCGAGCGGGTGGTCGCCGTCATCGAGACCTTCGCCCAGCGCGCCCTGAAGTCGCCGCGCCTCGCCTACGCGCTGCTCGCCGAACCGGTCGACCCGGCCGTGGACGCGGAGCGGCTCGTCTTCCGGCGCGCCTTCCGGGACGTGTTCGCCGCGCGCGTCGCGGAGGGCGTGCGCTCGGGCGAGCTGCCGCCCCAGGACCCGGTCCTGACGGCCTCGGCGCTGGTCGGGGCGGGCGCCGAGGCGCTCGTCGGGCCGCTGGCGGAGGGGTCCGTCGGGCCCGGCACCGTACCCGCACTCGTCACGTTCACCCTGCGAGCACTGGGAGTTCCCGATGCCGACCACGCATGAGGTCACCAACCAGGTACCGCCGCTGACCGGTTACGACGTCTCCGCCGACCCCGCGCTCCTGGAGGCGCTGCGCCGGGAGGGCGCGGGCTGGGCCGAGGCCGAGGTCCGCGAGCTCGGGGCGAAGGCGGGAGGCGAGGAGGCCCAGGAGTGGGGGCGGCTCGCCGAACGCCACTCCCCCGTGCTGCACACCCACGACCGGTACGGGCACAGGATCGACGAGGTCGAGTTCCACCCGTACTGGCACGAGCTGATGGACGTCGCCGTGCGGCACGGGCTGCACGGCGCTCCCTGGCGCGACGAGCGGCCGGGCGCGCACGTGGCCCGGGCGGCGAAGGTGTTCGTGTGGGGGCAGGCCGACGCGGGGCACCTGTGTCCGGTCTCGATGACGTACGCGGCGGTGCCGGCACTGCGCGTCCAGCCGGAGCTCGCCGAGGTGTACGAGCCGCTGCTCACCTCCTCCTCGTACGACTTCGGTCTTCGGGTGCCGACGGAGAAGCGCGGGATCATCGCCGGGATGTCGATGACCGAGAAGCAGGGCGGTTCGGACGTCCGGGCGAACACGACCCGGGCCGTGCCCACGGGCGAGCCCGGCATGTACGCGCTGACCGGCCACAAGTGGTTCACCTCGGCGCCGATGTCGGACGTCTTCCTCACCCTGGCGCAGGCCCCCGGCGGTCTGTCCTGCTTCCTGGTGCCCCGGGTGCTGCCCGACGGCAGCCGCAACACGATCCGGCTCCAGCGCCTCAAGGACAAGCTGGGCAACCGGTCCAACGCCTCCTCCGAGATCGAGTACGAGGGCGCCCTCGGCCGGCTCGTCGGCGAGGAGGGGCGCGGGGTGGCCACCATCATCCGGATGGTCAACATGACGCGGCTCGACTGCGCCATCAGCTCGGCCTCCGGCATGCGTCTCGGGCTCGTGCAGGCCGTGCACCACGCCACGCACCGCGCGGCGTTCGGCGCGCGGCTGGTGGACCAGCCGCTGATGCGGAACGTCCTCGCCGACCTGGCCGTGGAGGCGGAGGCCGCCACCGTGGCGGCGCTGCGCCTCGCGGGGGCGGTGGACCGCGCGGCGCGCGGCGACGCGGAGGAGGAGCGGCTGCGGCGGCTCGGTCTCGCGGTGACCAAGTACTGGGTGTGCAAGCGGGCGCCCGCGCACGCGGCGGAGGCCCTGGAGTGCCTGGGCGGCAACGGCTACGTCGAGGACTCGGGCCTGCCGAGGCTCTACCGGGAGTCGCCGCTGCCGTCCGTCTGGGAGGGCTCCGGGAACGTCGCCGCGCTCGACGTGCTGCGGGCGATAACCCGTCAGCCGGAGGCGGTGGAGGCGTACTTCGCGGAGGTCGACCGCGGCGCGGGGGCGGACCGGAGGCTCGACGCGGCGGTCGCGGGCCTCCGCAAGGACCTCGCGGGGCTCGGTGACCCGGACGCGGTGGCGTACGGGGCGCGGCGGCTCGTCGAGCGCCTCGCCCTGGTGCTCCAGGGTTCGCTGCTCGTCCGGCACGGTCACCCGGCGATCGCCGACGCGTTCTGCGCCTCGCGCCTCGACGGCGACCGCGGCCTCGCCTTCGGCACGCTGCCGGCCGGCGTGGACACGGCGGCCATCATCGCGCGCAGCGGCCCGGACGCGGAGACCACGCCGGCCTGACCGGTCATGTCGGACAGCCCCTGACCTACTTCGCGCCTAGCGTGGCTCCCGTACGACAGCGAGGGGCACATGGGCGAAGGGATCAGGATGTCCGAGCAGAGCGGCACCACTCCGCAGGGGTACACGACCGTGGCGCCCTGGGTCGTCACCGACGACACGGGGGCCTTCCTCGACTTCGTCACCCGGGCGTTCGGGGGTGAGGAGCTGGCCCGGGTGGCCACCGAGGACGGCGCGATCGGCCACGGTGAGATCCGGGTCGGCGACACCGTCGTGCTGGCCTTCGACCGGCGCCCGGACTGGCCCGTCCTGCCGAGCCTGCTGCGGGTGTTCGTCGCCGACGCGGACGAGGCGTTCGCCCGGGCCGCCGCCGCGGGCGCCCATGTCGTGACCCCGCTCGCCGACGACGCCTTCGGGCAGCGCGGCGGGCGGGTCCGTGACCCGTTCGGGAACATCTGGTGGGTGAGCAGCCTCGTCGAGGAGGTCGCCGAGGACGAGATGTGGCGACGGCTCAAGGATCCGGTGTACGCCGAGACCATGCGGGTGGCCCAGGAGACGCTCGACGCCGAGCTCAGCGGGAGGGACCAGGGGCGCAGCAGTGCCCCGGTGGGCCCGACCGGCTGACCGGACCGGTGCCGTGGGCCGTCCCGGGTGGCAGTCTGGTCGGGCACGGTTCCCAGGGCCACGGCGCCGGCCGGTACGAGGAGGGAGTCCCCGTTGGGCAGCGAGGCGATCCACGGTGAACTGGACGAGCGGGCGGCGAAGGTGGCGGAGCGGGTGGTCGCCTGGCGGCGCCATCTGCACCGGCATCCGGAGCTGTCCAACCGGGAGGTGAACACGGCTCGCCTGGTGGCGGACCACCTGCGCGGCCTGGGCCTCGACGAGGTCCGTACGGGGATCGCGGGGCACGGGGTCGTGGGCGTCCTGCGCGGGTCGGCGCCGGACGGCGGGCGGACGGTGTCCGGCGGCGGGCGGGTGGTGGCGCTGCGGGCGGACATGGACGCGCTGCCGGTGAAGGACCTCTGCGGGGCGGACTTCGCCTCCGAGGTGGTGGACGCCGACTATCCGGGCGGCCCGTTCCCCGTGTCGCACGCCTGCGGGCACGACTGCCACACCGCCGTGCTGATGGGCGCGGCGACGGTGCTCGCGGGAGTCCGGGACCGGCTTCCCGGCACGGTCCTCTTCGTCTTCCAGCCCGCCGAGGAGGGCCCGCCGGTGACGGAGGAGGGCGGGGCGCGGGCGATGGTCGAGGCGGGCGCCTTCGCCGATCCGGTGCCGACGATGGCCTTCGGCCTGCATGTGACGCCGTATCCGAAGGGGTACGTGGGATACAGGGTCGGCAACCAGTACGGCGCGTCCACCCTGGTCCGTGTCATCGTCACCGGAAAGCAGGTCCACGGGTCCACGCCGTGGGAGGGGATCGACCCGATGCCGGCGGTGGGCGCCGTCCTCACCGGCATCGGCCAGCTGTACCGCCAGGTCTCGGCCTTCGACCCGGTCACGGTGACGATCGGTCATGTCGAGGACGTGGGCCGGTTCAACATCATCGGCCAGACGGTGACCCTGTGGGGCACGGTCCGCTGTGCCGTGGAGTCCGACATGGCCGAGGTCCAGCGACGGCTGACGACACTGGTCGAGCACTCCGCGGCGGCGTACGGGGCGACGGCGACCGTGGAGTATCTGCAGGCCGTGCCGCCGGTGCACAACAGCGGGCCGTGGGTGGAGGCCGCTCTGCCGACCCTCCGCCGGGTGGCCGGCGGGGACCGCGTGGTGGAGACGGGTGCGACGCTCGGGTACGACGACGTCTCCGAGCTGGTCGGCCGGTTCGGCGGCCTGTACGTGATGCTCGGCGTCCAGGACGCGACGCTGGACGCCTCCGGCCGGCCGGTCCCGGTCGCGGGCGGGCGCGGTCTGGTCACCAACCACAACCCGCACTTCTACGCGGACGACGACACCCTCGTCACCGGTGTCCGTCTCCACGCGCACGTGGCGTACGACCATCTGACGGGAGCACTGGTCCCGTGATCACACGTGCGGGCGGGGCCTGCGCAGGGCGCCGAGGTAGACGCCGGCGAGGATCAGCGGGGTACCCATGAGCAGGGACGCGGTGAGGGGTTCGTCATCGAGCCGGGCCGAGAGGACGATCGTCACGACGGGGATGACGACGAAGACGTACGCCGCCCGTGAGGCGCTCCAGCGGTGCACGACGAAGAGGAACAGCACGAACGTGAGGACGGAGCCGGCGACCACGAGGTAGGCGAGCGCCCACCAGGTCGCCGCCCGGACCGGTAGTCGCCAGGTGTCGCCCGCGGCGAGGGAGCCGACGAGGAGGAGGACGGACCCGGCACACATTCCGACGGCGTTCGTCGTCACCGGATGCAGCCGCGGGAGGCGGCGGACGAGCACCGTGGCCTGTGCGAAGGACAGCATGCCGCCGAGCAGGGCGAGGAAGGACAGGACGGGGAAGGACCCGTTCGGGGTGGCTCCGGAGACGACGGCGACCCCGGCGGCGGCCAGGACCGTTCCGACGGCCGCGGCGGTCCGGAACCGTTCGAGGCCCTGGGAGACCGCGAGCAGCAGGGTGGCGAGCGGAACGAGCGAGAGGATCGTCTGACCGATTCCGGCGTGCAGGCGGACGAGGGCGTAGTACACGAGGGCGGACGTGACGCCGAAGTTCAGTGCCCCGAACAGGACGGCGCCGCGCAGCGCCTTCCCGCGCGGGAAGGAGAGCCTCAGGACGGCCATGAGGACGAACAGGACGATCGACGCTGCACCGAACCGCAGCGCGGCTCCCCACAGCGGGGCGAGTTCGCGGTTGCTGAAGCGGACGCCGACCGCATTGCCCCCGGCTAAGAGCGCGGCGGCCGCGAACGCCGCGAGGGCGGCCTGGTCGGTGGTGAGGCGTCGCACCGGTTCACGGTAAGCGGCGGGGGCCGAAAGCCGGTCGGTGACACGGCTCCCGTGCCTGTCACATGGTGACGGCGGCGACGAAGGCACGGAGGAGGGCGGACTCGGCGGCGGTCGGCCACACGAGTCCGTACTCCAGGGGCGGGGCGCCGTGCAGGGGGACGTAGGCGATGCCGGGCCGGGGGTGGTACCGGGCGCCCCGGGCCGCACCCGGGGAGGCACCCCGGCCGGCGGTCACATGGGACAGGACCTCCTGCCAGGTGGCGGCGGCCGGCCCCCTGCCGACGGGGGCGCCGGACGGGGTGCTGCGGGGGTAGTGGTGGTCGACCCAGTAGCGGGGGACGGTGCCGCCGGGGGCGATCAGGTCGAGGCCCGCGAGGTCCTCCGGGCCGAGGGAGGCGCGGCCGGCCAGCGGGTGGGCGGCGGGGAGGAGCAGTACCCGCTCGTCGGTGACGACGACGGGCCCCGTGGTGAGGTCCGGCTCGCGCACCGGGAAGGCCGCGCACTGGACGTCGAGCGTCCCGTCCTGGAGGGCGCGGACCCCGCCGTCGAGGGGGACCTCGCGGACGGTGATCTCGCAGCCGGGGTGGAGCGAGGCCAGCGCGTCGGCGGCGGCCGTGAGCAGTTCGCCGCCCCACGGGGTGGAGAAGCCGACGCGCAGCCTGCCGTGGACGCCGCGCCCGGCGGCGGTGGCACGTGCGAGGGCCTCCCCCATCTGCCGGTACGCGGGCAGGAGATCCTCGTACAGGGCCTGGCCGACGGGGGTGAGCCGGACGCTGCGGCTGGTGCGGGCGAAGAGCGGGGTGCCGACGCGGCGCTCCAGCTTCTTCACGGTCTGGCTGATCCGGCCGGTGGAGACGCCGAGGCGCTCGGCGGTGCGCCCGAAGTGGAGTTCTTCGGCGAGCGTGAGGAACGCCTCCAGTTCGTACCGTTCGAGCACCGGCCCGTCCCTTCGCCACCGACTGATGGTTGAGCGTGACTCAACGCCGGTTTCATGATGACACCTTGATGCGCGGGGGCGGCGACGAGGAGCCTTGAGGTGTCCCCCTCCCCCGTACGGAAGAGCCTCCATGGCCTCGCACGCCCCGACTCCCGGCGCCCCCGCCCGGCCCGTGAACGTCCTGCTCCTCGCCGTCGCGGGGGCGGCCACCGTCGCCAACATCTACTTCCCGCAGCCGCTGCTCGCCGCCGTGGCGCGCGGCCTCGACGTGTCGGAGCGGACGGCGGGGCTGATCGCCTCGGCCGCCCAGATCGGCTACGCGCTCGGCATCCTGCTGCTCGTGCCGCTCGCCGACTCCGCGCGGCTGCGCCGCCTCACCTCGGTGCTGCTCGCCCTGACGAGTGCCGCGCTGCTCGTCGCCGCGGCGGCGCCCGACATCGTCACCCTCACCCTCGCGACGCTCGCGCTGTCGACCACTACGGTGCTGCCGCAGATCCTCACACCGGTGGCGGCGGTGCTCGCGGGCCCCGGACGGCAGGGCCGGGTCGTGGGCCTGATCGGCCTCGGCCTGACACTCGGCTCGACCCTGTCCCGTACGGTCTCGGGCGCCGTGGCCGACGCGAGCGGCAACTGGCGGGCCGCCTACGTGGTGGCGGCCGTGGCGACGGGCGCGCTGCTCCTCGTCCTGCCACGCCGACTGCCCGAGCGGCTCGGGTCCCGGGGACACACCTCGTACGCCCGGCTCCTGGCCGGGCTTCCCCGGCTCCTCGCGGTCCACCGGGAGCTGCGGATCTCGGCGCTGCTCGGGGCGTGCGTCTTCGCCGCGTTCAGCGTCTTCTGGTCGGTCCTCGCCTTCCATCTGGCGGCGCCGCCGCTCGGGTACGGTCCCGCCGCCGCGGGGCTCTTCGGGGTGCTGACCCTGCCGGCCGCTCTGCTGTCGGCCACGGCCGGGCCGCTGGCCGACCGGTACGGGGCGTCCGCGGTGAGCGCCGGGGGTCTGGCCTGCGCGGGGCTCGGCCTCGCCGTGGCCGGGCTCGCCCCGTACTCCCCGGCGGCCCTGGTGGCCGGGGCGAACCTGCTCGTGGTCGGGGTGAGCTCGTGCCAGGTCGCCGGCCAGGCGAGGATCTTCGCGATCGGTCGGGCGGTGGCGGCCCGGGTCAACACCGTCTTCATGCTGGCCACGTTCGGCGGCGGGGCCCTCGGCTCCCTCGCCGGATCGTGGCTGTACGCGGCGCACGGCTGGCAGGCCGCACTGCTCGCCGCCGGGGTATGCGTCGCCGCCGGGCTCGTGGTGACGGTCGCGGCACGACCGGCGGCCCCGAGTTGCGTCCGTGACGTCACACGGGAGGCTGGGGGTATCCGCCCGCGCATCCCGCAGGGAGAGTCATGAAGCTGGACCTCACCGCCCTCGCCGACGAACACCTGGCCGCGGCCCGTACGGCACCGCACGGGCGCAGCGCCCACCGGATCATGCACGACGGGGTGCTGCGGCAGACCGTCATCGCCCTCACCTCGGGCACCTCCCTGGACGAGCACAACGCGCCGCCGGCCGCGAGCCTCCAGGTGCTGCGGGGCCGGGTGAACCTGACGGCCGCCGGATGGGCGGAGGAACTGCCGGCGGGCACACTGCGGATGATCCCCAAGGAGCGGCACGGGCTGACGGCCCTGGAGGACGCGGTGGTGCTGCTGACGGCCGTGAACGACTGAGCGCTTGATATTCCGGTGCCGTGCGGGTGCGTGTCCGTGCAGACTCGCCCCATGACGGAGATGAGGGCGTTCCACAACGAGATGGACCGCTGGGTGGTCGACGACCACGGCGGAGACACGGCGAGGGAGCTGGCCGAAGACCTGGGGCTGCGGACGGCGGTGCTCCTGGAGGGGCCGAGCGATCTCGCGGCCGTCGAGACGCTGGCCGCGCGGCGCGGCCGGGACCTCGCCGCGGAGGGCGTGTGCGTGGTGTCGATGGGCGGGGCCATGAGCATCGCCCGCTACGCCGAACTGCTCGGGCCGCCCGGCCTCGACCTGCGCCTGACCGGCCTGTGCGACAAGCGCGAGCGGGGCTTCTACGAGCGCGGCCTCCGTCGGGCCGGAGCTCCTGACCAGGACTTCTTCGTCTGTGTGGCGGACCTGGAGGACGAACTCATCCGCGCGCTCGGCACGGCGAAGGTCGAGGAGATCATCGCGGCGGAGGGCGACCTGCGCCCCTGGCAGACCTTCCTGAGCCAGCCCGCCCAGCACGGCCGGCCTCGCGATCAGCAGCTGCGGCGCTTCCTCGGAACGAAGAAGGGTCGCAAGATCCGCTACGGGACCCTCCTGGTGGAGGCGCTCGGTCCCGACCAGGTGCCGACACCGCTCGACGAGCTCCTGGCGAGCCTGTGACCGACGGACGACCGCGACGGACGCGCGGTCCCGCCTGACCGGCGTCGGTCACTCGGTGCCGGCTGTGTCGAAAAGGCCGGTGTAGACGTCTCCGGTCAGGGAGTCCACCCACCGGACGTCCGGCGAGTACGGATCCGGCGGTGCGGCTCCCTGCCCGCCGTCGCCGAACGTCTCGCTCACCAGCCACTCCGCACGCCAGGTGCCGTCCCTCTCCACGGCCTTGAGCGCGAGGGCCTTGAGCCGAAGCTCGTCCGGCAGTCCCCTCCCCCGGGACCGGGCGACGAGCCGCTCTCGTACGGCCTGCTCGGCCTGGTCCGCGCTCAGCTTCGCCTTCTCCAGCTCCAGGTGCGTGGGCCCGAGGGTCACATCGAGCTGGGAGACACGCCCCTCCCGGTCGATCTGGACGTCCAGCGCCCGCGGCATCAGGACGCCGTCGTCCACCCAGGTCCAGCCGGTCGTCCACCCCAGCTCCGCCCGCTCCCCCACGGGGTACGTCGTGTGGGCCCCGGCCTCGCGCGCCCAGGGGTAGTGCGCCCCCACGTACCGCTGTGCCGCCTCGTACGCCTCCTTCGCGTCGGAGGGCGCCCGGGCACCGGAGACGGGGAAACCCATCGCCGTGGGGCGGTCGCCGTCCTCGAACACGATGCGCAGGCGCTTCCTGTCCGGCCAGGACAGGGTTCCGTCGCCATAGCCCTCCGGGTGTGCCTTGTCGCGGCGGAGGAGGCCGAAGAAGACGTTCGTGCAGGGCACGCCGACGCACGGCTGGTTGTACACCCGCCCGAGCACGTACCGGTCGCCGAACGCCTCCCGCAGCGCCTCCTCCACGGCCTTCCGCTGCTCGGTGCCCGCCTCCGAGAGGCCCGTACCGTCCAGATGCGTGAAGGACACCGCCGGACGCGCCGCGCCGGCGCCGATCACCAGAAGAACCGCGGACGCGACCAGCGCGGCCCTGGCTCCCGCGCGCCAGTCGACGCGGCCCCGCACGGCGAGCACCAGGGCGGCGACGGCGGCGCCCGCGACGCCTCCGAGGATGTTCATCTCGGCGTCCGCGCTGTCGCACACGCGCCCCAGCCCGTCCACGGTCCCCTGGACGAACTCGACGGCCAGGGGCAGCGTCACGACACCGACGAGCACCGGAAGGGGACGGCGGGACGCCATCATGGCGAAGAGTCCGAGCGGCACCGTCATGGCGAGGTTCCAGAGCCCCTGGGTGGTGCGGAACGGCTCAAGGGCGTCGTGGTTGATGACGCACTGGCCGGCGGCGGGGCCGCTTCCCATGAAGGTGACGCCGATCATGAGGGTCACGGTGGCGGCGAGACCCGCCCACCACCTGCCCCGGCGGCTGCCCAGCCGGTGGGCCGCCCACCACGCCGCGCCCGCGAGGGCGAGGGCGGCCAGGGCGCAGCCGGCCAGGTAGCCGTAGTGGTCTTGGAAGATCGCGGTGAACAAAGGTGCGTTCCTTACCGGTTCGGGGTGGCCTGAGGAGGCCGGAGGGCCCCGTCCCCGCAGACGGGGCTGCCACGCCGAACGGTTTCGGGGGCCCCGCACCTCTGTCAGGTCCGCCCCTGTCGCAGCGAGGCGCCCAGGTCCTCCGCGCAGTGCTCGATCGCCACAGCCGAAAGCTCAGTCGTCCGCCATGACAAGGACGAGCGGGGTATCGCCGCAGGGGCGCAGCCGCAGGCCGTCGGCGCGGTGTTCGGCCGGCGGGCCGGCGAGAACGGCGGCGAAGTCCGGGCCCTTGGTGAGGGAGCCGGCGAGGTGCGACGGGTCGGTGGAGGCGGCGACCCGGCCCCGCGCGTTGACGAGCCGGGCCGGTGCGGGCAGCCGCTGGAGCACGGGCAGCACGGCCGCCTCGAAGTGCCGGAGGTAGACGTCGGCGGCGGCCACGCCCACGAACCGGCCGCCGAGTTCGACCGGCGCGGAGAGCGTCAGGCTGTACTCGTCGGAGCAGAGGTAGTCCACGTACGGCCCGGCGACGGCCCGGCGGCCGGTCTCGCGGGGCAGGGTGTACCAGTCCCAGTGCGTGTAGTCGGAGTACGCGGAGTGCTGCGGGTCGAGGTCGAGGAGGAGCGGGCGTACGGCTCCGTCGGGGCCGCGCTGCCACCATTCGAGCCAGCCGGGCACGTCGGCCAGGAGGCCCGGCGCGGCGACGAATCCCACGCCGGAGACGAGCGGGTGGCCGGCGAGCCGGGCCCGCAGCCCGGGACGCAGGCCGGCCAGGTCGGCGGCGAGGGGTTCACGGCCGGGCGCGGCCGCCTCGGCGAGCAGGGCGCCGGTGTCGGCGCCGGTCTCGGCGACGGCGGCGAAGACCTCTTCGAGGGTGTCCCGGACGCGGCGGACGACCGGGTCGACCGGGTCCGCGTCGCGGAAGCGGCTCACGGCCTCAGCGATGGCCCCCGCGGGGCCCGCGAGCCCGGTGCTCCTGCCCATGCGTGTCCTCCTCGGGACGAGGCTCGGGTGCGCGGCCGGGGGTGCCGAGGCGCAGCGCGATCAGCCGCCCCACTGACTCCCGTACGCACGTCTCGGCGAGCGTTCTGGCCCGCTCGTCGGCCTCATCCTGCACGGCGGAGATCACGGCGCGGTGACGATCCGACACATTGCCGAGATGGACCGGGTCGTCGAGGACGAGACAGAGGAGCGCGCCCAGGTCCGTCTGGAGGGCGATCTCCTCGCGGGTGAGCCTGGCGGACTGGGCCGCGGCGGCCAGTTCGACGTGGAAGCGCCCGTAGAGCCGGCTGCGGGTCGCCGGATCTCCGGCGGCGGCGAGTTCCTCGACCGTACGGGTCAGGGGGCGCAGGTCTCCGGGCTGGGTGCGGCGGGCGGCGAGCAGCGCGGCGGCACCGGAGACGGCCGCCCAGTGGTCGCCGAGGTCGCGGAGTTCCTCGGTGGACCAGTCGGCGAGGCGGGCGCGCAGCCGCTCCTCCGGCGGGCTGTCGGGCAGGGTGACGAAGCTGCCGCCGCCGCGGCCCCTGCGGGTGGTGACGAGGCCTTGCTGCCGCAGGGCCATGAGGGCCTCGCGCAGGGTGACGGTGGAGACGCCGAGCTGTCCGGCGAGGTCGGTCTCGCCGGGCAACTGCTCCCCGTCGGCGAGGAGTCCGAGTTCGATGGCGTCGCCGATGCGGCGGACCACGGTGTCGACCCGGGCCCGGGTGTCGACGGGCGTGAAGACGGCCCTGCGGGCCGCGCCCGTCCCGGCCGCGCCGCCGCCGTCGTCCGGCCTGCCGTTCGGTCTCACGGTTAACCACCTCGCGCGTCGAGCGTTGACTCAGGCTTTACCTTAAAGGGGTCTTGAGATTTGAACTATGACTTCATATGTTTACGCCCACGCCCGAACAACGCTCCACCGCACCAGAAAGGTTCCCGCCCATGGAGGGAATGGCGATCCGGCTGACGGGACTGCGCAAGACCTACGGCCGGACCGAGGCCGTGGCCGGGGTGGACCTGGAGATCGCCGACGGCGAGTTCTTCTCGATGCTCGGCCCCTCCGGTTCCGGGAAGACGACCGTGCTGCGGATGATCGCCGGATTCGAGGAGCCGACCTCCGGCACCGTCGAACTGGCCGGCCGCGACGTCACCCGGCTCGCCCCCTTCGAGCGGGACGTGCACACCGTCTTCCAGGACTACGCGCTCTTCCCGCACATGACGGTCGAACAGAACGTCGCCTACGGCCTGAAGGTCCGCGGCGTCGCCCGCGCCGAGCGTCTGGTGCGGGCCCGCGCCGCCCTCGCGCAGGTCGGCCTCGACGGTCTCGGCAAACGGCGGCCCGCCGAGCTCTCCGGAGGTCAGCGCCAGCGGGTCGCCCTGGCCCGCGCGCTCGTCGGCCGCCCCAGCGTGCTCCTGCTCGACGAACCCCTCGGGGCGCTCGACCTCAAGCTCCGCGAGCGGATGCAGGTCGAACTCAAGGAGATCCAGCGGGAGGTCGGCATCACCTTCGTGTTCGTGACGCACGACCAGGAGGAGGCCCTGACGATGAGCGACCGGATCGCCGTCTTCCACCAGGGCCGGATCGAACAGGTCGCCGCCCCCGCCGAGATCTACGAGCGCCCCGCGACCCCGTTCGTCGCCGGATTCGTCGGCACCTCCAACCTGCTGACCGGGGACACCGCCCGACGGGTGGTCGGGGCGCCGGGCACGTACAGCATCCGTCCGGAGAAGATCCGGATCCTCACCGACCACAAGGCGCCCGGCGACCCCGGTCACTCCACCGCCGCCGGCACGGTCGCCGAGGTCGTCTACCTCGGCGACTCCACCCGCTTCCTCGTCGACCTCGACGGCGGCGGCCGGCTCACCGCCCTCCAGCAGAACCTGGAGACCTCCTCCGCCGACCTCGCCGCCTTCCGGGGCGCCCGGATCGGCCTCCAGTGGCACCCGAGCCACGCCGTGCTCGTCCCGCAGACCCCGTGAGCGACCGCGGTCCCCGCACCCCTGCTCCCCCACGCCCCCGTCCCCTCACGCAACGGAGAACCACGTGCGCCCGCACCGCTCCCTCCTGACCGCAGCCGCCCTCTCCGGGCTGCTCCTCGTCACCGCCTGCGGATCGGCCGACCCGGCGGGGTCCGGGAAGTCCGGCGGCCTCAACCCGCCCGACCTCAAGGCGCCGACCGCACTCGGCAAGGCCGAGGGCGAGGTCAATCTGATCGCCTGGGCCGGCTACGTCGAGGACGGCTCGAACGACCCGAAGGTCGACTGGGTCAGCGCCTTCGAGAAGCAGACCGGCTGCCAGGTCAACGCCAAGACGGCCGCGACCTCCGACGAGATGGTCTCGCTGATGAAGACCGGCGCGTACGACGCGGTCTCCGCCTCCGGCGACGCCTCCCTCCGCCTGATCGCCTCCGGCGACGCCGCCCCCGTGAACACGGCGCTGGTGCCGAACTACGCCGACGTGTTCGCCGGGCTCAAGAACAAGGAGTGGAACTCCGTCAAGGGCGTCGCCTACGGCATCCCGCACGGCCGCGGCGCCAACCTCCTCATGTACGACACGGAGAAGGTGAAGCCGGCCCCCGACTCCTGGTCGGCCGTCTTCGACAAGGCCTCGGCGCACAGCGGCAAGGTCACCGCCTACGACTCCCCCATCTACCTCGCGGACGCCGCCCTGTACCTCAAGGCCACCAAGCCCGAGCTCGGCATCAAGAACCCCTACGCCCTCGACCAGAGGCAGTTCGACGCCGCCGTGGCCCTGCTCAAGGAGCAGAACGGGCACATCGGCGAGTACTGGAGCGACTACCTCAAGGAGATCTCCGCCTTCAAGAGCGGCGACTCGGTCGTCGGCACCAGCTGGCAGGTGATCGCCAACCTCGCGAAGGGCGAGGGCGCGAAGGTCGAGGCGGTCCTGCCGAAGGAGGGCTCGACCGGCTGGTCCGACACCTGGATGGTCTCGGCCAAGGCCAAGCACCCCACCTGCGCCTACAAGTGGCTCGACTGGATCGTCTCGCCGAAGACCAACGCCCAGGTCGCCGAGTACTTCGGCGAGGCCCCGGCCAACGCGAAGTCCTGCGCCGAGACCGCCGACAAGAACCACTGCGCCGTCTTCCACGCCACCGACGAGGCGTACTGGAAGCAGGTCCACTTCTGGACGACGCCCATCGAGCAGTGCCTGGACGGCCGGACGGACGCGCGCTGCGTGCCGTACGCCAAGTGGGTCCAGGCCTGGAACGAGATCAAGGGCTGACCCCGACGCCATGACCGCACTCTCCCCCGGACTCTCCCCCGAGTCCGCGACACGAGCCGCCGGCCCCGGCCGGAGCGCCGTCCGGCGGTTCGCCGGGGCCCTGCACCGGCGGCCCCGGCTGCGGCTCGCGGCCCTGCTCACCGCACCGCTCCTCTGGCTCGTCCTCGCCTACCTCGGCTCCCTCGCGGCCCTGTTCCTGTCCGCCTTCTGGTCGACCGACAGCTTCACGTCCGAGGTCGTCCGGATCTGGACCACGGCGAACTTCGAGGAGCTCGTCAGCTCGCCCGTCTACCGGACGGTCGCCCTGCGCACCGTCGGCGTCGCCCTCGCGGTGACCGCCCTCTGCGCCGTCATCGCCTTCCCGCTCGCCTTCTACACGGCGCGCGTCGCGCACCCGCGCCGCCGGCCGCTCTTCGTGGTGGCGCTGCTCATGCCGCTGTGGGCCGGCTATCTGGTGAAGGTGTACGCGTGGCGGCTCATCCTCTCCGAAGGCGGGCCGCTGGACTGGGCGCTGCGGCCGTTCGGCCTCAGCGGACCCGGGTACGGGCTCACGGCGACGGTGCTCGTCCTCACGTACCTCTGGCTGCCGTACATGGTGCTGCCGATCCACACCGCGCTCGCCCAGCTCCCCGACAACCTCCTGAACGCCTCCGCCGACCTGGGAGCGAGGACCTGGCGGACCTTCGTCTCGGTGGTGCTGCCGCTGGTGTGGCCGGCGGTCGCCGCCGGATCCGTCTTCACCTTCTCGCTCAGCCTCGGCGACTACATCACGGTGCAGATCGTCGGCGGGAAGACCCAGCTGATCGGCAACCTCGTCTACTCCAACGTCACCCTCAACCTGCCGCTGGCGGCCGCGCTCGGCACCCTGCCGGTCGCCGTCATCGTGGTGTACCTGCTCGCGGTGCGGCGCTCCGGTGCGCTGCGCAGCCTGTGACCGGCCGGAAGGACCGCGACCGATGAACCTCTCCCGTCCCGCGCGGATCGCGCTGCGCACCGCGGCCGGTCTCGGCTTCGCGGCGATCTACCTGCCGCTGCTGCTCGTGCTGCTCGGCTCGCTCAACCCGGACCGCTCGGCGAGCTGGCCGCCGCCGGGCCTCACGCTCGACTGGTGGGCGGCGGCCTGGGACAACGAGGGCGCCCGCGCGGCGCTGTGGACCTCGGTCCGGGCCGGTCTCGCGGCGACGGCGGTGGCGCTCGTGCTCGGCACGCTCATCGCCTTCGCGGTGCAGCGGTACACCTTCTTCGGGCGCGAGGCCGTCTCCTTCGCGGTGGTGCTGCCGATCGCGCTGCCCGGCATCGTCACGGGCATCGCGCTCAACTCGGCCTTCGGCACCGTTCTCGAACCCCTCGGGGTCGGTCTCGGCATGTTCACGGTGGTCGTGGGCCACGCCACCTTCTGCATCGTGGTCGTCTTCAACAACGTGGTGGCACGGCTGCGACGGCTGCCCGGTTCGTACGAGGAGGCGGCGATGGACCTGGGGGCGCACACCTTCCGCGTCTTCTGGGACATCACCTTCCCGCTGCTGCGCTCGGCGCTGCTCGCGGGCGGGCTGCTCGCCTTCGCGCTGTCCTTCGACGAGATCGTGGTGACGACGTTCACGGCGGGACCCGCGGTGCAGACCCTGCCGGTGTGGATCTTCAACAACATGACCCGCCCTCAGCAGGCCCCCGTGGTGAACGTGGTGGCGGCGGCCCTCGTCCTGCTCTCGGTGATCCCGATCTACGCGGCCCAGCGCCTCTCCTCGGACACACAGGGCGGCGGGCGGGTGTGAGGGAGCGCCAGGACGGCGGTGCCACCGCCGTCCTGCCAGTTTTCCGCGCCGGGGAGCGGACCGCGGAGGTGGAGCGCGTCCTGCACGACGTGGCCGCCCGGTACGGGATGCGGGTCCGCTCCTTCGTGGTCCCCACGGGCCTCTTCGTACGGGTCGGGGGCGGCCCCGACGGGCGGGGCGGCGAGCTGGACTTCGCCCCGGTCGAGGGCCCCGACCTCCGCCTCGACCAGGTGGAGGCGCTGCAGTCCCTCGTCGAGCGGATGCAGGCGACGGAGGTGCCGTTCGAGGACGCGCGCCACGCCCCGCGGGAGGTCCGGGAACGGCCCGAGCGGTTCAGCCCGGCCGCCACCGTCCTCGGGTACGTGCTCCTCACCGTCGGCCTCGGCGCGATGCGGCACGCGACCGTCCCCGCCGTCATCGGATACACGGTGCTCGGTCTGGGCGTCGGCCTGCTCCGGCTCTTCGGCGACCGGCTCCCGGCGGCCCGTACGGCCCTGCCGGTGACTGCCTGGTGCAGTCGGTGGCCGCGGAGTTCGCCGGGCCGACCTTCGGCGCCTTCGCGGCCGGGATGCTGCTGCCCCCGATGGCGACCTGGATCGAGCGGCGCTCGCACACCCCGGACCAGGTGGTGTTCCTGCCGGCGCCGGGCTCCAGCGGCGGCCCCGCCTCAGCCTCGGCGAACCGGCCCCGGCCACGCAGGGGGACCCGACGACGGAGTCGGCGGAGGCGGAGCCCGGGCACTGACCGGTCAGCCGGGCTTCTTCACCCATTCGAGGGTCACGCGCAGGCTCGCGTTCGCGCTGCCCTGGACGACCAGTGCGGTGAGCTTGCCCGCGTCCAGGCCGAGCTGGCAGCCGAACTCGACCGTCGCGCGGTCCGGGGCCGCCTGGCGGAGCGCCTCGCCGATCCGTCCGGCGAAGGAGGAGAGGGCCTCGGTGACGCCGGAGAGGTCGGGGAGGTGGTCGCCGAGCGCTTCGGGTTCGGACTCGCGACGGAGCCGCTCGGAGTCGGGGCCGAGGCGCTCGGGCTCGGGACCGAGGCGCCGTGCCTCCACGAAGAGCGTCGCGTCCCCGACCTCGATTTCCGTGATCTCCTGCATCGGTGCTCCTACGGTCGAACGGTCAGAGGGTCGGGCTCAGGGCACCCGCGACGGACCGGGAGGCTGAGCCCGTGGTGTCGGTGGTGGTGTCCGTGGCGAGGGCGCTGCCCCGGAGCCACTCGGGCCAGCTGAGGTTCCAGTCGCCGAAGCCGTTGCCGAAGGGCATCATGGGCTCCCCGTACCCGTTGACGACCCGTACGAGGTCGCCCTCGCGGACGGTGTGGAAGAGCCAGGAGGCGTCCTCGGTGCTCATCCCCGTACAGCCGTGACTGACGTCCTCGCTGCCCTGGGAGTCGAGCGACCAGGGCGCGGCGTGCAGGTACTCGCCGCTCCAGGTCACCCGGGTGGCCCAGTAGACCTTGAGGTCGAAGAATTCCTTGTTGCCGCGGGCGATCCCGATGGAGTCGCCGCGCATGCGGACGAGGGGCTCCTTGCCGAGGACGACCTTGACACCGCCTCTCGTCCGGTAGCCGGACTTGCCGGTGGTCACCGGGAGCGTGCGCAGGAGTTCCCCGTCGCGGAACACGTTCATCCTGTGGGCGGAGACGTCCGTGACCGCCTCGATCCGGGCTCCGGTGGTGAAGGTGAGGGGGCGTGAGGGACCGCCGTAGAGGCCGGCTCCGACGTGGGCCCCGTCGAGGCCGCTGCGGACGCGGACCGTGGCACGCGCGGGCCAGTACGTGCGGGGCCGGTAGTGGAGGGTACGGGCGTCGACCCAGTGCCAGGCGCCTTCCACGTGGGGATCGGCCCGTACGTCCAGCGCCCGTTCCACGGCGCGGCGGGCGCCCGGGTCGTCCGCCGGGACGGGCCGGCTGAGCTCGGCGGTGACCGGTTGCCCCACTCCGTACGTGCCGCCGTCGTCCGGTCCGAAGGCGACGGTGAGCCGCTCGCCGGCGGGCATCGGGGCGGTCCGGAAGTCGAGGCGGGCGCGGTGCGGGCCGTACGCCCCCGTCCCGTCGACGACCATCCGGGCGGCGTAGCGGGCTCCGGCCGGCAGGGGCGCGGCGCTGGTCCACCGGGTGTGGTCCGCGCTCTGCGCTCCGGCGATCCGGCGGCCGCGTTCGTCGGTGACGTTGATGTCGGCGAGCACACCCGGGGTGCGGAGCGAGAGCTCCACGGGGCCGGTGGCCCGCGGGCCGAGCGTGAACGGGCGGCCCGTGAGAACACGGTCGCCGCCGAGCACGACCGTGTGGGGCGGGGCGGAGCACAGGCCTCCGTCGGCTGCGCAGCCGTCCAGGGAGACGACGGCGGTGGCGTCCCGGTCCGCGGCGGTTCCCTGCTCGCGTGCGGAGTCCGGGGCGGGCGACTGGGCGGCCGTGCTGACGAGGACGGCTCCGACGGCGAGGGAGAGCGCTCCCCATCCCCGTGCGTATCGGCGTGACGACACGTCGGACAGCCTCCCCTTCGTGCGGTGGCGTCGGCGGGCGTTGCCGACCGCAGCATCAAAACGGATGAAAGGAGAAAAAGATGATCAAGGCGCCGGGCGTGGCGCGGAGTCGGGGGCGAGACGACTCGAATGGGTCAGCCGGGCGGCCGGGGGCAGCTGGGGACGTACGGGGTCGGGCGGGGCGGACGAGATCAGGCGGGGACGGATGAGGTCGGGCGGCCGGGCCGGTCTCAGCGGGGCGGCTCCGGGAGCTCCTCGCCGGTCTCCAGAAGGGACTTGAGGCTGGAGATCAGCGCGGGCCAGCCCTCGCCGATCAGGCCCTTGATGGTGCCGTCGGGCTCCAGGTCGCCATGGGTGACCGTGAGCTTCACCGTGTCGCCGGACGGCTCGATCACGAAGGTGACCCGGGACCGGCGCTCGCGCGTGAGGCGCTCGTACGCCTCCTGGTCGAGACGGACGGCCTCCGCCCAGTCCGGGGTGAAGGTGTGCCAGGTGTACGAGAGGAGGCGGCCGGGCTTGGCCTCCAGGACCACCTGCTCGGGGTCGACGGTCCTGCGGCCCTGCTCGTCCCAGACCATCGACGCGCCCGGGGTCCACGTCGACTCGAAGGCCACGCCCCAGTAGCGGCGGGTGAGCTCCGGCTCGGTGAGCGCCTGCCAGAGCTCCTCGGGCGTGGTCCGGATATAGGTGGTGTACACGAACGTGTCACTGTCCATCGCGCTGCCCCTCGGATCTGCTGCCCCGCGGCCTGCCCCTCTCCAGCCTAGGCAGGCGCCGGACGGACCTGCCAGCGAAGGACCGCCGTCCGGCTCCCTCGGGCGGCCACCCGGTTGAATAGGTGCGGAGGAAACTATTCAACGTGCTGCTAGCGTGTCCGGATGTCGCTCAAGCACGCCGTCCTCGCAGCTCTCCTGGAGGGCGAGGCCTCCGGATACGACCTGGCCAAGATCTTCGACGTGTCCGTCGCCAACTTCTGGGCCGCCACTCCGCAGCAGCTCTACCGCGAGCTGGAGCGGCTCGCCGAGGCCGGTCTGATCACGGCCCGCGTGGTGGAGCAGGAACGGCGCCCCAACAAGAGGATGTTCAGCCTCACGGAGCCGGGCCGGCGGGATCTGGTCGCCTACACGGGCACCCCGCCCCGCCCGAGCGCCGTCCGCGACGAGCTGATGGTGCAGGTCCAGGCCTGCGACGAGGGCGACACCGCGGCCGTCCGGGAGTTCGTGGCGCAGCGGATGGAGGCGTCCCGGGCGAAGCTCGCCCGCTACGACCGGCTGCGGGAGTGGATGCTCGACGGCCGGGACGAGGAGACGTACCTGGGCGAGGCGGAGCGCGTCGGACCGTACCTCACGCTGATGCGGGGGCGGTTCTTCGAGGAGGAGAACCTGCGCTGGGGCGAGCGGGCCCTCGCCGTGCTCGACCGGCGCGCCGCGGCACGGAGCGCGGCCCCGGAGGCGGTACGCCAGGGGTGACGCCGGCCCTACTGTGCGGTAACGTCACGGGCCGGCCACCGGAGGCACCGGCGGCGCACACGGACGGACCGAGGACGGCCTGAAATGAATGTCGGTGACCTCGTCGAGGACTTCACCCTTCCGGACGAGACGGGCGCGCCGCGCTCACTGACCGGCCTCCTCGCCGAAGGCCCGGTCGTCCTCTTCTTCTACCCGGCGGCCCTCACCCCGGGCTGCACCGCCGAGGCCTGCCACTTCCGTGACCTCGCGGCCGAGTTCCGTGCCGTCGGCGCCCTGCCGGTCGGCATCAGCTCCGACGGGGTGGAGCGGCAGCAGGAGTTCGCCGAGCGGCACTCGCTCGGCTACCCCCTGCTGTCCGACCCGGACGGCGCCATACGGGAACGGTTCGGTGTGAAGCGCGGCTTCTCGCTCGCCCCGACGAAGCGGGTCACCTTCGTGATCGGCCAGGACCAGCGGGTCCGGGAGGTCGTCCGCAGCGAACTGCGGATGAGCGCCCACGCGGACCGTGCCCTCGCGGCCCTGCGCGGCGCCTGACCGGGCGGAGCCTTCAGACGCCGAGCAGCTTGGCCTTGGCGGCCGCGAACTCCTCGGGCGTGAGCAGACCCTGCTGGGCGAGCTCGCCGAGCCGTGCCAGCTGGTCGGTGATCGACGGCGCGCCGCCGGAGGCGGGCGGCGCCGCGGGAGTCGAGGGCGCGGGCGGCGGGACCGCCGGCGACTGCTGCTGGGCCTGCAGGTCGGCGATGGCCCGCTCCTGGTCCTCCTCGCGGCGCGCGGCGCGGGCGGAGCTGCGCCCCGCCGCATAGGCCGCGCCGCCCACGAGCGCGCCGCGCAACAGGGGCGCGCCGACGGGCCGGACGACCGGCCGCAGGAGGGGGCGTCGTCGCAGGAACATGCTCAGCTCCTTCCGACCGATGCGGCGGCCACAGCCTCGCGATGCGCGACCCGCGCCTCTTCGACGAGCTCGGGCGGTACGCGCACGGCCCCGGCGATCCGGCCGCCGGCCTCGCGGATCGCGTCCGCCGCCCGCGTCGCCCACACGTGTTCGACGAGCAGCATCAGGGCGCAGGAACCCGGTTCGAGCGTCTCGGCCGCCTCGGCCGCGTCCTCGGGGCCGAGCAGATTGGCCTCGGGTCCGATCTCGGCGGTGGCGTCGTCGTACTCCTCGTACTCGACGAGTTCGGAGGTGGACACCTCGCCCGCGACGGACTTGACGACGACGAGCGAGTCGATCAGGCGCACCTGGCCCGCTCTGCGCAGCTCCGCGATCGCCGTCACCGCCGCCACTTTCAGCCGCTCCCCCGGGAAGGCGAGCACGACACATTCCACCGGGCCCATGGTGCTCCGTTCCGTTTCTCGTGCGATTCGCGGCCTCCATCCGAACACGGCGGCGCCGGGCCCGCACGCGCAGGCTTACGACATGCGGGCGTGCGAGGGCTGAGCGAAACTCGCTGCATCGCCAGGCCTTCCCCGGCCTGTGCGGGAACGGAGTGCAGGAATGGACGACTACCCCCTCCTCAACGTCTTCTGGACCATGCTGTGGTTCTTCCTCTGGATCATGTGGCTGTTCCTGCTGTTCAAGGTGATCACCGACATCTTCCGGGACCACTCCCTCAGCGGTTGGGGCAAGGCAGGCTGGCTCATCTTCTGCATCCTGCTCCCGTACCTCGGCGTGCTGGTCTACGTCATCGCACGCGGCAGGAGCATGGGCCAGCGGGACATCAAGCAGGCCAAGGAGAGCGAGGCGGCGTTCCAGGACTACATCCGCAAGACCGCCGGGACGCAGGGCGGCGGCACCAGCCCCACTGACGAACTCGCCCGGCTGGCCGAGCTCAAGGAGAAGGGCGCCATCACGCCCGAGGAGTTCGAGAAGGCCAAGGCCAAGGTCCTGTCCTGAGACCGAGAAGGCGGCGGGCGGCGAACCCGGAGGAAGGCGGGCGCGGTGCCGGGCTCTCGGGTTCCCTGCTGCGGGAGGTCGCGGCGGCACCCGGGAGGCTCCCGGAGGCGCTCGCCTCCTTCGCCCTGCGCCACCTCGGGCCCGGGGCCGGGCCGGCGGTCGCACGCCTCCGTGCCGCCCATCCGGAAGCCGACGCGGCGGCTCTGCGGTCCCTCGTCCTCAGCCGCGGCCGCCGGAGGGTCGTGGCGGAAGGCGCCTTCGTCGGCGGCCCGTTCCTCCTCTTCATCCCCGTCGCGTTCTGCGCCGCCCTCCTCTCCCAGGCGCGTACGGTGCTCGAACTCGCCGCCAGCGAGGGGCGGGATCCCACGGATCCGGAGCGGGCGGCCGAACTGCTCGTCCTGCAAGGGGTGTACGGAGACACCGTGACAGCCCTGGCCGCCCTCGACTCCTACGCGGCCGAGCCCCGCGCGCGCGACGGACGAGGGCGCACGGGCGCCCTGTGGGACCTGGTGATGCGGATGGCCCGGCTCCTCGGACTGCTCACGCCCTCCGAAGACGGCCCCGGCCGGCTCGCACGGTTCGGCCAGTGGGTGCTCGTGGCCTGCGTGTTCCTCATCGGCCTGGTGGCCCCGCTCGTCTGGCTGCCGTACATGGCGGTCTCGTACAACCGCGCCACCAACCAGCTGATGGACCGGGCCACCGTCTTCTACGTCGGCTCGCGCGACCTGCGCTCGCCGCGCCGTGTCCGGGTCGACCCGGACATGGCCACGGCCGGGCTTCGCGCGCTGGGATCGGTGGTGCTCCCGGTGGGCGGACTGCTCGTGGTCGCCGCCACGGACCTCCGGATCGCGGGCGGACAGTGGCCCGTGGCCGGGATCGTCCTGGTGACCAGCTGCCTGCTCACGGGCGGCTGGTGGCTGTGGCACCGCCGGAGGCGTCGTCGAGAGCCACCCCCTTAATACGTACACGAGATACCGCTTTGATACGGTCATGGCGTGAGGCTGACAAAGTTCACCGACCTGGCGCTCCGTGCCGTGATGCGCCTGGCGGTCACCGCACCGGAGGAGTCCGTCACCACCCGCGAGGTGGCGGAGTCGATGGACGTGCCCTACGCGCACATGGCGAAGGTGGTCACACGGCTCCAGCATCTCGGCGTGGTCGAGGCGCGGCGGGGCCGCGGTGGCGGCCTGGCCCTGACGGAACTCGGGCGCCGCTCCTCGGTGGGCTGGCTGACCAGGACCCTGGAGGGCGAGGAGGAGGTCGTCGCCTGCGAGGGCGACCCGCCGTGCCCGCTGCGCACCGCGTGCCGGCTGCGCGGAGCACTGCGCGAGGCGCAGGAGGCCTTCTACCGCGCGCTCGACCCGCTCACCGTGGCCTCGCTCGTGGAGTCGCCGACCGGCCCGCTGCTCCTCACTCTCAGCCCACGTCCCACACAGACCCCCTGACCGAGCCCCCTCCTCCCCCCTCCACACGCTTCCGATGGGCCACGGAGGGGCATCCGCACACCTTTAAATAGGTAGATCATCTACCAGATTGAGAGCTCTCATGCTGTCCGAGCAGGCCGTACCGGTCGTCCGCGCCACCCTGCCCGCCGTCGGCGGCGCGCTCGACGAGATCACCGAGCGCTTCTACGGGCGCCTCTTCGCCGCCCACCCCGAGCTCCTGCGCGACCTGTTCAACCGGGGCAACCAGGCCAACGGCGAGCAGCGGAAGGCCCTCGCCGGCTCGATAGCCGCCTTCGCGGTCGCCCTGCTCGAGAACCCGGACAGCCGCCCCGACGCCATGCTGTCCCGGATCGCGCACAAGCACGCCTCGCTCGGCGTCACCTCCGCGCAGTACAAGACGGTGCACGAGCACCTCTTCGCCGCGATCGTGGAGGTCCTCGGCGAGGCGGTGACCCCCGAGGTCGCACAGGCGTGGGACGAGGTCTACTGGCTGATGGCGAACGCGCTCATCGCCGTGGAGGCCCGTCTCTACCAGGAGGCCGGTGTCACCGAGGGCCAGGTCTGGCGGGCCATGGAGATCACCGAGCGGCGGGAGGAGACCGCCGACACGGTGTCCTTCGTCCTGCGCCCCGCCGACGGGTCGCCGACGACCCCGTTCCGGCCGGGCCAGTACGTGAGCGTCCGGGTCGCGCTGCCCGACGGCGCCCGGCAGATCCGCCAGTACAGCCTGTCCGCCGCTCCCGGGCACCCGCAGTGGCGGATCACGGTGAAGCGGGTCGACGGCGACCCGGCGGGCGAGGTCTCCTCCTGGCTGCACGCGCACGCCCGCACGGGCGACACCGTGGAGGTCTCGGTCCCGTTCGGCGACCTCGTCCTGCCCGAGGGCGACAGCCCCCTGCTGCTCGCCTCCGCGGGCATCGGCAGCACCCCGATGCTGGCGATGCTCGACCACCTCGCCGCCGCCGGATCGACCCGGCCGGTCGTCGTGGTGCACGCCGACCGCACGCCCGACTCCCACGCGCACGCGAGCGAGCTGCGACGCCTGGTGGACGCCCTCCCGCAGGGCACACTGCACCTCTGGTACGAGGAGCCGGCCGCGTCCGGCGCCCGTCCCGGCCGCGCGGACGTGACGCTCATCGACCTGCCGGCGGGCACCACCGCGTACCTGTGCGGTCCGCTGCCCTTCCTGCGCGCGGTGCGCGGCGACCTCCTCGGCCGGGGCACCGCCGCGGCCGACATCCACTACGAGGTGTTCGGCCCCGACCTGTGGCTGGGCGCCGAGGGCTGACCTCTCGCCACCCTCCCCCTTCAGCTCCCTTCACCTCCCTTCAGCCCCCTTCAACCCCCTTCAGCCCCCTTCGATCCCCAAGCACCATGGCGTTAATTCCATGGGTATTGCATAGTGAGGTGCCATATCAACCTCGCAATCAGCGGGTTCGCAGGAAATGGACGGAAGCGATGGGATCGTTCGGAGCAGCAGGGAACGGCAGGGGCCCGGGGCGGCCGGTGCGCGGGATCGCCCTCGACATCGGCAGCTCCCGGACCCGCGCCTGGGCTCCGGGGGCGGGCGTCTTCGCGGACGTGCCGAGCGGTCCGGTGCGCCGCGGCCGGGTGACCGATGCCGACTCCCAGCTCCGTCTGCTCCGGCGCCTGGCCGCCTCGGCCCCGGGTGACAGCGGGCACGACACCGTCGTGATGCTGACCCACCCGGTCCTCGCCGCCCCGGACGAGCGAGCGGCCGCGAAGCGGCTCGTGGACGGTCTCGGCCCGGTGCGGGTCATCGCCGTGGACAGCGCCCGGGCGGCCGCCGCCTACGCCGCCCCGTCGGGCGGGGGCCCGCTGCTCGTGGTCGACCTCGGCGCCCAGCTGACGGAGGTCACGCTCGTCGTGGACGGGCTCGTCGAGGACGCCCGGCTCGCCGAGGTGGGCCTCGACGACCTGCCCGAGTCGGGGAGCGCGCCGGACGCGATCGCCGCGACGACCGCCGACATGGTGAGCGACCTGTGGCGGGAGGACCGCACCGGCGCGGTCCGCGGGGCGCTGCGCCGGGGCGTCCTGGTGACCGGCGGCGGCGCCCTGCGCCTCGATGTGACAGGTCGGCTGGCCCACCTCCTCCGTGCCCGGCTCCGTCTGGCGAACGATCCGTCCACGAGCGTCGTCCGTGGCGCCGGTCTGATGCTGGCCTCCGCCCTCCGCCACCCGGCCGGCGCCCTGTCACGCGACTGACGCCGGGATCAGCAGCCGGTGGACCAGATATGGGAGTCGCCGCGGTCGTTGGCGGCGCCGTCGTAGCCGACCTCCTGCCCCGGGGCGAGACAGATGGTCATGCTGCCGCCCTGCCAGGCGCTGTCGTAGACCTGGACGTGGTCCTTGATCCCTGGTCCCGAGATGCCGTGGTTCGCCCACGAGGAGTCGGTGTCGGAGATCCAGCTCTCCCACCAGCCGTCGTCCCCGCTCCAGTTGGCGCGCTGACCGCCGAAGTTCGCGTCCTGCCAGACGCAGAACTCGCCGCTGGGGCATTCGGCGGCTCCGGCGGTGGTGGCGAGGGCGAGTCCGGAGGTGATGGCGAGGAGGGCAGCGGCGGAGGTGGCGATGAGTCGCTTCACGAGTGGGTGGAGCCCTTCTGCGGGTGGGTGGAGGCGGACAGTTCGACTGCCCGCCGCAGTGCGCGGGCGCGCAGCTGCCGGTAGGTGGTGAGTTCGTCGCGGCGCAGGGTGCGCACCATGACCAGTTCCGCGGCTTCCAGCCGGGCGCGGACGTCTGTGAGTCCGGTTTCGCGGGCGCAGCGGGCCGCGACGGCGGGAGCGGGGCGGTCGGAGCGGGGGTGACCGGGCTGGGTCGCGCATCGGGTCCAGCGGGCGAGCGCCGCCTGGTGGGCCGGGTCGGCGCGCATCCGAGCCTGGGCTTCGGAGCGGAGGTTGTCGACGGTGACCTGGGCCCGGAACCAGCGGCGCTGGTCGCCGTAGAGCCGTTGGCGGGCGGTGGCGAGGCAGCCGTCCTCGTGGGCGGTGACGGTGGCGCCCGTGGCGAGGGTGACGGAGAGCTCGTGGGGCCCGGCGCCGAAGAGCGCCGCCTGGAAGGCGCGGTCCTCGTCCGGAGCGCGGGGCCGGGCAGCGAGGGTGAGTCCCCTGGCATCGAGACAGTCCGCCACGAGGCGGTGCTCGGCGGCCCTGAGGAGCTCGTCCTGGGCCGCGGTGCCCGCCGGAACACCGGGGGGCGCCGGCCCGCCGGGTCCGATGGTGGCGCAGCCCGAGAGCAGGAGCGTGGCGGCCGCGGCGAGGAGGCCGCGACGGGCACGGGAGGTGATGCGGGAGGTGGTGCGGACCATGGGGCTCCCCCTTCGATCGTCCCTGGTCGGAGCGGCCGGCGGTGATCGTCTTGACCGGCTCGGGAAGATCACTGCCCGGCGGTCGGGCCACCATGCCGAGGCTCACTCGAACGAGTCGAACGCGCCGGGGTGCGCGCCCCTCACGCGCCGTAGCCGCGCCGCTGACGTGTCTCCAGCCGACGTGTCATGAAGGGGCGGCGGAGGAAAAGGGGGGTGTCAGGACGCCTGCGCGACAAAGCCCCGGTTGGACGGGGGATTCCAACCGGGGCCGATCGCCGTGACGGACGAAGAGCGGTCACCTCTCGGGGGGGACCTTGGGGACCGGACCCCTTCGCAGTCACATACGTATGAACGGTAAACCTTTCCCGAATGTTCCGAGAAATCCCGGGTGGACGATGTGAGGCACCTCACCCGGTTTCGGCAGGTCCGTCAGTCCCTCTCGGGGCGGTAGACCTCACCGGGCTCGGCCATTCCGGGAGCGAGCAGTTCCGGGACCGTCACGAACGTGAAGCCGCGCCGCTTGAGCTCGTCGATGATCGAGGGCACAGCGGGCACCGTGCCGTCGTAGATGTCGTGGAGCAGGATGATCCCGTCGCGGTGCGCGGCTTCCAGAACCCGCTGGCGTATGAGCGCCGTGTCGGTGGTGGAGTAGTCCTTGGCGGTGATGCTCCACAGGACCTGGGCGAGTCCCAGCTCGCGGCTGACGTCGGAGACCGTGCCGTCGGTGCGGCCCTGCGGCGGGCGCATGAGCGTGGGCTTCCGGCCCGTGATCTTCTCGATGGCGTCCTGGGTCTTCGACAGCTCCTCGCGGACCTCCGACTCGTCGAGGTCGGTGAGGATCCGGTGCGACCAGGTGTGGTTGGCCACCTCGTGGCCCTCGTCGGCGATGCGCTTGACCACCTCGGGGTAGCGGTCGACGTGGTTGCTGCCGAGGAGGAAGAAGGTCGCCGGCACCTGCTTCTCCTTGAGGACGTCGAGGAGATGGGGGGTGTCCTTGCCCGGTCCGGCGTCGAAGGTCAGGGCTATGCACGTGACCTTGGCGCAGTCGACGCGGCGGGCCGCGCCGCCCGCCTTGCCGTCCGTTCCGGCCTCGCCCCGGGCGTCCTGCGGGGTGATCGGATCGACTCCGCAGCCGCTCAGCGTCAGCATCAGCGATGCCGCGGCGAGCAGGGCGGTGGTCACTGTCCTGGCGCGGCCAGGCCTGGATCGGAACATGGGTGGACCCGCTTTCCCCGTGGTGTCTTCGGTACAGCCGTCACCGCTGGTCAGGGCGGTGCGCTTGATCGGAAGGCACTCTACATACGGTGTATAGCGGGGATGTCGGCGGGGTCCCCCGGCCTCTCACCTCTCACGGGCACACGAGAACCCCGGGCGGCGCCCGTCCGCGTCGCCCGGAGTGTCCACGCGTCCCGCTCAGCGGGACGCGAGCAACAGCCTGGCCTCCGTCTCCTGGTCACCGGAGACGGACTGCAGGGACTGGATGTCGAAGCCGGTGGCGAGCACCTTCTCGACCTCGTCGACGGCGTGGTAGCCACCTGTCAGGGTGGCGCCGACCGGGGCGGTCAGATGGGTGGGCCCCACGTCCTCGTGCCGTCCGGCGGCAGTGTCGAACGTGGCGCTCCAGACCGTGGGCTCCGGTCCCGTGGCGGCCTGCGGGCTCACCGTCTCCATGTCCTCCAACTGGTAGACGCGGTCGAGGACGTCGAACACGGCCTGGGCGTCCTCCTTGCAGCAGTCGCTCAGCTGCACGGTGACGTCGGTGTCGATGTGCAAGTCGTACACGTCGCTCATCTCCTCGCGGCCCGTCGGCCGCTCGTGGTGCCACGCGCTCCTCGGGCCGGGCGCTCGTCGTGCCAGGTCTCCAGCATCCCTCTCGGGAGCCCACCCCGCGAGGGCCGCCGAACGAGGTCAGTGGCCCTCGATGATCCGCTCGACGGTGTCGGCCTCCGAGGCCTGTTTGTCGGGCCGGTGCCGTACGACCCGGGCGAACCTGAGCGTGACACCGGCCGGATAGCGCGTGGAGGCCTGGAGTCCGTCGTACGCGATCTCCACGACGAGTTCGGGCCGTACCCGTACGGTGAAGCCGTCGTCCGACACGGCGAGCTCGCCGAGCCGCTCGGTCTGCCAGCTCAACATGCTGTCCGAAAGCCCTTTGAAGGTCTTCCCCAGCATGACGAAGCCGCCGTCTGCTGTCCGTGCGCCGAGGTGGAGGTTGGAGAGCAGTCCGGTCCTGCGGCCATGGCCCCGCTCCACCGCGAGCACCACGAGGTCGACGGTGTGGACCGGTTTCACCTTCAGCCAGGTACGCCCCCGGCGCCCGGCCACATAGTGCGCCTCCAACGCCTTCACCAACACCCCTTCGTGCCCCCGGGCCAGGGCGTCCGCGTAGAACCCCTCGGCGGCCTCGGTCTGCCCGGGATCGGCCGGATCGGTCACGACGGTCCGGCGGACCCGCTGGGCCTCCGGCAGCAGACGGGCGAGAACGGCGTGCCGCTCCACGCCCGGCCGGTCGATCAGACTCTCCCCCTCCGCCGCGAGGACGTCGAAGAACACCGGCGTCAGGGGAAGCGCGGCGCGCGCACCGGCCACGTCTGACCGGGAGCCGACCCGGGACGCGATCGACTGGAACGACACGGGGCGCCCGGTTCCGGGGTCGAGGGCGATCACCTCGCCGTCCAGGATGAACGCGTCGGCGTCGACCGCGCCGGCGGTCGCGACCACCTCGGGGAGTCGGTCGGTGATGTCGTCGAGGGAGCGGGTGTACACCCGCACGTCCTCGCCGCGCCGATGCACCTGAATCCGGATCCCGTCGAGCTTCTCCTCCACCGCGCAGGACCCCAGGCCGGCGATCGCCTCGGCGACGGAAGCGGCCGTGTGCGCGAGCATCGGCTGCACGGGACTGCCGACCCGCAGCGTGAACCGGTCGAGCGCGGACACCCCCTCGGCCAGCACGGCCTGGGCCACCGGGGGCAGCGAGCCTTCGAGCATCACGGCGCGCCGCAGTTCGCCGGCCGGCACCCCGGCGGCCTTGGCCACGCCCTCCAGGGCGATGGCGTCGAGAGCCCCCTGACGAACCTCTCCGGCGAGCAACCGCAGCAGGAGTTCCTGTTCGTCGAGGGTGGCGGCCGCAAGCAAAGCGTGGACCAGCCGGGTCCGCTCGGCGCGGGCCCCGGCGCCGGACACGGCGGCGAGCTCCGCCATCGCCTCGTCGACCTGCCCGAGCGTGAGCCGGGGCTCATCGGCGGGTGGAACGGCCGGCGGGATGACCTCCTTGAGGATGCTCCACCCGACCCCGATCCGCCCCTGCGGCAGCCGCCCGGACAGATACGCGATGACGAGAGGGCTCTCCTCAGGCCCCGCCTCGGCGAACAGCTCGCCCAGCAGAGCGATCTTGCGCGAGCGTGCGGACGTGGCGGCGACCTCCCGGGACACTTCCGCGACACGCGCCAGCAGCATGGGCCCATCCTCTCGGCCCGCCGCCCCGACCGCACGCCGGAGCGGCCCCGCACGGCCAGTCCACCGGCCGCCTCCGCCGCCGGGGCCGCGCCGCACCCGCCGCCCTCCCGCGCCGGAAACGCTCGAACAGCCCGCTCCGCCTGGGCCGCCCCGGCGGCCGGCCGACCACCGCCGACCGATCGCCCGGACCTGCTCCGCCAGCGTCCGGCACGGCGCGCACCAGCTGCCCGGCCTCCGGCACCGCGGGTTCCCGCACCCCAGGTTCCGGCGCCTCGGTAACCACCCCGGCGGGAATCCGTACCGCCGGAGCCTCTACCCCGCGAACCAGCACCCCAGAAGCCCGAACGACCGGAGCCTCCCTCACACGAACCGGCACCGCCGAACTCCACGGCGCCGGAATCCCCACAGCGCCGACCGGCGCCCCGGGCGCCTCCGCCCTCGGAGCCGGCCCCTTCAGCGGCGCCCATGGCCTCCCCAACGCCTCCCGTACCCGCGAAGCGGCTCCCGCATCCCCGGGATGCGGCGCCTGACGCTCCGCGCGGGCTTCGTCCAGGGCCAGGGCCAGGCTCAGGCGGTGCCAGAGGATCTCGTCCGGGTCGTCGGCCAGGGTCAGCCGTTCGGCGAGCTCGCGCGCGACCGGCGGCACGGGCATCCCCGGCGGCGGAGGCGGGCGCAATCGGTCGAGGTGCGTGCGCTCATAAGGATCGTCGACGACCTCGGCCACCTGGACCGGGTCGAGCAGCGACGCGATGGCGGCTGCCCGTGCCCACGGGTCCTCGGTGGCACGGAGCAGCAGGGCGAGCCGCCGCGCCCGCCAGTTCCTGGCCCGCCGGTCCTCGTGCGCGGCCAGACGCGCACGGAGCTCCAGCGGCAGCCGCCCCGTGAGGAGGTCCGGGCGCGTGAGCCCGAACTCGGCGACCTCCTGCGCCAGATACATCCAGACCACGGCCCGGTAGCGGTTCAGCGAGAACCGCACCGGACTGACGTGCCCCGTCCGGGCCAGCCGGGTGAACCGGTCGGCCGTGATCCCGAGGAGGACGGCGGCCTCCCCCGTACCGACCGCGCGCACCCGCTCGCGCAGGCCTGCGGGAAAGTCCGGGGCGGCCCTGAGCCGGTCGAGCTCGCATCGCTCGACCCGCCGCCGCTCTCCCTCGCCGGCCGGCACCGTCCTCACCAGGCCGAGCTGGACCGCGAGCCGGAACTCGTCGCGCCTCAGCTCCAGTTCCAGCGCGGCCCGCCCCGGTGTCACCGTGCGCGCTCCTTCGTCCACCGTCATTCGGCGGCCCTCCCCCTTGCGTCCGTGTTCGCTCCCGTCGCGGGCCCTCGGACCCACACAGAAGAACGTAACGCAGAGTGACGACAGTCGCACGACCTGTGGACAACGCCCTATGGACAACCGTCCGCAGGTGCGTCAGATGACGCCGCCGTCCGGGATTCCGGGCTGCCGCGCGGCCACGCCGAGGTGTTCGCCGACCCGGTTGACCAGCAGCGTCATCTCGTACGCCACCTGACCGACGTCCGCCTCGGCCGCGCTCAGGACGCACAGGCAGCTGCCCTCGCCGGCCGCCGTCACGAAGAGCAGCGCATCGTCGAACTCCACCATCGTCTGCCGCGCCCTGCCCGCTCGGAAGTGCCGGCCCGAGCCCCGGGCGAGGCTGTGCAGTCCGGAGGAGACGGCCGCAAGGTGCTCGGCGTCCTCGCGGACGAGTCCGCTGCTCGCGCCCGTCACCAGACCGTCGTTGGACAGCACCAGCGCGTGCCGTATGTATCCGACCCGCTGGGTCAGGTCGTCCAGGAGCCAGTCCAGTCCCTTGTCCAATGCCATCAGTGGTCCTCCCCCTAGCCGGTACGTCCCCCTCGGGCGGGCCTTGTTGGTCCGCACGGCCCTCGTGGTCCGTACCGTCGTCGTCCTCGTATCGCCGCAAGCCTTACGCACTGTCGTGGACAGGGCAAGCACCGCACCACGCTCGCGCGTGCCGCAGGATGGTGCCATGACGAGAATGACCGAGGAACAGTGGCGGGCTTTCGTGTCCGAGGGGACCCGTACGGGCAAGCTGGCGACGGTGCGCGACGACGGCAGTCCGCACGTCGTCCCCGTCTGGTTCGTGCTCGACGGGGACGACGTGGTGTTCAACACGGGCAAGGACACGGTGAAGGGCCGCAACCTCGCCCGCGACGGCCGGGTGTCCCTCTGCGTCGACGACGACACCCCGCCCTTCGCCTATGTGTCGATCCGCGGTCGGGCCGAACTCAGTGAGGAACTGGGCGAGTTGCGTCGCTGGGCCGCCCGGATCGGCGGCCGCTACATGGGGGCGGACCGGGCGGAGGAGTTCGGGGAGCGCAACGCGGTCCCCGGCGAGCTCCTCGTCCGGGTGCGGATCGAGAAGGTGATCGCCGAGGCCGGCATCGCCGACTGAGGTCCCGCCAGGCCGCCTCGGGATGCCACCGCCCCGCCCATGTCAGCCGACCGAGTCCAGGAGCCGGGCGGTGTGCATCCGCCCCGCGTACTCGACCAGCCGGATCAGCACTTCCTTTCCCGAATCGCGGTCGCGCGCGTCGCACAGGACGACGGGCGTGCCGCGGTCCAGGTCGAGGGCCCGGGACACGTCGTGCGCCCCGTACGTACGCGCGCCCGTGAAGCAGTTGACCGCGACCACGAACGGGATCTTCCGGTGCTCGAAGTAGTCGACCGCCGGGAAGCAGTCCTCCAGGCGCCGGGTGTCGGCGAGGACGACGGCTCCCAGGGCGCCCTGCGAGAGCTCGTCCCACAGGAACCAGAACCGGTCCTGTCCGGGCGTGCCGAAGAGGTAGAGGGAGAGCCCGGAGCGGATCGTGATGCGGCCGAAGTCCATGGCGACGGTCGTGGTGGTCTTCTGGTCGACGCCCCCCGTGTCGTCGACCAGTTCGCCGGCCCTGCTGAGCTGTTCCTCGGTGCGCAGGGGCCGGATCTCGCTGACCGCGCCGACGAGGGTGGTCTTGCCCACGCCGAATCCGCCGGCGACCAGGATCTTCAGGGCGAGGGCGGTGGTGTCCGCGCCGTCCTCGGCGCCGGTGCTCTCAGAGCGCTCGTAGGCCATCGATTACTTCCCTCAGGATTCTTTCGTCGGGGAGCTGTGCGGGGGGTACGGGCCGGCTGACGCGCACGAAGCCCGATTCGAGGAGGTCGCCGAGGAGGACCCGGACGACGCCGACGGGCAGGTCGGCGTCCGCGGCGAGTTCGGCGACCGACTGGGTCTCGGCCCGGCACAGGGTGAGCAGGGACCGGTGCTCGGGGCCGAGGAGCGCTTCCTCGGCCGGTCCGGGCGGCTCGTCGTCCACGACGACGAGGGCGATGAGGTCGAACCGTACGTTGCTGGGGCCCGGTTTGGTCCGTCCGCCGGTCATCGCGTACGGGCGTACGAGCGGTCCCGCGTCGGCGTCGTACCACTGACTGCCCGGCACGGTCGGGTCGGCGCCGGTGCTGTCGTCGTTCATGGGCTTCTCCGGGTCAGCCGGCGGCCGGTGGGGTCACCGTGAGGCGTGGCGGGGTGTGCAGGTGCTCGCCGACGCGCTTCACGAGGCGGGCCATCTCGTAGGCGATGAGGCCGATGTCGGCGCTCACGGAGCTGAGGACGGCGAGGCAGGAGCCGTCTCCCGCCGCGGCGACGAAGAGGAAGCCGTCGTCCATCTCGACCATGGTCTGGCGGACTCCGCCGGTGTGGAACTGGCGTCCGGCGCCCTTGGCGAGGCTGTGGAAGCCGGAGGCGATGGCGGCCAGGTGCTCGGCGTCCTCACGGCTGAGTCCGTTGGAGGCGCCCACGGCGAGTCCGTCGTTCGAGAGCACCACGGTGTGGCGGACCTCGCGGACCCGCATGACGAGGTCGTCGAGGAGCCAGTCCAGTTCGCCGGACCGGTGGTACGAGATCCGCTCGTGGTCGATCATGCGTCGTCTCCTTGGGAGCGAGGGTCGAGAGGGGCGGTGCCGTGGCCTTGGTCCTGGCGCGTGTCGGTGGCGAAGCCCGTACCGAGGGGTCGTCTGACACCCGGGGCGGCGCCACCGCCCCGCTGCCAGCCGTCCCGGTACGCCGTCATGCGGTCCCGGACCTGTTCCGGTGTCCGTGCGTCGGTGCCGGGTGCGACCGGTACGGGCACCGGCTGCGGGGCCGGTGCTTCACGCAGCTGCGGAACGAGGCTCGCCTGCCGTACGCGACGGGGCAGTTCGCCCTCGGAGAGCCCAGAGACGTCGGAGACCTCGGAGACCTCAGAGCCCGCGGAGCCCGCGGAGCCCGCGGAGCCCGCGGAGCCCGCGGAGCCCGCGGAGCCCGCGGAACCCGCAGCGACCCCGGATTCACCGCGACCTGTGGCCCCTTCGCCGGCCGGTGCGGCAGGCGGCCGCTCCCGGGAGGGCGGCGGCACGGGCGGTGGTACGGAGGGCCCGCGGCGGCGCAGTTCGGTGACGCCGGCGGGTGCCGGAGCGGGGCCGGGGCCGGGCTCCGGCCGTGCCCCGAGCGCGGGGACGGCGGTCGGGCGCGCCAACGGCTGCGGGCGGGCGGGCGTCGGGGGCTGCGGAGGGTTCGACGGGCGGGATCCGCCCGTCTGCTGGGGCAGGTTCCCGGGCCGCGCGCCCTGCGACGGCTGGGGGACCGGGCGTCCGGTGGCGACGGGCGAGGCCGGATTCCCCGCGAGCGCGGGAGTGATCGGGGCAGGTGGGGCCGGCGGCGGTGCCTGGGGCCGGCCGAAGCGGCGGGCCTCCGCGCGGTGCGCCTCCTCACGTTCCCGGGCGGCGCGCGCGTTGTCGTGGTGCGGGGCCTCGCCGGTCCTGCCGTCGACGACCGGACCGCCCGACATGTGCGGAGGAGGGTTCCCCGCGCGCGGGGTTCCGGCGGGAGGGGTGTCGGCGTGAGGGGTGCCGGTAGCGCTCGCCGACGCGCCGCGGCCCGGCGGCAGGGCGCCCTGGAGGAGGTCGGTCGGGAGCAGGACGACGGCTGTCGTGCCGCCGTAGGGGGAGGGCCGCAGGTGGACCCTGATGTCGTGGCGGGAGGAGAGGCGGCTGACGACGAAGAGGCCGAGCCGGTCGCTGTCGAAGAGGTCGAGGGCCTCGGACTGGGCGATGCGGGCGTTCGCCTCGGCGAGGGTGTCCTTGCCCATGCCGAGCCCCCGGTCCTCGATCTCCAGGGCATAGCCGTTTCCGACGGGTTCGCCGCTGACCCGCACCTTGGTGTGGGGCGGGGAGAACTGGGCGGCGTTCTCGATGAGTTCGGCGAGGAGGTGGGTGAGGTCGGCGACGGCTCCGCCGACGACGGCCGTCTCGGGGAGCCGGCGTACCTCCACGCGCGCGTAGTCCTCGATCTCGGAGACGGCGGCGCGGACGACGTTGGTGAGGGGAACGGGCATGCGCCAGGCGCGACCGGGGGCGGCTCCGGAGAGGATGATCAGGCTCTCGGCGTGGCGTCGCATGCGGGTGGTGAGGTGGTCGAGCCGGAAGAGGTCGCCGAGTTCGTTGGGGTCGTCGGCGCGCCGTTCCATGCTGTCCAGGAGGTTGAGCTGGCGGTGGACCAGGACCTGGCTGCGGCGGGCGAGGTTGACGAAGACCCCGGAGATGCCGCTGGCGAGTTCGGCGCGTTCGACGGCCGCCGAGAGCGCCGCGCGGTGGACGGTGGTGAGGGCCTCGCCGACCTGGCCGATCTCGTCGTGGGAGACGGGCCCGGGCGGGGCCTCGGCCTGGACGTCGATCTCCTCGCCGGCGCGGAGCCGGCGCATGGCGGCAGGGAGTTTGCGGCGCGCGATGCCGAGGGCGGTGTTGCGGAGGCTGACGAGCTCGACGACGAGGCCGCGGCCGATGCGTACGGAGATGACGAGCGAGGCGGCGACGGCGGCGAGGCCGAGGATGACCGCCGCGCCGCCCGCGCTGAGGGCACCGCCGGCGAAGGGGTCGGCGCGGCCGGCCGCCGCACCGCGCGCGTCGTTCTCGATCGCGGTGAGTCCGCCGCGTACGGCGGCGAGGGTGTCGTCCCACTCGGCGGAGGTGACGGCCTGGGCTGCGGGGCGGCCCGGGCTCGCGGCGCCGACCCGGTCCTCGGCCCGGGTGAGCCGGGTGTGGTCGTCGCCGGCGGCGAGCCGGACCCACGCGGCGCGTTCGGCGGCGGGCAGGTCGGCGGCGGCCGAGGCGGTGAGGGTACGCCGGGTCTCGACGGCCCCGGAGAAGGCACGGAGCCGGTCCGCGGTGAGCCGGCCGGTGAGGTGGGCGGAGGTGAGGACGGCGTCCTCGCGGGACAGCATCTCGCCGGCCCGGCCGAATTCGAGGAGTACGCGCGCGTCGGACCCCTGCTCGGCGTCCTGGATGCCGCTGAGGGCGCCGCCGACCGCGAAGGCGGCGGAGATGGTGTCCGTGTACGCGGCGTAGACCTGGTCCCAGTCGGCACGCCCGTCGGCCGCGGCGGTACGGAGCCGGGCGAGGCCCTCGACCTTGCCGACGAAGACGCTCACCCGGTCGGCGACCTCGCCGGGGAGGTCTCCGGTGTCGCCGACGGTGTGGGTGCCGTCCAGACGGAGCCGGTCGACGGCCTCGTCCGTACGGCGGACGCGGTCCTTGAGCTCGGCGGCCCGGGCGGCTCCGGGCGCCGCGACCTGCCGTACGGCGGCGCGCCGTTCGGCCTGGAGCGCGGCGAGGGCGGCCGTGACGGGCTCCCGGATCTCTGCGTCGACGCGCTGGAGCTGGCGGAGGCGGGCCACGTCCTGCGCGGTGCTGACGGTGGCGAAGCCCCAGAGGGCGAGGAGGGAGACGACCGGGACCATCAGGAGCGAGACGATCTTGGCGCGGACCGTACGAGGGCGCAGCCCCTGGAACGAGGGACGGACCTGTGGCGCGTCGGACGCGTGCGGTCCTGCGGAGTCCTGGGGCCGCTGGGAGGCCCGGGCGGCGGTGCCGGCGTCTCCGGTCACGAACGGACGGGCGGGGTGGACGGCGGTGCCGGAGTCTCCGGATACGAACGGACCGGCGGGGTGGGTGCCGCTTCCCGGCGCCGACGTGCCCGCGTGGCCCGTCCGGCCCGTCGTCGGCGAGGCCTCCGGGGTTCGCTCCCCCGGCTCGTCGGCGGGCGGACCTGCGTGTGCGCGCCGCCCGCGCGCGGCCGCCGGTGGCGGCGTGGCCGCCTCGGCGTCCTTGTTCTTGCGGGGAGTTCGCATGGCCTCCTCGTTCCGGCTGCGACTGTCTCTGGTGCGGTGTGGCGTGGCGTGCTTCAGGGGTGTCGGGTCATGCGGGTCAGGATCGGTTCGTACCGGTCAGGGTCGGCTCGTACCGGTCAGGTCGTCGGTGTGCGGGCTGCTTCCGGGGTGCGGAAGCCGGGTGGTGCGACGTCCACCGCGTGTTCGTCCGGTTCGGTGAGGCGTCCGGCGGAGGCGTAGGCGGCGCGTTCCCTGGCCGTCGGGGAGAGGGCGACGAAGGCGGAGGTGATGAAGAGGTACGAGCCGAGGCCGACGGCGAGCGGGAAGATGAACTGCATGACCGTGGCTCCCGGGAGGGTGGCCCCGGAGGGGACGACATCGACCCGCACCGCGAACATGCCGGTGTAGTGCATGCTGCTGACGGCCGCGCCCATCACGAGCGAGGCGACGGCCACGGCGGCGGGCGCGTGGATGTTGAGCGCCGCCCAGAGCGCGGCCGTGGCGGCGACGACGGCGATCAGCACCGAGAGGCCGACGAGCAGCGGGTCGTACCGCACCTGGCCGTGGAGCCGGAGCGCGGCCATGCCCATGTAGTGCATGCTCGCCACACCGATGCCCGTGGTCAGCCCGCCGATCAGGAGGGAACGGACCCGGTCGCGTCCGTAGCCGACGGCGAAGACTCCGACGCCGACGACGGCCATCGCGATGACGAGGCTGAGGATGGTGAGCGGAACGTCGTAGCGGATGTCGGTGCCCGTCACGCCGAATCCGAGCATCGCCACGAAGTGCATCGTCCAGATGCCGGTGCCGATCGCGGAGGCGGCGGTCAGCAGCCAGTTGCGCCGTGACCTGCCGGTCGCGTCGAGCGCTCGTACGGTGCAGCGCAGCCCGAGGGCTGCGCCGATGCAGGCCATCGCGTACGACAGCACGGGTGTCAGCCAGCCGAAGGTGGCGTGGTCCAGGTGTCCCATGGCTCAGGGACGCTAGTGCGCACCGGGGGGCGCATCGGGGGCGCATTTCGAAAGCTGCTGGAATATGACAGAGAGATGGTCCCGAACGATCAGGCCGAGCTCGAACGTGCACACAGAACGTTCACCCCTCCGTGTGGGGAATGGTGCGAGATCATGAGCACATGAGCGACGACCCCACACATGTACGAGAGTTCTTCGGCGCCCGCGCCGCCGACTGGGACAGCCGGTTCCCCGACGACGGCCCCGCCTACGCCGCGGCCGTGGACGACATCGGCCTTCGCCCCGGCGACGCCGTGCTGGACGCCGGATGCGGCACCGGCCGCGCGCTCCCGCCGCTCCGTGCCGCCGTCGGCCCCTCCGGAACGGTACTCGGGGCCGACCTCACGCCCGAGATGATCGAACGGGCCGTCAGCGCCGGACGCGGCGGAGAGTCCGGCGGGACGCTGCTGCTCGCCGATGTCGGCCGGCTGCCGGTGCGCGACGGAGCACTCGACGCCGTCTTCGGGGCGGGCCTCATCTCGCACCTCGCGGAGCCCGTCGCCGATCTGCGGGAACTCGCCAGGGTCGTACGCCCCGGAGGCAAGCTCGCGCTGTTCCACCCGATCGGGCGAGCCGCCCTCGCGGCCCGCCACGGCCGGCAGGTCACGCCGGACGACCTGCGCGCCGAGCCCCGGCTGCGCCGGGTGCTCGCCGAGGCCGGCTGGCGACTCGTCAGCTACGTCGACGAGGACGCCCGCTATCTGGCCCTCGCCGTACGCGAGGACTGAAGCGGGCCGCAGGGCCGGATGTGGCAGAGTCGGGGCCGGGTCGGCGGACTGGCCCTGAGGGCTGCCGGGAGGGGAGCAACGGGTGGCACGGGTGGTGGACGGCCGGTTCGAGCTGGTGGCGCGGCTCGGCGGGGGCGGAATGGGCACCGTGTGGCGGGCCAGGGACCTGGCCCTGCACCGGGAGGTGGCGCTCAAGGAGGTACGCCCGCCGGACCCCGCGCTCGCCGAGTACGCCCCCGACGCCGCCCGGGAGCTCCGCGTCCGGGTGCTGCGCGAGGCGAGGGCACTCGCGCGCGTGGCGCACCCGCAGGTGGTGACCATCCATCACATCGTGGACGGCGGCGAGGGCACCTACCCCTGGCTCGTGATGGAGCTGGTCGACGGCGGTTCGCTCCAGGACCGCCTCGATCGCGGCACCCTCACGCCCGGCGAGGCGGCCACGCTGGGGCGCGGGATCCTCTCGGGTCTGCGGGCCGCTCACGCGGTGGGCATCCAGCACCGGGACATCAAGCCCGCGAACATCCTGCTCCGGCCGGACGGCCGGCCGGTCCTCACCGACTTCGGCATCGCAGCTGTCCACGGCGCGACCGCCCTGACCGCCGCGGGCTCGATCATCGGCACGCCCGACTACATGGCGCCGGAGCGCGTCGGCGGCGAGGAGGGCGGGCCGTCCGCCGACCTCTGGTCACTGGCGATGACGCTGTACGTGGCGGTGGAGGGCCACCATCCGCTGCGGCGGGCCAACACGCTCGCCACGCTCGCGGCCGTACTCGGCGAGGACGTCCCGCCGCCCCACCGGGCGGGGCCGCTGACCCCGGCGCTGACGGAGGTACTCGTACGGGACCCGGAGGCGCGCCCGGACGGCGAGACGCTGGACCGGCTGCTGGCCGCGGCGGAGACCGAAGGTCCCGGTAAGACGGCCGACGACGCCGCCGAGCCACGTGACACGGCTCCCACGCCGCCCGACACCGCCACCTCCTACCGCCTCGCGCCACCGGCACCGTCCGCCCCGCGGAAGCGCCGCGGCGCGGTGTACGCCGGGGCCGCCGCGGCGGTGGCCCTGAGCGGCGTCCTCGTCTGGAGCCTCCTGCCCGACGGCAACGGCGGCTCGGACGACGACCGCACCGCGGGCAAGAACGGCGACCGGCCGTCCTCCGCCGCCTCCACAAGCACAGGGACGGGGACGGGCACGGGCACGGGCACGGCCACGAAACCCGGTTCCGGCCTCACCGTCGGGATCAAGTTCGACCAGCCCGGCCTTGGCCTGAAGCGACCGGACGGCACGTACACGGGTCTCGACGTGGACGTGGCCACCTACATCGCCGGCGCGCTCGGCTACAAGCCCGGTGACGTGACCTGGAAGCAAGTACCCGGTTCCCTGCGGGAGTCGGCGCTCGCCCGCGGCGACGTCGACCTCGTCGTGGCGACGTACGCGATCAACGACAAGCGCAAGAAACAGGTCGACTTCGCCGGTCCCTACCTCGTCGCCCATCAGGACGTCCTGCTGCCGGAAGACTCCCCCGTCGCCAAACCGGCCGACCTGAACGACCGGAAGGTCTGCGCGGCCGCCGGCACCACCTCCGCGCTCACCATCCGGACGCTGATCGCCCCGCGGGCACGGGTCCAGACGTACGACACCTACACGCAGTGCATCGTGGCGATGAACGCGGGCCTGGTCGACGCCATCACCACCGACGACGCGCTGCTCGCCGGGTACGCGGCACAGGACGGCTCCCAGGGCGGGTTCAAGCTCGCGGGCTTCCGCCTCACCGAGGAGCGCTACGGCGTCGGCCTGCGCAAGGGCAGCCCTCTGCGGGCCCGGGTCCAGACCGCGATCGCACGGATGATCACCGACGGCTCCTGGGACAAGGCCGTCGAGAAGAACCTCCCGCTTCTGCACGCGGACCGGCCTCCGATCACCGACTGAGGCCGGCGGAAGCACCGCCGCCAGATCGCCACGGAGGCCGTCACGGATGCCAACGCACCCTTCTTTACCGGCACTTCACTGTCTACCGTAGAAACGCCGGGCAGTCGTGCCCGGGAAAGGCGGCGGGCCGTGGCACGAGTTCCGGAAAGACTGCGCAGACTCCTCTCCTCCGGCCGGAAGGCGCCCGAAGCCGCCGCGCCGGCTCCACCGCGCCCCCGGCAGGGGCACAACCTCTTCGAGGCCGCCGCCGAGTACGTGGCGGCCTGCGCCGAGGACGACCCGGCCCGGGCGGAGGAGGCGGCGAGCCGGGTCTCCCCCGGCATGCTCTCCTTCGGCGTGAACGAACTGGCCTGCCGGGCGCTGATCACCCTCGCCAGGGAACGGAACGAGTCCCCCCGCACCGTCGCCCGCTCCCTGCTCGGTCTGCGGGACGCATCCCCGGCGAGGCGGGCCGGCGACACGTGACGGACCGGCCCCGGCCGGGCGAGGTTCCCTGGTGGAGACCCTCGACGCGCGGGTTACCCACTGGTTAAGGTGCGCCGACGACCAGATGGGGAGGAAGCCGTGGCTGGGACGGACCCGATCGCCGAGGCCGACGCCGACGCGCTCCTTGTGCTGACCGCGGCACTGCTGACGCCCGCGCGATTCCCGAGCGTGCTCGGCGACGACTACCCGGCGGCCTGCGCGGCGCTGGGCCTTCAGCCGTACGCCGAGGGGTACGGGCTCGTGTTCGGCCAGGACGGGCACGGGGCCCGCTGGACGGTCGTCGTCGACGACGTGTCCCTGGTCGCCGTGGCCATCTCCTCCTGGGACTGCGGCATGGCGTACGACCTCTCCCCCGACGAGCACTCGGTGGTGGCCGGGCTGCCGGGCTGGCCGCTCCCCGTGGCGACCGTCGCCCCCGGCGTCCCGGCCCCGCACGACCCGGAGCCGGAGGAGGGCGACCCCGCACCCCTCGTCCCGCCCTCCGGCGAGGAGTGGGGCCCGGCGCAGCGCCGGCTGGGCGCCGACGAGGTGGCGGCCCAGTGGGAGGCCTGGCGGGCCCGGGTGGGCGACGCGGGCGGGGAACCCACGGCCTCTCGCGCCCCGGAGCCCACGGAAGCCGCCGGGCCACCATCGGCCGAGGCCGGGGACCAGGACGGCGCCGCTGCCGACGGCTCCGCACCCGACGGCTCCGCTGCCGACGGCGCCGTCCCCGGCCCGTACACCGGCGTCAGGAAGGCCCTGGACGAGCTGCGCGGCTATCTGGAGGAGCCCCCGCCGGTCGGCAGGGTCCGCTCGTCCGCCGGGATGCTCCGTGCCGACGGTCCCGGCTGGTCGCTCGTGGCCAAGGCGGACGACATGGCGTTCGTCCTCCTCGACGAGGCGCCGCGCGAGGTGCTGCCCGTGACGCGCGGCCCCAGGCTGCCCGCCCTCCTCGAAGCGCTCGACGCGATGGCCGTACGCGCCTCCTGAGGAACCCGCCCGCACGACCGTCTCCACGCCCCATAGGACGAGGGCCCGCGGTGTGGTTCCGAACCATGGTCCGACGGTGGTGGTGCGCCGCACGATGTGGCGCCGCACCTCTTTTCCGTCGTCCCATCGGAGGCTCACCATGCGCCTGTTCCCAGGCGTCTCCCTGTTCGCCGCGCTCCTCACCGGGGTGACCGTCCTCGGCCCCGCGAGCCCCGCCGGGGCCGAGGCGCCCGCCGCCTCGCGCTGTGCGCGTCAGGACCGGGTCCATGTGCCCGGCGCCGAGCGTCAGCAGTCCGCCTGTCTGGACGACCTGACGACCACCGGGCTCGCCGGCACCCCGTACACCGACCTGGCCGACCAGGCCGGTCTGGCCTCGAAGGCGACCCGTAACCCCTCGGGAGTACCGGGCGTCCAGATCGACGGCTACTTCCCCGACGACTCCCGCCTCAACGCCACCCACGGCTGGGCCCATGACGCGCAGTTCGTCATCCGGCTGCCCGACCACTGGAACGGCGGGCTCGTCGTCACCGGCGCCCCGGGCTCACGCCGCCAGTACTCCACGGACGCGCTGATCTCCGACCAGGTGCTCGCCCGGGGCTTCGCCTACGCCGCCACCGACAAGGGCAACACCGGACCTGACTTCTTCACCGACGGACAGGAGCCCGGCGACGCGGTCGCCGAGTGGAACCGCCGGGTGACCGAGCTGACGCGGGCCGCCAAGAAGGTCGTACGGCAGCGCTACGGCCACGCTCCGGAGCGCACGTACATGACCGGCATCTCCAACGCCGGCTACCTCACGCGCTGGCAGCTGGAGAACCGGCCCGAGCTGTACGACGGCGGGGTCGACTGGGAGGGCGTGCTGTGGACGACGCGCGGCCCGAACCTGCTGACGAGCCTGCCGGTGACGGTGGCCAGGACCCAGGGCCTCGCCACCGACGAGGACCTGATCGCGGCGGGCTTCGCGCCCGGCTCGCGCTTCCTGTGGCCGTACCACGAGAAGGCCTACTGGGGGCTGACGCAGAAGCTCTTCCGGGCCGAGTTCGACCCCTCGTACGACCCGGCCTGCCCGGGCTCCACGGCCGGTGGGACCGTGGAGCAGATCTTCGCGCCCTGCGCCTCGGACGCCTCCTACGACTACGCCTCCCGGCCCGCGTCCGTCCACCGCGCGGTCGCGAAGGTCGCGCTCACCGGACGGATCGGCAAACCGCTCATCACGCTCCACGGCGACCTGGACACACTGCTGCCGATCTCCACGGACTCCGATGTGTACGCGCGGATGATCGACGAGCGGGGCCGGGGCGGGCTGCACCGCTACTACACGGTGCAGGACGGGACGCACACGGACGGCCTCTACGACACCTATCCGGACCGGCTGCGACCGATCCTGCCGTGCTACCGCTCCGCGTTCGACGCCCTGACCCGCTGGGTGGAGAAGGGCACGACGCCGCCCGCGGACCGTACGATCGCGCGGCCCACGAGCGGTGACGTCGTCAACTCCTGCGCTCTGGAGGGGTGAGACCCCGGACGCTCAGACCCGCTCCAGCGGGCGGTGCGGCTCGGCCGGCAGCTCGGCCCGGATCGGGTCGCCGGGCCGCACCTCCCCGCCCGTGAGCACGACGCCCATGATGCCCGCCTTGCGCACGATCTGGCCGCCCTCGTCGCGGCCGATGACCTGCTTGAGCAGACCGTGCTGGAAGTTGTCGATCTGCGCGCAGGGGTTGCGCAGTCCTGTGACCTCGACGACGGCCTCCGCGCCCAGGTGCAGGAGGGTGCCGGTGGGCAGGGCGAGGAGGTCGATCCCCCGGGTCGTGACGTTCTCGCCGAGGTCGCCGGGGGCGACCTCGAAGCCCGCGCCGGCGACCTCGTCGAAGAGCTCGGCGTGGATGAGGTGCACCTGCCGCAGGTTGGGCTGGGTGGGGTCCTGAGCGACACGGGACCGGTGCTTCACGGTCACGCCCGCGTGGACGTCGCCCTCCACGCCGAGCCCGGCGAGGAGGGTGATGCCGTCCCTGTTGGGCTTGGTGAACGCGTACGTGCCGTTGCTGCTGACCGTGGTGACGGTGCCGCTGCTCATGCTCAGAGCTCCCCTTCTCTGCCGCTCCGGGCGACGACGTGACCACCCGGACCGATGATCACATCGCGCCTCGGTGTACGACCCTACTCGGCGGCCCCGGAGCGGAGCGGCGCGCCCACCTCGTGCAGATGGCCGAGGGCCTGGCGGTACGAGTCCACGAAACCGGTCTCCGTGTACGGGACGCCCAGCGCGGCACAGTGGGCGCGCACGGCCGGCTGCGCCAGGCGGAGGTTCGGGCGCGGCATGCTCGGGAACAGGTGGTGCTCCACCTGGTAGTTGAGCCCGCCGAGGAACCAGTCGGTCAGGGCGCCGCCCCGGATGTTGCGCGAGGTGAGCACCTGGCGGCGCAGATGGCCCCAGCTGTCGCCGTCCTCGTGCTCGTCCGGCCGGTCCATTCCCTTGTGGTTCGGGGCGAAGGCCATGCCGAGGTGCACGCCCAGGAGCATCTGGTGGACGAGGGCGAAGACGAGGGCCTGGACGGGCGTCAGGAGCGTGAGGAGCAGCGTCGCGTATCCGGCGAAGTGGGCGAGGAGCAGGGCCCCTTCGACCAGTCGCTCGCGCCGGGTGCGGCACGGGCCGTCCTTCGCGAGCAGGGACTGGATCCCGTACACCTTGAGCGCGATGCCCTCCAGAGTGGTCAGCGGGAAGAACAGCCAGGCCTGATGGCGGGTGAGGAACCCGCGCAGACCCGTGCGGCCCGCCGTCTGGTGCTCGGCGAAGACCAGGATGTCGGCGACGACGTCCGGGTCCTTGTCGAGGTGGTTGGGGTTGGCGTGGTGGCGGTTGTGCTTGTCGTTCCACCACTCCCGGCTCATGCCGAGGAGGAGGTTGGCGTGGACGAGCTGGAGGATCCGGCTCGCCCTGCGGTCGGCGGTGATCTGGGCGTGGCCGGCGTCGTGACCGACGAAGGCGGCGCGGGCGGAGAACAGGGCGAGGGGGACGGCGAGCAGCAGCGCCCACCAGGAAGGCCCGGTCAGGGCGAGTCCGGCCACCACGGCGGCGATGCCGAGGAGATTGACGACGATGCCGCGGGCGTACCAGCCGGGTCGGTGTTCGAGGAGACCCTGTTCCCTGACCGTCCGCAGGAGCGGGCTGAACTCGCTGCCGCCCCGGGCGCGGGCGGGCGCCGCGACGGGTGCGGCGGCCGGGGGCAGGACGGTGGCCTGGGACATGGCGGGCTCCGGTTTCTGTCGGTCGGTGGGGTCGGTGGGCGCCTGTCAGAAACGTACGGATCCGTGATCGTCCGGGACCATGGCGTCACCACCCGTCCACTGCCGGGGGCGCACCGGGGGGTGGGGGTGGGGCGAGCCCCACCCCTCCACGAGAGCCGGACGCGTGTGGCGCGGATCACCTGGCGGGAGCGCACCTCCGGCGCATGCGTGGGGTATCCTCGGCGACTCGGTCGTCAGGTAGTCAAATTTGAGGAATGCGTTGTCGCTCTCGCACGGATCCCATGAACCGGCCCGCGAACCCGCCCCCCGAGAACCCTCCCCCACACACGAACTCCTGCTTCACCCCGCCGTCTTCCTCCCCGCCGATCCGCCCCGCGCCGGACGGATCGGCTTCTGGTCGCCGGACGGCGAGCCCCTGCCGGACGCCGCCGACGCTTCCCCGGGCGACACGGCGATCACGGTCGTGGACGGCGACTCGCTCCGGGCCGTGACCGTCCCCGCCCGCACCCTGTCCGTACGGGACGCCCTGCCGTTGCTCGCCCGCGCCCGGTTCTCGGACACCGCCTCCCCCGCGGCCGCCTTCTGGGGCGCCGCGTCGCTTCTCGCCCTGAACCTCGTCTCGCGCGGTCTGCTGCTGCCCGGCCTCACGCCCGGCGACCACGACGCCTGGCGCGCCGGACCGCTCGGCCCCGCGGAGCTGGCCGAACTCCGCACCCTCGCCGCCTCGATGCCACCCGCGGCGCATGCCGTACCTCTGACCGTCCCCGTACCCGAGCCCGGGGGCGTGCCCGAGTCCGGCGCCGTACCGCCGATCGGCGACGAACCGCTGATGCTGCCCGAGCCCGAGGCGCTGCTCCGGGCCTTCGCCGACGCGGTGGCCGACACGCTGCCCCGTACCCCGGCGGCACCGCTCGCCGCCGGCGGGCCCGCCTTCGCGGCCGACGCACCGCAGAGCCTGCCCGAACAGCGCCCCTGGGCCGCCGACGTGGCGGCGGTGCACGACGCGGGCGTCCGGCTCTCCCTCCGGCTCGAACTGCCCGGCTTCAGCGCGGAGGCGCGGGAGGCACCCGCCTTCCGGGCGGTGCTCCAGCTGCACGGGGTCGCCGACCCGACCCTGGTCGCGGACGCGGCGGAGGTGTGGGCGGGCTCCGGCCGGGCCGGGGCCGCGTTCGGCCCCCGCGCCCGGATGGACGCCCTCCTCGCGCTCCGGCGCGCCGCCCGGGCCTGGGCCCCGCTGTCCCCGCTCCTGTCGGCGGCCGTGCCCGACACCGTCGAACTCGCCGACGAGGAGGTCGCGGAGCTCCTCGGCCCGGCCGCCGAGGCCCTCGCGGCATCGGGCGTCCAGATCCACTGGCCGCGCGAGCTCGCGGACCGGCTGACCGCCGGCGCGGTGATCGGCCCGCAGGAAGCCGGAGCCGGGAGGTCAGGGCTCCGTGACGGCGTCGGACGCGCCATCGATGGCGCGGAAGCATCGGGCTCCGCCGACACAAACGACTCCTCCGAGGTCGACGGATCCTCCGAGGCCCACGGCTCCTCCGAGGCCGACGGCTCCTCCGAGGCCGACGGCTCCTCCGAGGCCGACGGCTCCTTCGAGGCCGACGGCGCGGAGGCTTTCGGCTCCGCCCGTGCCTCCGCCCTGCCGTCCTTCCTCGCCGCGGACTCCCTGCTCGCCTTCAACTGGCGCTTCGCGGTGGGCGACCACGAGCTCTCCCGGGCCGAGCTCGACCGGCTCGCCGAGGCCGGACGGCCACTGGTCCGGCTGCGCGACCGCTGGGTCCTCGTCGATCCGGCCGAGGTGCGCCGGGCCCGCGCCCACCAGGACCGCAAGGTCACTCCGGTGGACGCCCTCTCGGCCGTCCTCACCGGCACGACCGAGATCGACGGACGCACCGTCGAGGTGGCCGCCACCGGCTGGCTGGAGCGACTGCGGGCGCGTCTCGCCGAACCCGAGGGCGACCGGCCGGAGATCACCCAGCCCCCGGCGCTCGCCGCGACCCTGCGCGACTACCAGCTGCGCGGGCTCGACTGGCTCCACCGGATGACCTCGCTCGGCCTCGGTGGCTGTCTGGCCGACGACATGGGCCTCGGCAAGACGATCACCGTGATCGCCCTGCATCTGCACCGGCAGACCGACCCGGCGTCCGCCGGCCCCACCCTCGTCGTCTGTCCGACCTCGCTCATGGGCAACTGGCAGCGGGAGATCGAGAAGTTCGCCCCGGGCACACCGGTGCGCCGCTTCCACGGCGCGGCCCGTGACCTGGAGGAGGTCGCCGAGGGCGGCTTCGTGCTCACCACGTACGGCACGATGCGCCTGGACGCCGAACGGCTCGCCGCCCGGAACTGGGGCCTCGTCGTCGCGGACGAGGCCCAGCACGTCAAGAACCCGTACTCGGCGACGGCCCGTCAACTGCGGACCATCGGCGCACGCGCGCGCGTGGCGCTGTCCGGCACGCCGGTGGAGAACAACCTCTCCGAGCTGTGGGCGATCCTCGACTGGACCACGCCGGGCCTGCTCGGCAGCCTGGGTGCCTTCCGGACCCGCTTCGCCGCCGCCGTCGAGGGCGGACAGGACCCGGCCGCCGCCGAGCGGCTCGGCGCACTCGTACGCCCCTTCCTGCTGCGCCGACGCAAATCCGACCCCGGCATCGCCCCCGAGCTGCCGCCGAAGACCGAGACCGACCGGACCGTCTCCCTGACGCCGGAACAGACCGGTCTGTACGAGGCGGTGGTGCGGGAGACCCTTGCGGCGATCGCCGAGGCCGACGGCATGGAGCGCCGGGGCCTGGTCGTGAAGCTCCTGACGGGCCTCAAGCAGATCTGCAACCACCCCGCCCAGTACCTCAAGGAGGAGCAGCCGAGGATCGAGGGCCGCTCGGGCAAGCTGGAGCTGCTCGACGAACTCCTCGACACCATCCTCGCCGAGGGCGCGTGCACCCTGGTCTTCACCCAGTACGTGGGGATGGCCCGGCTCCTGGAGGCGCACCTCGCGGCTCGGGGCGTGCGCACGCAGTTCCTGCACGGCGGCACGCCGGTCGCCGAACGCGAGGCGATGGTCACCCGCTTCCAGAGCGGGGACGTCCCTGTCTTCCTGCTCTCCCTGAAGGCCGCCGGGACGGGGCTCAACCTGACCCGCGCCGAACACGTCGTGCACTACGACCGGTGGTGGAACCCGGCGGTGGAGGCACAGGCCACCGACCGTGCGTACCGGATCGGGCAGGACAGGCCGGTGCAGGTCCACCGGCTGATCGCCGAGGGCACCATCGAGGACCGGATCGCCGCGATGCTCGACCGCAAGCGCGAACTGGCGGACACCGTCCTCGGAAGCGGCGGGGACGCGCCGCCGGAACTGACCGAACTGACCGATGCCGAACTGGCGGAGCTGGTGCGACTGCGAGGGGACGGACGATGAGCGCGTACGGAGAGGCCCACGGTCACGGTCGTGGCCAGGGCCGTGGGGACGACGAACGGACCTTCGAGGCGCTGCCGCCGGTGCACGGTGGCGGGTTCACCCGCACCTGGTGGGGACGCGCGTGGCTGAAGGCCCTGGAGGACTCGGCGCTCGACGGCCCCCGCGCCCTCAAGGCGGGACGCCGCCACGCGCGCGGGGGGGCGGTGGGTGCCGTCTCGGTGCGGCCCGGCCGGATCACGGCCTTGGTCAAGGACCGCGACGGCACGGCCTACCGCGCCGACGTGCTGGTGCGGGAGTTCTCGGAGGAGCAGTGGGAGCGGCTCCTCGGCCTCGCCGTGGACAGCGCGGGCCACATCGCCGCGCTGCTCGACCGCGACATGCCGCCGCACCTGGTGGAGGACGCGGCGGCGGCCGGGCTCGACCTGCTGCCGGGCATCGGGGATCTGGACCCGGAGTGCGGCTGCGAGGCCTGGGACCACTGCGCGCACACGGCGGCGCTCTGCTATCAGGTCGCCCGCCTCCTCGACGAGGACCCCTTCGTCCTTCTGCTGATGCGGGGGCGCGGCGAGCGCACGCTCCTGGAGCAGTTGCAGGAGCGCAGTGCGGCACGGGCCGCCGCCCCGTCCGCTCGGGGCGGGGAGGAGACGGGCGGCGGGTTCGACGGGGCCGGCGGGATGCCCGGCGTGTCGGCCGAGGAGGTGTTCGCTGCGGCCTTCCTCGTACCGCCGCTGCCCGCCCCTCCGGCCGTCCCGGCCGCGCCGGGGCGGTCGCCGTCCCTGGACACGGACACGCCGCCGGAGCCGGGCGTCGATCCGGCGGCCCTCGAGTTCCTGGCGCAGGACGCGGCGACGCGCGCGTACCGACTGCTCGGCGCGGTGCTGGGGGCCGGTGGCGCGCACGGGACCACGGCTGATCCGATCGAGGCTCCGCCGACCGTCGCTCAGGACGCGGTCAGGCTGGCGGCGGGCGCTCCCGTTCCGTGGATCGCGGGGCGCCTCGCCTCCGGTTCGGGAAGGTCGCTGACGGAGCTGGACCTGGCCACGCGCGCGTGGCGGTTCGGGGGCGCCGCCGCCCTCGCCGTACTGGAGGAGGAGTGGACACCGGACGCGGAGGCGCTCGACCGGGCCGGGGCCCGGCTCGCGGGGGCCTGGGCGGACGACGAGCGGCCGGTGCTGCGGCGCGCGGGCGGTGCGCGGTGGACGGTCGTGGGCGCGGAGGCGCAGCTGCGGCTCGGCGAGGACGGTCGCTGGTGGCCGTACCGGAAGGCCGGGGCCCGCTGGTCCCCGGCCGGCCCGGCGGACCGTGACCCGGCGGCGGCCCTGGCGACGGCGTTCGCCGCCGGTGCTACTGGAGGCGGTGGCTGAGCGTGCCGCTCGTGACGGCCAGGCTGCAGGCGACGGTGTCCGCGCCGAGGAGGTGACCCGTCAGGTACGGGTACTGGGCGAAGGTCGTCCAGCGCGTGCCGAGCGGCTGCCTTGCGGCCTTGCGGCGGAGCGGTTCGCGGCAGAGCGCGGTGGCCGCCTCGCGCACGTCCTGATCGGTGGCGAAGGTGCCGACCAGGCGGAGCCGGGCGACGAGTTCGGCCTGGTGCGGCGTGTCGCAACCGCGCCGGAGGGCGGTGCCGGGCGCGTCGCGGTCGATGTCGAAGCAGTCGCCGACGCGCAGCATGTCGAAGGAGACCGGCCGTTCCTCCGTCGGGCGTCCGGAGGGCGTGGGGGCGGTGGCGGTGGGCGTGGGGCCGGTGGTCCCGGACCGGGAGGGCGCCGCCGAGGTGCCGGCCTGCGGGTGCTCGGCCCGGTCCTGAGGTGCGGTGCGGGTCGGCGTGTCGGCCGTCGTCCCTCCCGTGGTCGGGGCGGGGGCGGGCGATCCCGTACCGTCGGTGAGGACGGGGGACGGCACTCCGACGGGGTCTCCTCCCGGTCGGCCGTCGGCGAGTCCGCCGCCCTCCGCGCCGCCACGAGCGGTCAGGAAGGCACCGGCCACCAGGGCGGCGGTGAGCAGCGGCACGAGCGGCACGCCGAACCAGCGGGCACGCCGCGCCGCCGGTCCCGGCCGGGGCGCGCCGAGCCGCACGAAACGGGCCGGCCACCCGGCCTCGGCACCGCTCCCGAGCCCCTCGGTGACGCGGGGGTCGGTGATACGGCCCTCGACCCGGCTCGGCACGTTCGGGCCCGGTGATGTCGGGCCCGTCGCGTTCGGGCCCGGCGATATCGGGCCCGGCGCGTTCGGGCCTGTCGCGTTCATACCCGTCGCGTTCGGGCGGGTCGAAGGTTCCCCACCGCTGAGACCGGACACGCCCGTGCGGCACGGTTCGGTCGGCGGAGTGCTGCTCGGCGGGTGGGGCACAGGGACCAGGATCGCCCCTCGGCGGCGGCGCGGCGGGCGTTCACCGGCCGTCGGACGCGTCAGGTACGGAATCGTGACCATCGCCGACCGCGCGCGCTCCCGCCACCGCCGCTCCCCCGTCACCGCCGCCGCCCGGTCATGACCGCCTACAGGCCGAGCTGACGCTCCGCGCCCTCGACCGTCTGGGCGAGGAGCACGGCGATGGTCATGGGGCCGACACCGCCGGGGACCGGGGTGATGAGGGAGGCGCGCTCGGCGGCCGAGGCGAAGTCGACGTCGCCGATGTTCCCCGGGTTGTAGCCGGCGTCGATGACGACGGCGCCCGGCTTGATGTCCTCGCCCTTGATGAAGTTCGGCTTCCCGACGGCGGCGACGAGGACGTCGGCCTCGCGGACGACCGAGGAGAGGTCCTGGGTGCGGGAGTGGCAGTACGTGACGGTGGCATCGCGACCGAGGAGGAGCAGGCCGGCGGGCTTGCCGAGGATGGCGCTGCGGCCGACGACGACCGCGCGCTTGCCGCTGAGTTCGACGTCGTACGCGTCGAGGAGACGCATGATGCCGCCGGGCGTGCAGGAGACGAAGCCGGGCAGACCGAAGCCCATGGCGGCGAAGGAGGCCATGGTGACGCCGTCGACGTCCTTCTCGGGGGCGATGGCCTCGAAGGCGGCGCGCTCGTCGATGTGCGGGCCGACCGGGTGCTGCAGCAGGATGCCGTGGACCTCGGGGTCCTCGGACAGGGCGGTGATGGCGGCGACGAGCTCCTCGGTGCTCGTCTCGGCGGGCAGCTCGACGTGCTTGGAGCGGATTCCGGCCTTCGCGCAGCGGTTCTGCTTCATCTTCACGTACGTGACGGAGGCCGGGTCCGCGCCGACGAGGACGGTGGCGAGGCACGGGGTGACGCCGGTGCGGCGGGTGATCTCGGCGGCTCGGGCGGCGGTCTCCTCGACCGTGCGGCGGGCGAGGGCCGTGCCGTCCATGAGGGTGGCGGTGCTGGTGGACATGGCAACTCCTGGGCGTCGTCTCTGACCGGTGGTTCGCCCAGGCGCACGGCATCGACACGGTCGCGCCACGGGGGCACGCTCCGCCGGGCCGCTCCCCGGTGGTGATCCACCTCAAGCGCCAGTCACGGCCCGGGCCCCACTCTACGTGAGCGGTCGGGGGCCGGTCCCGGACAGGGTGCATATGCCGTGGTGCGAAGCGGCTTGTCGGCGGCCCGCGGGCGCACGACGATGAGCGCGACGGGCCGGGACGACCTCGACGAGGAGGCCGAGTTGAACGATGTGTGCGTGGCCGGGGAGCCATGGAGCGAGCGGGCGCCGACGGGGGATCTCGGCCCGGCCGGGGAGGCCGGCCGGCCCACCCCGGACGCCCGCCCGCTGGTGGCCGCGTCCTGGCGCCGGTCGGTACGCGCGCGCGTGAGCCCCGACGGGGCGGCGCGGGTGGAACTGGACGAGGACGAGCTCGCCGCGTACCGGGACGAGCATCCCCTCTCCGCGGCGATGCCGGTGGTCCGGGAGCTGATGGGGGCGTACGCGACGGACGGGGAGCATCTCCTCGCGGTCTGCGACGCGGCCGGGCGGATGCTCTGGGTGGAGGGGCATCCGGGCACCCTGCGCAAGGCCCGGGGGATGAACTTCGTGGCCGGGGCCCGCTGGTCGGAGACGGCGGCGGGTACGAACGCACCGGGTACCGCGCTGGCCGTGGACCGTCCCGTCCAGGTGGTCTCCGCGGAGCACTTCCGGCACTCGGTGCGGGCCTGGACCTGCGCGGCGGCCCCCGTGCACGACCCGCGCACCGGGCGGGTGCTCGGCGCGGTCGACATCACCGGCGGGGAGCGGCTCGCGCACCCGCACAGCCTCGGCTTCGTCCAGGCGGTGGCGCGCGCGGCGGAGTCCCAGCTGGCCCTGCTCGGGCCCGATCCGGATCCGGACCGGCTGAGGCTGTCGGCGCTCGGCCGGGACGAGGCGGTGCTGTCGGCGGGCGGGCGGCGGCTGCGGCTCAGCCGCCGGCACAGCGAGATCCTGGTGGTCCTCGCGCACCGCCCGGAGGGCGTAGGGGGCGACGAACTCCTCACCCTCCTCTACGAGGACGAGTCGGTCACCCCGGTGACACTGCGGGCGGAGCTGTCCCGGCTGCGGGCGCTGCTCGGTCCCGACGCGCTGCGCTCGCGTCCGTACCGGCTCTCGGGGGCGGTGGACGCGGACTTCGCGACGGTCGACCGGCGGCTCGCCTCGGGGGCCGTCGCGGCGGCGGCCGGTGACTACGCGGGCCCGCTGCTTCCCGCGTCGACCGCGCCCGGGGTCGTACGGCTGCGGGAACGGCTCGCGGACCGGCTGCGGGCGGCGCTGGTCGACCGGGGCGATCCGGGGCTGCTCGCCGACTGGGCCTACAGCTCGTGGGGCGAGGACGACGTGGTGGTGTGGCGGGCTCTGTGCGCGGCGGTACCGGCGCCCCGGCTCTCTCCCGTACGGGCGAGGCTGGACGCCCTGGAGAGGGAACTGTCCGCCGGTGCAACGGACTTGCAACGTACCCGCCCCCACACTCGGGCGTGAGCGCCGGCCAGGGACGGCCGGCGCGTCCCAGGGAGGCCATCCATGACCCGTTACGCCGCACCCGGTACCGAGGGCGCGCTCATGTCGTACCAGGCCCGCTACGACCACTGGATCGGCGGCGCGTACGTCGCCCCGGCGGCCGGCCGCTACTTCGAGAACCCGAGCCCGGTCGACGGCCGCCCCTTCACGGAGGTCGCGCGCGGTACCGCGGAGGACGTGGAGCGCGCCCTCGACGCGGCGCACGCGGCGGCCCCGGCGTGGGGGCGGACGGCTCCGGCGGAGCGGGCGGCCGTCCTGCTGCGGATCGCGGACCGCATGGAGAGCAACCTGGAGGCGCTCGCGGTCGCCGAGACCTGGGACAACGGCAAGCCCGTCCGGGAGACGCTGGCCGCGGACATCCCGCTCGCGATCGACCACTTCCGCTACTTCGCGGGGGCGCTGCGGGCCCAGGAGGGCGCGCTGAGCGAGATCGACGACGACACCGTCGCGTACCACTTCCACGAGCCGCTGGGCGTGGTCGCGCAGATCATCCCGTGGAACTTCCCGATCCTCATGGCGGTCTGGAAGCTGGCCCCGGCGCTGGCCGCGGGCAACGCGGTGGTCCTCAAGCCGGCCGAACAGACCCCGGCCTCGGTGCACTTCTGGCTGAGCCTCGTCGCGGACCTGCTGCCGCCGGGCGTCCTGAACGTCGTCAACGGCTTCGGCGAGGAGGCCGGCAAGCCGCTGGCGTCCAGCCCGCGCGTGGCGAAGATCGCGTTCACCGGCGAAACGGCGACGGGCCGCCTCATCATGGGGTACGCCTCCGAGAACCTGAAGCCGGTCACCCTCGAACTCGGCGGCAAATCCCCCAACATCTTCTTCGACGACGTCTGGGCGGCGGACGACGACTTCCGGGACAAGGCCCTGGAAGGGTTCACGATGTTCGCCCTGAACCAGGGCGAGGTCTGCACCTGCCCCTCGCGCGCCCTCGTCCAGCGCGGCCACTACTCCGACTTCCTGGAAGCGGCGGTCGCCCGCACGGAGAAGATCGTCCCGGGCCACCCCCTGGACACCGACACGATGATCGGCGCACAGGCCTCCGCCGACCAGCTCAAGAAGATCCTCTCGTACCTGGAGATCGGCCAGCAGGAGGGCGCGAAGATCCTGACGGGCGGCCAGATCGTGGAGCACGGCGGCGAGTTGTCCGGCGGCTACTACGTCCAGCCGACCATCTTCGAAGGCGACAACCGCATGCGGATCTTCCAGGAGGAGATCTTCGGCCCCGTGGTCGCGGTGACCTCCTTCACCGACTTCGACGACGCCATCCGCACCGCCAACGACACCCTCTACGGCCTCGGCGCCGGCGTCTGGACCCGCGACACGAACACCGCCTACCGCGCGGGCCGCGCGATCCAGGCGGGCCGCGTCTGGACGAACTGCTACCACGCCTACCCGGCCCACGCGGCCTTCGGCGGCTACAAGCAGTCGGGCATCGGCCGAGAGACCCACAAGATGATGCTGGAGCACTACCAGCAGACGAAGAATCTGCTGGTCAGCTACTCGCCGAAGAAGCTCGGGTTCTTCTAACGGCACGAAAAGAGGCGCCTGACCTGGGCTTTTACCCGTCAGGCGCCTCTCGACAGCCTCATCCATCGCAGCAGCCGACTTGCGTCGGAACTCCCAGTTTATCCCACCCGTATCCCGCTCCTGACCAGCTGTTCCGGTCTATTTCCGGTCCAAGCTCGGTCCACCGGCGGGATTCCCGCCTCGATGGATGCGGTCCCATTCCTCCATCGACTGCTCGATGAGGCGATTGGCCTGCTCCCGGACCCCGTCCAGGAACTTGGCGTAGAAGCGGAAGAGGACCTCGATGCTCTGGCCGGCCCGGCGGGCGCACTCGGCCGGGTCGACGCCGGAGTACAACCAGAAGGAGATCCCAGCGTGCCGAAGGTCGTAAGGCCTCTTGGCCAGACCTGAGGCGCGCTCCAAGCGTGTCAGGCCGCACTCCCTCGCCCGCGCCCATGTGACGCCGTATGCCGATGCATCCACATATTGATCAGAAACGGTTCGGGTTCCGGGTCGCTGTAGGGGTGTGAGCGATCTGGTGGGGGACGCACGGCATCTCTCGCCGTCGGTGCAGGAGGTCCTGCGGCTGGTGACACCGGCGCGGATCGCGCCGGTTGGCCGGGAGATCGTCCTGAACTTCGTCTCGGATACGACGCTGGGCCTGCCGAAGTCGTCCCGGTCGCCGTCCGCGCCGGCAGCCGGGAGGATCCGTGCTGTTCAGGTATCGCGCCACCATCGGGGGCTGTCCAGGTGGTAGTCGACTCGCTCGCGGTCATCGACGGCGGTATCGGGCAGTGCGGCGACATTGTCGATCCACTGCCGAGCCTTGGCCTCGAAGTCTACGTGGCCGATCTCGTGGTGGGCGGCGACGTACCGGAGGGCCGGGGGTTTGCCCCACCAATCCTTCTCCGCCAAGGCGGCCCTTCGGAGGTAGATCTCGGCGCCGACCGCGTTGGAGTGGAGGTACAGTTCCATGTTCCTTGGGTGGTCCGCGTCGGTCGCGGCGAGATGGAACCCCTGTCGGCTGTAGAGGATCTCCCGCTCAGTACGCGGAATGTACTCGGGGTCGACCCACGCGCTGTGGCAGGTGTATCCGGCGGCGGCGAAGGCGTCGAGGAGGGTCTCGTGCAGGGGCGTCGTCTCGATGCGGACCGCGTCGACGTCCGTGCGGTCCGCGATGCCGTCGGCATCGACCTCCGTGTACAGACCGATCCGCATCCCGGCCAGCGGCAACCCGCGCACCTCGGAGACCGGGGTCTCCCACTTCAGCCGGTACCGGAGCGGCACCCGGCGTTCTTCGCCCTTCGGGATGGTGAAGAGGCTCGTCACCTGGAAGTGGGCGAGGGTGACGCCGGTGTCCGTGTTGACGTCCGTCGTCGTGCTCTTGGTGACGGCGGCGGGGGCCGCGTTGGCGACCAGGCGCGCGTTGACCGTCCGGATCCGCACGTCCCGGTCGAGCGCGCGCAGTACCACCTCACCGCGCAGGATCTCCCCGGGGCGCACCGGTTCGTCCGGGAGGAGTGTGTCGGCTTCCAGCGGTATGCCGTCTGCTGTCTTGCCGCCGCTTCCACTGCCGAGCAGTCGTTTGAACACCATGATCCGCACGGTAGCCGCAGCCGGGCCGTCAGGAGCTCGCCAGCGGACGGTTCCGGGCATCCCATATGCCGCATTACCACCGCAAGCGCCTCTTCTCGCCCGCCCTCCTCGGCACCCTGCCCCGCTCACCCATGCCGGACGGGCCGAGGCGGCGGACACCTCCTCACCGTCGCCTTCCACAGGTCCGAGGCCAGAGTGGAGGCTAAGTCGCCCAGAAGTCCGGTGCCGGGGAGGTCGTTGGCGAGCCTGGCCCAGGTGAAGGCCCGGGGCCGCGCCTATTGATCAGAAACTGACGGGGTTCTTGTCCAAGGCGTAACGGACGTGCGGGCCACCGAAGTAGCCGCGGACGAGGTGCGGCTGGCGCTGCCGTCGGTGGAAGAAGCGGCGGGTTTCGGCGGCGAGTTCGGCCTGGTCTCGGGCCCGGTGCTGCCGGGGCAGGCTGTGCTTGAGGTCGGCGTTGACCAGCTCGTCGGGGTTCAGCTCGGGTGAGTAGGGCGGCAGGAAGTGCAGCTCGACGTCGTCGGGGTGGGCGGCGAGCCAGTCGTGGACCTTCTTCGAGCGGTGGGCGGAGTGTCCGTCGACCACGAGGTGGACCTTGTGGTCGAAGTGGCCGGCGAGCCGGTCCAGGAAGCGGCACATCACCTCGGCGGTGAAGGACTCGGCGAAGACCATGAAGTGCATCCGGCCCTTGGCACTGATCGCCGACATCGCGTTCACCGAGAACCGGTTCCCGCTCCGCCGCACCACGGGCGTCTTCCCCTTCTCGCCCCAGGTGCGGCCGGTGACCTGGTCGGACCGGATGCCGACCTGGTCGGCAAAGAGGATCTCACCGCCGTCGGCCTTCGCCTTCGCTCGGACCTTCGGCCAGGTCTCCTGATGCCAGCGCGCCACGGCCTCGGGGTCCTGCTCGACGGCCCGTTTGTCCGGGCGCTGGAAGGACAGCCCCCAACGCCTGAGGTACTTGCCCACCCCCGGTCCGGTCAGCCGTACCCGGTACAGCTTCGTGATCAGCTCGCCGATCAGCCGCCGCGTCCACAACTGCCCATTCAAGCCCACGTCGCAAGGCCGGTAGTCGAGGACAGCCTGCCGCACCCCGGCCTGCTCAGCCTCCCCGAGCACCTGATGCACCCCGACCGGCTTGCCCCGCGGCTGCATGGCCAGCGCCTCCCGCCCGCCGGCCTGCCACTTCGCCCTCCAGATGTCGACCGCCTTCAACGACACCCCGAACAAGGCCGCCACATCCTCACGGCCCCGTCCCGCCACCAACGCGGCCACCGCCCGCAGCCGCAGGGCCTCCTGCGCCGACGGCGACAGACGTCGCGGAACCGGTCCGACCGGATGTAGAGGTCGATGCCGGTGCTGCCGTCCGGGTTGGGGAAGGGCACCGGGTTCAGTGCTGCCTGGATCTCGCTGCCGGGGTACTTGTTGATGATGTCGCCGAGCTTCTCGCCGGTGTCGGCACGAACGCGGCAACGTAGACCAGCGCCTTGACCCCTCCACCAGGAGAGAGGCTTACAGCCCGTAACCATCGGCCCGAACGCGATCAGCGCCAGCGGACGAGACCATCTTACGAGGCAGCCGAACCTCGAGCCGGCGTTCACGTGAGCCAGATACGGCAAGTCGGGTGCAAGTGCCTGGCAATCGGGCTCCGAAGACTGGGGATCATGACCACGAGCAATGCTTCAGACTCCGCCGTTCACCCCTACACCCGCGAGATGGCGATGATCCACCAGGTGTTCCGTCGCGAGTCGCGCCTGCTGGCCGACCTCGTCCAGGACGTTCGGCCCGCAGACACCTCCCGCGCCCGGATCCTCGCCGAGCACTGGCGGCTTTACTCAATCGGCCTGCACGCCCACCACACCGGGGAGGACGAGATGCTCTGGCCGGTCCTGCTGCCCCATCTGGACCTCGATGCCGAGCAGGTACTCGCCATGGAGGCGCAGCACCGGGAGCTCTCCGAAGGGATCAGTGAGGTCCAGGTGCTCATGGACCGGTGGCAGGCGAAGGCCCTGTCCGAGGACCGTGACGAGCTGGCCGAGGCGCTGCGTCGGCATCACCGGCAGCTGTGCGCCCATCTTGACGAGGAGGAACGGCAGGTCATGCCTCTTGTAGCCCTCCACGTGAACGAGAAGGATTGGCATGCGGTCGGGGAGCGGGGCCTCGCCGAGACGCCCCGCAACCGGCTGATGATCGCGCTCGGCGCCATCCTGGAAGACGCCTCTCCCGAGGAGCGCGGAGAGTTCCTCGCCCGGCTTCCCGTTCCGGCGCGGGTGCTGTGGAAGCTGCTCGGGCAGCGGCAGTACCGCCGCGAGACCGACCGGATCCGGGGCCGGCGTACAACCGCGTGACCGTCGTCCCCGCCGGCTGGGCCGGATGCGCGCCAGTGCGTCCGGCCCCGTTGTCCCTCCCCTCACCGATCGAGGAACCTCACCGATGCGCATCGGATTCTCCGTACCCCAGTTCGGTCCGTTCGCCGACCCCCGCCTCTCCGTCGGCATGTGCACGGCGTTGGAAGCGCTGGGCTGCCACAGCCTCTGGGTGGCCGACCGCCTCTTGGCCCCGCTCATCCCGCCCGACGGGTACCCGGGCGGGAAGATGCCCGTCCGGTATGGCACTCACCTCGACCCGCTGCTCGCGCTGGGCGTGGCAGCCATGGCGACCGAACGGGTACGTCTGGGCAGCAGTACGCTCAACGCCCTGTGGCAGCCGCCCCTCGTGCTGGCCCGGGCACTGACGACACTCGACCTGCTCAGCCGCGGGCGCCTGGATGTGGGCATCGGGCTGGGCTGGATGCGGGAGGAGTACGAGGCCGCCGGAGTGCCCTGGGAAGGACGGGGCGCCCGGCTGGAGGAGACTCTTGACGTCCTCGACGCCATATGGCGACCTGGGTCTGTGGTCCACACCGGCCCGCTGTGGACGATCCGCGAGTCGATCGTCCTGCCCAAGCCCCTCCAGAAGCCGAGGCCACCGGTGCTGCTGGGCGGATTCACCCCACTTGCCATGGAGCGAGTGGGCCGGCGTGCCGACGGCTGGCTCGCGGCCTCGATGCCGCTTGAGTACTTCCGCGGTCTGTGGGCCGTGGCCTCCGAGGCGGCCGAACGGGCGGGGCGAGACCCGGCAGGACTGCGGCGGGTGCTGCGTGTGAACCCTGACGTCACCAAGTCCGCGGCCGACCTGGCGGAGGGCCACCACCGTGGGACCGTGCGCCAGATCTCCGACCACCTGCGCACGATGTGCGCGGCGGAGACCGACGAGGTGCTCGTGGACCTCCAGTTGACGACGGACTCGCCCGGTCGGTTCCTCGAGCTGGCGGCGGAGTTCATGGCCGAGCTGGCCTAGCGTCGCGCGATCCGGACCGGCTCCACCCCCGTGACCGCCTCCCGTTCTATTCGCCCGACTGCGAAAGCCGGGCCAGGGCCGCCTGGGCGGCATCCGACCAGTGCGGGGAGTCCCATGCGGCTGCCACCCGCTCGGCCTCCCGGTAGTGGCGCTGCGCTTCCTGCGCATGGCCCAGGAACTGGGCGAGTTCTCCCAGGGTCTGCGCGACGGGCCGGAAGACGAGGCTGAGGCTGCTCGCTCCGCCTGCCAGCCCCTGAAGGGGAAGGAGATCGCGGTAGACCTCGGCGGCCGCTTGCCGGTCGCCGAAGGCGATGGCGGCGATGCCGCGCAGGCCGGCCAGAATGGAGTAGGCGAAGTCGCGGCGGATCGGTGCCCTGCGGGCGAAGACTTCACGGGCCTCCTCGCCGCGGTCCGCGGCCAGCAGGGCGAGGGCGGTGAGGGCTTCGTTGTGCGGCTGGTATTGCTCCCACACCGCGAGCAGCACCGGCAGGACCTCGGCGAGCCGGTCCTGCTGCAGGCGGATGCATCCGGCCGCCAGGCCCGCCAGTCCGCTGAGGTCCACCGCCCCACACGCCCGCAGTTCCGCCACCGCCGACGCCAGGTCCTGCTCCGCCTCGCCGAACCGGCCCTGGGCCATGGCGACCATGGGGCGGCGCAGTCTGGCGATGGCGAAGGCACCGCGCAGCTCGTAGGTGCGGGCGATCTCGTCGGCGCGTACGAGGCACTGCTCCATCTGCGCCGGGTCGTTGCCGGCGGCGGCGATCCGGGCGGCGATGTAGGAACTCATCCAGGAGTACTCGGGGCTGTCCTGGGAGGCGGCGACCTCGACGAGTTCCTTGTGGAGTTCGAGGTAGGCGGCGGGTTCCAGTTCGCCGTCGATGCGGCGCAGCAGGGAGGTGAGGGTCAGGCCCTGGAGCCGGAGATCGCCCACGGTTCTGGCGAGCTCCACGGCCTGGCGTGCCGCGGTCACGGCGCGGGGGTCGGTGTCGTCGAGTGCGTCGGCGAGCTGGTCGAGGAGCAGGCACCGCTGCCGGTCGTCCGGGTGGTGATTCTCCAGCAGGTCCGTGAGCTCCTCGACGGCCTCGGGATCACAGGCCGCGTACGGGCGGACGCGCCAGGGCGTCGGTTCGGTCCATGTCGTGTAGGCGGCGGTCAGCAGGTCTGCCCGGCCCTCGGCACGGGCTACCCGGACGGCTTGCTGCTGTGCCTCGCGGGCCGGTACGACCGCCCCCATCCGGATCCGGCAGTCGGCGAGCTGGCCCAGCAGCATCACACGCAGCAGGGCGGCGTCCTGGTCTGCGAAGGCTGCCGGATGGTCGGCCAGAAGGCCGAGGGCCGTGTTCAGCAGGGCTTCGGCGTTCTGCGGGGCATAGCGGCGCACGGCCTGCTCGCACGCCAGCCGGGCATGGTGGACCGCGGGGCCGGCGTCGGCGGTCACGACCGCGGCCGCCCGCAGGAGGTGGTGGGCGATGGCGGCGACGTCGTCCGAGCCGAGGGCGATCAGGCTCCTGCCCAGTCGGGAATGCATCCGGGCCAACCGCAGGCGCGTGAGGTCCGCCTCCAGGGCGTCGCGTACGAGGGCGTGGCTGAAGCGGACCGTACCCGCCCGCGGCTCGGTGAGCAGCCCGGCGGTCACGCCGGCGTCCAGGGCGTCGAGGAGTTGCTCGGGATCGCAGTCCGCGGCCTGCACCAGGAGGGCGATCGGGGCCTCGCGTCCGGCGACGGCTGCGAGCCGCAGTCCGGCCGTGACGGTCGGTGCGAGCAGGGCGAGCCTGCGCCGCAGTACGTCCTGGACCCCTTGCGGGATCCGGGCCAGGGCTTGCTGCTCGCCCTCGCCGGCCAGCAGGAGGGAACTTTCACGGAGGTAGAAGGGGTTGCCCCCGGCCCGTTCGGCCAGGGCCGCCGCGGCCTGCTCGCTGATGTCGGCCGTCGACCGCCGCAGCAGCTCCTTCGCCTGGGTGTCCGACAGGCCCGAGAGCTTGATTCGTACGGGCGAGCAGACAGCCAGGCGTGCCAGTGCGTCGGTCAGGTCGCCCTCGCCGGTGCGGTACGAGCCGACCAGGACCAGCGGTGCGTCGCGCAACTCCTCGGCGCAGAGCAGGAACAGCTCGATGCTCTCCTGGTCGCCCCGGTGCAGGTCGTCCAGCACGATCGCCAGCGGCTGCCGCGCGGCTGCGTCGCGGAGCCAGCCGAGCAGCGCCCTGTGCAGCCGAAAGCGCCGGGCCAGGCTGCCGTCCGGCTGCTCGGAGCCGCTCGAGGTGCCCGGGGCCAGCAGGGGGGCCAGCTCGTCGGCGTACGGTCCTGGTGGCGCGTCTTCGGCGAGGCCGGGGAGGAGATCGAACCAGGCCCGTCCGGGCGGGGCGCCGTCGGTCTCCGGGCACTGCCCGGATCCGACCAGCCAGCCCTGTGAGGGCAGTTGGCGGAGTGCCGCCTGCAGAAGGCTCGACTTGCCGATTCCGGCCTCGCCGGAGACCAGGACCACCTGCGCGCGGCCGCCGCGTGCCCGCTCCGCCGCGTCGGCGATTGCCGCCAGCTCTTCGTCACGGCCCAGGAGCCGGCCTGCCATGAGGACCGTCGGCGCAGTCGGCGTCCCCGGTCCGGCAGCCGTGACGGAGCTGCCGAGCGTCACGGCGGCGGCCATCCCGGTTCGCGCGGCGGTCGCGGTGGGCGCCCCGGTCTCTCGGTGAAGGACGTCCAGACGCTGGTGCAGCAGGGCCTGCTCCAGCTCCAGCAGGGCCGGACCGGGTTCGACGCCGAGTTCTTCTCCGAGGACGTGCCGGGCCTGCCTCAGTGCCGCCAGGGCGTCCCCCTGTCGGTCGCGGGCCCACAGCGCCAGCGCCAGCAGCCGCCATCCCTCCTCGTGCAACGGCTGCTCCCGGGTCAGCGCGCCCGCGTCGGTGAGGGCCTGCGCAGCCTGCCCGTGGCTCAGCCGCGTGGCGACGAGCCGTTCGCGGGCAGCGCGATGCAGTTCCTCCAGGCGGGTGCGTTCACCGGCCGTCCAGGGCTCGTCCGCGAACTCCGCGTACGGCTGCCCGCCCCACGAGGCGAGCGCTTCGGCCAAGCCCTCGGCCGCGGCGTGGGCGGGCAGACCCGCGACCGAGCAGGCCGCGACCCGGTCCTCGAACACCCAGGCGTCCAGCGCGCCCCGTTCCAGGGCGAGGGCGTAGCCGTACGGCGCACTGAGCAGGAGCCGAGCGGCGGTCCTCGGTGCTCGTTCCGGTTCGAGAAGGCGCCGCAGACGCGCGATGTAGGCGTGCAGCGACGCCTGCGCACTCGACGGGACACGCGTGGGCCACAACCTCTCGATGATCCGCTCCGTGGAGACGACCTCTCCACGGGCGAGCAGGAGTTGGACCAGAACCATCCGCGCGAGCCGACCCGGTGTGGCGACCGGGCGGCCCTTGACCTCGACCCGGAACGCGCCGAGCACCTTCATTGTGACCATGACAACCACATCGTAAACGGCGCGGCACCGTGGACGATCTCCGGCGACCGTGCCGAGAACCCGAAGAACCTCGCCTGATCCCCTCCCCCGCCGCGCCGTCAGTCCGCGTGCCCCGAACGAGCCGGAGTGGTGATCAATGGTGCGGGGACTTCATGACGGCTGCCAGGCGGTCCCCGTCCGACGGTGCGGGAAACGCTGGGCGGGCAGAGCGACGCCCGAGACGGGCGAGTGCTGCGGCGAGGTGGCCGATCAGGGCTCGCACGGGGACTCCTCACGCACGGAGCGGCGGTTCAGCACGGTCGGCTCCGTCCTGTATGCGACGGCGCCGCCAGGGAACGGAACTGATCCCACTGCACTTTCGGGCGGGGCAGACCGCGCCGCGCGAGATAGCGGTCGGTCGACCGCTTGGTCTGGCGCAGGACCCGCAGGGCATCGCTGACCCGCCCCGAACCCATGGGTTCGATCACGCTGGACGGCACCAGGAGCCAGCCCGAACCGGTCTGCCTCAGGTCTCCGCGTACGAGCGCGTTGTACATGTGGTTCAGCAGTTCGTCGTGCCGGTGCACCAGCAGGCTGGCCGGCCCCGGCTCGACACGGCAGTCCGGTGGGACCTCGACCAGATAGCCCGACGGTGTCGGCTGCGGGCGGGTACGGGCGAGCAGCGGTGCCCCCGAGGCGTCGCGGCCGGCCAGTACCGCCGTCGGCATGCGGCCGAGTTGCGCGGCCCCGGGCAGCGTGTGCGTCGCGGCGGCGGGAGCCGGCGCCTCGGGCCACGACAGCTCCTCCAGGCTCGGCCTCATACTCACCCGTTCGGGTTCGACGGTGATGAGGAGGCGCAGGTAGTACCAGGACATCACCGGCCTCATGGGGCGCTTGAGGTAGGCGCGGCTGTGCGGCTGGCGTTCGAAGAGCCTGCGCCAGTACTCCTCGGCCCCTTCCGGACCCGTCATGATCGCGTCGGGGCAGTGGGCGCGGCCGCTGACGAACACTTGCGGAGCCCGGTCCAGTTCGCTGCCCGTGGGGTCGGAGAAGAGCAGCGCGACCCGGCCGTCGCGGCGTACGTTCAGCGCCTTTTGGGCGAAGGCGAGGGACGTGGTCAGCAGGAGGGTCCCGTCTTCGCGCCGAGCCACGGCCGTCGGCCAGGCCAACGGCGTTCCGTTCTTGCCGAGGGTGACGAACTCGCAGGTGCGGTAGGCGTCCAGGACGTCGTGGGGAGCGCAGTCGAGTACCGTCATCGCGCCGCTCCGCGGACGAGTACGGCCGGCGTCCGCTGCGCGGTGCGTTCGCGGAGCGATGGCCGGACGGACTTGTCCTCACCGTTGCGGTGGCGGTGCAGCCCGTATCCGGTCAAGCGGTGGGCGACCGAGGCGGCCCGGCCCGTTGCACCGTGCGGGGCTGCGGGGAGCAGGGGCGACAGCGGTTTCCGCTCGCGGTGGTCCGCGATCGTCTCGTAGGGGCGGGGCTGTTCGGAGGTACTACTGAAAGACACGCTCGGTTGCTCCAGGATCGAATGCCGACAGCGGATACGACACGGTGCTCACCGGGCCTTGGCGTGGACTTGGTGCCGACTTGCCGTTCCTGGACACCGAAGGCATACGAGGCCCATGACGGCCCTTGAACGCGGCCGCCTACCGCAGCCTGTGCCGGCTCAACGGCGCTGTCGGCCCGTGCCTGGAGCTCAGCGCGCTCAGCAGCGGCGTGGCGCCCTGCGGCGACGAGCTCACTCTCCCCGTGCCGGAGGAACTCACGGCCCCGGCCATCGACCACCTCGGTGTCGCCAACGGCCTGTGGTCGTACCACAAGGAAATCCAAGAGCCCGGGGCCATCCCGACCCTGCTGCCCCACGTGCTGATGGCCGAGCGCGACATCAGCCTGCCCGAAGCGGTCACCGCCACCGCCAACCTGTGCGATGACCTGATCAGAGCATTCGAAAACAAGGCCGGCACCATCGAGCCCACCGCCCCCGGTCCAGGTCCTGCGCTACCTCGACGTCCTCCGCGCCTGTGTCCGCGGGAACGGTGGTCGTTGCCCCGGTCGACCCGTCGAAGCTGGAGGCCGGGGACATCGTCCTCGCCCGTGTCGCCGGGACGGTCCACTTGCCCTTGGTGTCGTCCGTGGACCCCGCCGGGAAGCGGGTACAGATCAGTAACAACCGTGGCCTCGTCAACGGCTGGACCAGCCACGATCGCGTCTTCGCTATCTGTGTGGCAATCGACGGCGTCACCAGGGCAGAGGTCGCGGGCAAGACGCTCGCGGCCGACTCCGACGACTCCTCCTGAACCTGCCGCTCCAGCAGCATGAGGCCGCCGAGCCACACGGGTGGCAGAACGAGTGCGCGTTCGCGAGATCGACGACGACGAGGGCCCGCGGTTACTCCGGACAGCCCGCAGAGGCACGGGCTCGGTGGTGACCTGGCGGCGCGCGCAGATGGTGCTGCTGTCCGCTCAGGACATGCCGGCCGACTTCCTGGTCGCCGAGGGGGTGGTCGACGACATTAGCCACGAGGGCCTGCGCCTTCTACTCCGTGAGGAGGAAGTCTCCTTTCAACGTTTGAAGACCCGGAAGACCTCCCGTGATCGGGAGTACGTGGACAAGAAGGCCCGCGTGGAGCATCTCTACGCGATCGCCGACCGTGAGGTCAAAGCCGAGGACGGCGAGCCCGAGCCGTCCTCTGCATGGACGAGTTCGGGCCGCTCAACCTGATGCCGCACCCCGGGCGGCAGTGGGCCGAGCGCGGCGGCAGGCACAAAGGCCCCGATCGTGAGCCCCGCCGCCGGCGCCGGGCGACCTACAACCGCTACGGCGGGGTGCGGCACCTGTTTGCCGCCCTGGACCTGGCCAAGGACAAGCTCTACGGCCACATCAAACCGCTCAAGCGGCGCAAGCAGTTCTTGGAGTTCTGCCGCTAACTGCGAACCCCCCTGCCCTCCCGCGGTGCGGATGGCGATCGTCTGCGACAGTTTCTTGCCGCACCTGACCACGAAGAAGTGCCGGCGAGTCGGCACATGGGCAGCGGCGAACAACGTTGAAATCGCCTACACGCCGACCGACTCCTCCTGGCTGAATCGGACCGAGGCCCAGTCCATGGCCCTGCGCTACTTCACCCTCGACGGCACCGACCACGCTGACCACAAGAAGCAAGGCAGCATGATCCGCCGCTACATCATCTGGCGCAACCGCCACGCCGACGACCGGCACCTACGCGCCGTCGTCGACAGGGCAGACGTTGCCTGACGCGGCACTGGCCGGAAGCGGCTCCGGCAATCCCCTCGAGGGCGGCCTCGCGAGCTGTGACAGCGCCGTCCTGCCAAACCCGGCGAACGAAGTCGACCGCGATGACGTCGGCCTCCACCCCAGTGAGTGCGGGGGGGCAACTGCAGGAGCCTGCGGCGAAGGGGCGCAACAAGGGCAGGCCCATGCCCCTCCCGCAGTGAAGCGCCTCCGCTCCGGGGCCGCGACGGGCGGAGATGCGGGCCTTGTGTGAGGATGGACGCACTGTTGGAGCCGTGGCTGACGACCCGCGTATCCGAACCCCGGGCACATTCGAGTTCCCGCTTCCTACGGTGTGCTCCGGATCGCCTGGATCGGTGAGGGGCCGGAGGCTGTCGAGCAGACCCGGGCGGAGTCGGTGCAGGTGGAGGAGACCGATGGCACAGATCCCGTCACGAGGATCTGTCGCCGCATCCACTCGCGCCTGGAGATCGTGCCGCGGTTCCCCGAAGGCCGGTGAACCGAAGGCGGCGCCCCGAGGAGATCGCATGGCACAGGAACTGCAGGGCAGGACGGCCATGGTCACCGGAGCCAGCAAGGGCATCGGGCTGGCCGTGGCCGAGGCCCTCACGGGGGCCGGGGCGTTCGTCGTCGCCGCGGCACGGACCTCGTCTCCCGGGCTGGACGCGCTGGTGGCGGCGGGGAAGGCGCGCTGGGTGGGGGTGGACCTCACTCGGTCCGGCAGCGCGGACCGCCTGGTCGCCGAGGCCGGGCCGCGGGTCGATCTCCTGGTCAACAACGTCGGTTCCGCGCCCGCCCGGCCCGGCGGCTTTCTCTCGGTCACCGACGCGCAGTGGCAGCAGACCCTCACGCTCAACCTGCTCACCGCCGTCTCAGTCACCCGTTCGATCCTGCCGCTGATGCTCACAGCCGGGAGCGGCTCGATCGTGAACATCGGCTCGGTCAACGCCGAACTGCCGGACCCCGCGGTGGTGGACTACAGCGCCGCCAAGGCGGCGCTGGTCAACTTTTCCAAGGCTCTGTCGAAAGAGTTCGGTCCGCGTGGCATCCGGGTCAACAGCATCAGCCCCGGCCCCGTGGAGACGGATCTGTGGCTGGGCGACGGCGGGGTCGCCGACACCGTCTCGGCAGCCACGGGCCGACCGTCCGAGGAGGTGAAGGCGCAGGCGGCGAAGGCAACCATCAGCGGCCGCTTCTCACGGCCGGGAGAGGTCGCCGATCTGGTGGTGTTCCTCGCCGGCGACCGGGCCGCCAACATCCTCGGCAGCGACCTCCGGATCGACGGCGGTCTCGTGCCGACGTGGTGATGAACCGACGTGGTGACGAAGAACCGCCCCGGTGAGGAGCAGTCTGACGAGCGACGTCATGCACGCGATACGGGGCCACCGGCGCGGCGCCCCCGAGCGGCCCGCCTGACGGCGCCGCAGAGCCTGCTCTTTCAGGGAGGATTGACGGCAAGTCAGCACATCCCCCCCGGCGGGCATCGTCGCACCCGCCCCCTTCGCCCGAGGCCGGCGAAGGCCCGCGGGGCGATCTTCGTCGTCACGCCCGACCGTGCGGGCCCGGGCGCACTGATCGCGCTCCGGGCCACCTGAGCCCGGAACCGTTCGCGGCCACCGCGGCTCGCGAGCGGAAGCGTCTGCGGCTCAACGGAAAGGAAGAACGATCATGGCCCCGTCCGAACGTCCTGTCGTCTTCATCCACGGTCTATGGCTGCACAGCTCCTCTTGGGCCCCCTGGGTGGAGCTGTTCACCCAGCGTGACTACCGGCCCGTCGCGCCGGGCTGGCCCGGCGTCGGCGCCACCGTCGAGCTCGCCCGCGCCGACCCCGACAGCATCGCCGACCATGGCATCGATGACGTCGCCGCCCACTACGCGAAGATCATCGACGGCCTTCCGCAGCCGCCGATCCTGGTCGGGCACTCCTTCGGCGGCCTGATCGCCGAGAAGCTGCTCGGCGAGAACCGCGCCGCAGCCGCCGTGGCGATCGACGCGGCCCAGATCAAGGGAGTTCTGCCCCTGCCGCTGTCGACGCTGCGGTCGACCTTCCCCGTCTTCAGCAACCCCGCCAACAGGCACCGCGCCGTGTCCCTGACGTCAGATCAGTTCCGGTTCGCCTTCGGCAACGCCATCAGCGAGGACGAGTCGACGCAGCTGTTCGAGCGGTGGACGATCCCGGCCCCGGGCAAGCCGCTGTTCGAAGCCGCCGTCGCGAACTTCGCCCCGCACTCCCCCGCGAAGGTCGACACCGACAACGCCGACCGCGGACCGCTCCTGCTCATCATGGGCGGCAAGGACCACACCGTCCCCGAAGCCGTCACCAAGTCGACGCTCAAGCAGTACCGCCATTCCGATGCCGTCACCGATCTCATCGGGTTCCCCGACCGCGGCCACTCGCTGACCATCGACAGCGGCTGGCCGGAGGTGGCCGAAGCCTGCCTGGACTGGCTGACCGGGCAAGGGCTCTGAGGTCGCCGGCCTCGACCGGGACCCACTCGACCCGGGAGGCCCGCTGGTCACCGAAACCGACATCGGCCCAAACCACCGCCAGGTGAGGGTGGCCGACTCGATGAGACTGCCAACGGCACACGGACGTCCCCTGAGTCGGATCGGGCCGACGGTTCGGGGCCGACCGCGCAACGCTCGCTGGACCATGCGGTGTTGAGCATTCCTGCGTGCGTTTATGAGTACGGGCACTCACGACGTGGCAGACGGTCGGCAGCGAAAGTGAGGGCACACCGAACAACGGGAGACCCTCATGAGCACGTCCTCGGGCACGATCCGGGCCGCCGCCCCTGTCCGACGCGGGAAGTACCGCTTCGTCGCCGCCCTGATGGGCGCTGCCGCGATGGCCGTGCTCACGGGATGCGCCGGGTTGGAGTACAAGGAGGATGTCTGCAGCTCAGGCGAGTACCCCGTGCTGTCCGTAGGCGGTACCGGATCCGCCTGTGTCCAGGACGGCAAGGAGCCTCCGGCGGGATTCGCCCGGTATCCGGAGGGCAAGGTGCCGCACGAGGTCGACGACACGTGGGACGTGTACTGGCGCACCCACACCCTCGACAAGGACGGCAACATCATCGACGCCCCCGACGAGGGATGACGCGAGGGCGTGCCTTCGCGCGCCTGGAGGGGAACATTCAGGATCTCCTCGACGTCGAGGGGTGGCCGGGCCCGATCGGGGTGCGGGCGGCGACGGCCAGAGCGCGGGCCTGAGCGCCGGACCGGGGGCGTACCCCGTGACGTACACCTCGGACGCGTACGGCCACGCCTGGCTCACCGTACGACGTCCCGCCAAGGAACTGATCACGCTGGTCAACGGCCTGCACGCGGTCAACACGCTCCTCGAGGAAGCCGGCTTCGGCCCCGATCTGCTCTGCTCCCTGACCGCGTTCCACGCCCCGGCGGCCGGGGCGGCGGTACGGGAGGCGCTCACCTGCACGGATCGTGCGGCGCCGTCAGCCGGGGAGCTCGCCGACGACTGTCATCGACGCCACCCACCAACCTGGTCGGGGACAGATGCCGAATGCGCCAGGTACTTCGTTGGTCCGCACCCGGGTGAGTCACGGGTGGGAAATGCGCACCGTCGCGCACACAGTGGTTCCGGTGCGGGTCGCGGCTCCGGATTCGGCCCCGCACGTCGACCACGGACCTGACCGAGGAGATCACTCATGGGTTCAAGTCCCGACCGACGGCACTTCTTGGGCATCGCCGCCGGCACCGCGGCATTCGCCCCGTTCGCCTCCGCCGTCCCTGCTGCCGGGCAGTCTCTCCCGGCACACATCGCCGGACCGGCGGCGACGAGCCCGGCCGCGACGAGCAAGGCCTTCGGCCCGATGAAACACGTCAAGGCAGGTGTACTGAACATCGGATACGTCGAGATGGGGCCGGCGCACGGGCATCCCGTCCTGCTGCTGCACGGCTTCCCCTACGACATCCACAGCTACGTCGAGGTGGCCCCGCTGTTGGCGAGCGAGGGCTACCGGGTGATCGTGCCGTACTTCTGCGGCCACGGCAGCACGACGTTCCTGTCCCCCGACACCCGGCGCAACGTCGATAAGGCCGCTTTCGCTCTGGACACCATCGCGCTGATGGACGCGCTGCGCATCCAGCGGGCTGTCATCGCCGGCTACGACTGGGGATCGCGGACCGCTGACATCATCGCGGCCATGTGGCCGCAGCGCTGCCGGGCCCTGGTCTCTTTGACCGGCTATCTGATCACCAATCTGGCGGCGAACCTCAAGCCGCTGCCGCCCATGGCCGAGAACGCATGGTGGTACCAGTACTACTTCGCCACCGAGCGCGGCGTGGCGGGGCTCACCCTGTACCGTCACGACCTGGGTCGGTTCATCTGGAAGTTCAACTCGCCCACCTGGGACTTCTCCCAGGACACGTACGACCGCACCCTGGCGGCCTTCGACAACCCCGACTACGTCGCGATCGTGATCGGGAACTATCGCTGGCGGCAGAGCCTGGTCCCCAGCGAGCCGGAGTACGCGGACCTGGAGCGCGTGCTGCAGCAGGCCCCGACCATCGGCGTGCCCACGATCACGATCGACGGCCGCTACGGCCCTTTCACCCCGGCCGGCGACGGATCCGCGTACCGCGCCATGTTCACCGGCAAGTACGACCACCGCGTCCTCGATGTCGGCCACAACGTTCCCCAGGAGGATCCGCGGGGCTTCGCCACGGCCGTCGTCGACGCGGCCGAGTGGTGATCGCGCCATGCCGTCGACAGCGCCACTCCCACCAGTCTGCGGGAGCGGCCCGATCAACTCGGGAGGCAACGCATTTACCGGTCCTCCGATGCGGGGGCGGAGGACCGCGTCTTCGAAGTCGCGGAGGCAGGCACACCGAGCCACGTTCTCTCCGGCACACGCCGGGGCTCGTCGTGAAACGCGTCCCGGACAAGGCCCTCGACGGCACCGTCGCAGCCGTCGGAGGCACGGGCAGGCGCCACGTATCGCTCCCTGGTCCTGTCCGGCGGATCCTGATCGTGTACGTCGTCGAACTCTCCGGGAGTCTGCTGTGAGCACAGCGCGTGATCTGTGGATCACTGTCATGGAACTCGACCCCCGCCGTGCCGTGGGCCGGGGCGTCCTGTCGCTGGCGCTCGCAGGCGCCGAGGCGATCGACCTGCTGGACCTCGGCGCCATCCGGCTGGACGGCGACCGCCTTGTACCGGCCGGTGACCCGACACCGCAGGACGCCCTCCTGCGGCAGGCATGCACCGCGCTCGTCCGGCACGAGCCGTACGAGTCGCTGGACGACTGGTTGTGGCGACGGGGCCGCGCCCTGGCCGACGGCTATGAAGCGGCGCTGGAGTCGGACGGCGACCTCAGTCGGACGCACCGGCGCCGGCTGCCCTTCGGGAGTGGAGGCGAACTGGTACTCACCGACTCCCTCGCGCACCGCCGGGCACAGGAGCGTCGGGAGGCGGGCGATCCCGTTCTCACCGCGCTCGTGGCGGCCGTCGGGCTAGCGGCCGAACCGGCCGCCGAGGCACCGGATCCGACGGATGACACGGCCACGGTGCTGGCCGCCGTCGGTGAGGCGGAACTCGAGCTGGAGGGCGAGCGTCAGCGCCGAAGCGTCGAAGAGGCGGCCTTCGACAACATCTGGCGGGGTGCATGACGCGGTACCGCGTTCTGGCATGAAGGTCAGGCCCCTGCACACGGGCCACAGACGGAGTGACCTGCGTCGACGCGGCGCCTGGCAGCCACAAGGCCATCGACCGCACTGGGCCGATCGGGCCCACCACCCCAGCCACGATGGCCCACGATACGTGCGCCACGGCGCGGCCGGGATCGCCCATGGCACCGGCGCCGACGGAGTCCTGCAGCCCCCGCCGCCCTCATATGCCGCCGGCCGGGTCACCCCCGTGTCCGGCTCGCCCGGCGCCCCGCACCTTGGGCACCGACCAGGGTCGATCCCTGGTGCCATCGGGCGGGCGTCGGCGCACTCTCGGTCATGACGGCAGCCCGCTGACAAGCATCGAGAAGTGAGGGCAATGAGCACTTCCGCTACCGCCGACCTGAAGCTCGAAGCGGTCGTCATCCCGGTACGCGACGTCGACCGGTCCAAGGCGTTCTACGCGGGTCTGGGCTGGCGGCTGGACGCCGACTTCAGCTTCGACAACGGGTTCCGGGTCGTGCAGTTCACGCCCCCGGATCGCCCGCGTCGATCCAGTTCGGCACGAACATCACCAGCGCGGAGCCGGGCACGGCGGAGGGTTTTTACCTGGTGGTCTCCGACGTCCACCGGGCACGCGATCTCCTCGCCGACCGGGGCCTCGACATCAGCAAGGTTTTCCACCTGGAGACCCCGGGCGCGCAGTTCCGGCCGATGGCCGACGGGGGCCGCGTCGACGGCATCGCGGGAGGCCGCGCGAGCTACGGATCGTTCGCGACGTTCACAGCCCGGACGGAAATGCCTTCCTGCTGCAGGAGGTCACCAAGCGGCTGCCCGGACGCGTCGAGGCGACGGCCACGTCGTACGCGTCGGTGACCGACCTGGTCGACGCCCTCAAGCGCGCCGCGGACGCTCACGGCGAGCACGAGGACCGCAACGGCGGAGAGCACGACGAGAACTGGCCGGAGTGGTACGCGGCCTACATGGTCGCCGAGAGCCACGGCGAGCGGCTTCCCGACTGAAGATCACCGATTGTGACGACGGCAGGACGAGGAGAAGGACGATGACAAGCAAGCTGGTGCTCAACGCCGTCGGCGGTGACCTCGAGGAGACCATCGCCCTGGTCGGCGGGGCCGAGATCTCGGCCGGAGCGGGCGAGGTCGTGGTCGATGTCGAGGCCTCGCCGATCAACGGGGCGGACCCGCTGTTCGCCATGGGCTGGTTCGGCGTCTATCCGGAGGTGCCCGCGGACATGGGCGCCGAGGGCGTCGGCCGGGTCGCCGAGGCCGGGCCGGGTGTGGACCCGGCGCTGCACCGGAACCACGTTGCTCGCGGGCACCACGGTCCTTGTCGCCCATGTGCCGAAGCGGAACGTCGGCAGCATCACCACGCGCCGTCCGACCACCAGTCGTTGACGTTCCCGCCCGTGAGCGTGAACGCGGGCGGACGGCCCTGGCCGTCGCAGGCCAGGTAAATCTCACCGGTCACTCCATCCCTTGAGGCCAAGTGGCCACATCAGGTCGCAGCACATCTCCCGTCGACCTGTGTGGCGGACGGACACTTCGCTCGCTTCGCTCCACCGTCGAATGCAGCCTCGACCTCACCGTGAGAGTTCGCGACCGGCCGTAACGCCTTCGACCAACAGACGTCCGATGCCGATCTCGGTCGCACACGTTGAGCAGCCGTACGGCGCCGGGCGTCAGGTCCGTTCGGGATCCGCCCGGCGGACACCGGGCAGGTGCACCACGAGGAGCGTGAAGGCGGCCAGCGCGACGTTGCGTGCCGCGGCGTCAAGACCGTTCCAGTCGGACGACTGCCACATGCCGAACCACTCGCCGCCGATCGCGAGGAAACCCATCCCGAACAGCGACAGCACCATCACCAGCCCCACCGTGCTTGCCGCGCGGGCGCGGTCGTAAGCGTCGCGGCGCAGTCCCGTGATCCAGAACCAGGTGGCGGCGAGGAGGACCGCCGCGGCCAGTGTCTCCCAGCCGATGACGGCGACGTAGGCGGCGTTCTGGAGGGCGGGAGATTCGACCGCCCGCCACATGCTCAGTACCCCGACGTGACGGGAAGCGCCGGCGAGGTGGAACAACCCTCCCGCTGGGACGCGTCGGAGGCACTCGATCGGGCCCGAGTACGGTCCAACATCGCACAACTGCCGAGCCGAAGGGTCATTCGCGCTGGTCAGGAGGATGTCCCGCCTGTACCACCAGCAGACGAAGAACCTGCTCGTGTCGTACTCACCGAAGAGGCTCGGCTTCTTCTAGCGGAACGAAAGAAGGCGCCTGACCTGGGATTTCGCCAGTCAGGAGCGTCTCGCTCGTCCTCCCTAGGTGTTCTGTCTTGGGAGGTTGTGGACGGGTGAGCCAGGTCTCGGTGGAGGGATCTTGAACAGGTGAGGGCCTTCCGGTTCGGTGTGGATTGCGACGTCTACACCTGACCGAAAGGCCCTCGTGCCCCACCGTAATGCACCCCTGACCGAGACCGGGCGCCTGCGTCTGGCCCGCTGTGTGGTTGAGGACGGCTGGCCGCTGCGGCGTGCCGCCGAACGCTTCCAGGTCTCACCGACCACAGCCCAGCGGTGGGCTGCCCGCTACCGCCACGACGGCGAAGCGGGCATGACCGACCGATCCTCACGCCCTCGTCACAGTCCCGGGCGGACCCCGACCCGCACCGAGCGGCGAATCATCAAGGTCCGTGTCCTGCGGCGCTGGGGCCCGGCCCGCATCGCCCACCACCTGCGACTGGTGCCCTCAACCGTGCACCGGGTCCTGACCCGGTTCGGGCTGGCCCGTCTGACCCATCTGGACCGTGCAACCGGCCGGAACATACGCCGCTACGAACGCGAGAAGCCCGGCGAACTGGTGCACGTGGACATCAAGAAGCTCGGCAACATCCCCGACGGCGGCGGCCACAGGGTGCTGGGCCGCCAGGCCGGCCGCAAGACCCGCAAGAACGCCGGCTACAGCTACATCCACACCGCCGTCGACGACCACTCCCGCCTCGCCTACAGCGAGATCCACACCGACGAGAAGAAGGAGACCGCCACCGCCTTCTGGCAGCGGGCCCACGCCTATTTCACCAGCGTCGGGATCACCGTGGAACGCGTCCTGACCGACAACGGCTCCTGCTACCGCTCCCGCGACTGGCGCGACAGCCTGACGGCAGCCGGGATCACCCACAAGCGAACCCGGCCCTACCGACCCCAGACCAACGGCAAGGTCGAACGCCTCAACCGCACCCTCCTCGACGAGTGGGCCTACGCCCGCCCCTACCACTCAGAGCAGCAACGACGCGACGCATTCCCCAGCTGGCTGCACACCTACAATCACCACCGCGGACACACCGCGCTCGCAGGCAAACCACCCGCCAGCCGCGTCCCCAACCTCACAGGGCAATACACCTAGGGCAGGGCCGGGTTCGCGGCGAAGCTCTCAGTTCCTCCCGCCGCTATCCCGCTCCTGTCCAGCGCTTCCGGACTGACCACAGACCAAAACGCCGGCTCACGCCGAAGGCGCCCCGCCCCGGCTGACGCGGTCCCACTCCTGCATGGACTGGTCGACGAGGCGCACTGCGCGATCCACGCCCGCCCGCCGACCGGGCGACGACAGACGCGGTGTGCCGGTGGCGCGATGGCAGCGCCGCCCAGGTCGCACGCCTCATCGCCTGTCGCGCCGAGGGCGATGCCACCCACTCCCACCATGTCCACGACGACGCCCGCGGCACCGCTTCGGTACCGCCGCACACCCGTACCGTCCCGGCCGGAACCTCTCCGGGCTCCTCCACACGCAACGACACGGACGCCCCCCGAACACAACGTCGGCCTTCACGACCACAACCAGGTCGTGAAGGCCGACGCCCCGCTCAGGCCCGGATTCGCCAACAGCGCCGGAATCCGGCCGGGCCCCGGGTGCCATTGACGGTCAGCCGATGGCCTGCTTGTTCTTCCAGCCCACCCCGTCGCTGTTGCCGACGATCTGCGTTCCGGCATGGGTCATCTCGCCCCGAGTGCCGGCGTAGAAGCGGACCGCGCCGTCGCCCCGGATGGTCCAGATGTCCGGGATGCCGTCGCCGTTGACGTCCGGAGTGCCCAGCAGCAGCCGGACGTTGGCGGCCTGCCAGCCGCTCGCGCCGTACGTGATGTCGATGCCGTTCGGCGAGGCGGAAGCGGCGGCCGAGGCCATTGAGGCGAGGTCCAGGCCCCCTCCCGCCGCCGGCTTGCCCACCCGCAGGTAGAGCTTGCCGGCCGTGTCATTGCGGTAGATCATGTCGATCACCCCGTCGCCGGTGATGTCCATGACCGACACGACGTCCCGGTCGCTCCACACGGTCGACGCCACCCTGACGGTCTTCTCCACCGTCGCGCCGTTGTAGCCGATCAGCGCCCAGAGGTCGGATCCCACCGTCACGAAGAAGTCCGGCTTGCCGTCGGCCGTGACGTCCCCGACGGAGACGAGCTGGGTGAAGGTCGCCGGGTCCGGGGTGCCCGCCGGGAGGAGGATCTCCTGCCGTCTGTCGGTGTTGACCGCGCCGTAGCCGTCACCCGGGTACACCCAGAGCTTGCCCTCCAGCCTCGCGACCAGGTCCTGCAGGCCGTCGCCGCCGTAGACATCGCCCAGGTGGGTGATGAGCGCGCCGTTCCAGTAACCCGACGGCGTGCCGACGTACATCGGGAGGTTGTCGGTGCCGTCCGGGTTCCTGGCCGGGTTGGCCCGGTAGGCGCCAGACATCGAGTACCCGATGTCGCCGGTGCCCTTGGCCGGGTCTGCGGCGGTCGCCTCCGCAGGGTACATGCGGAGCTTGCCGTTGCCGTCCACGATGAACATGTCGGGCAGGGCGTCACCGGTGAAGTCGCCGGGGGCGTCAGCCTTGTCGCGCGGGGTGACGTAGAAGAGGTACTTCGCCGGATCCGAGCGGTGCCCGGCGCCGTCCACGGCCCACACGTAGAGGACGTTCGGGCCGGCCTGCGGCGGCTTGACGCCGCTGAGCGTCGTCTCGGTCGTGACCGCCGCGCCCGCGGTGCGCGCCACCGAGGCCTGTACCGCTCCCTGGTTGAAGCCGTACTCGAACTTCACGACGTCCGTCTGGGCTGCCTTGAGAGTGAAGGATCCAGCGGTGCCGAACTTCACCGTGCTCCAGGTGGAGTCTTCGGGCTGGTTGCCGAAGCCGTTGTCCGAGGCGTCGCCGTCCGGGAACTGGGTCGATTTCACCGTCGGGGCCGTGGGCCGCTGGTTGTCGAAGACGAACCGGCACGGGACCTTGGCGGGCGAATAGGCGGAGCTGGAACCGAACTTGTCCACGGACTTCGCCCGCCACGAGTACGTCTCGCCGTTGACCAGGCTGAGCCCGGTGCTGCCGGTCTGGAACGGGCCGGCGTAGACCGTGGCCGAACTGGTGCTGCTGCCCACGCCCTTGCGTCCGGCGCCGCCGAGCAGGTTCGGACCGCTGGAACCGAGCTTGCTCGCCCACAGCGTGAAGTCCACCGAGCCCAGGTTGCCGTCCTTGTCCTTGGCGCTCGCCCACAGTGTGAGCTGGGACGCGCCGAGGCTGATGTACGGGGCGGTGGTGTCGCAGCTCAGGTCCGGATCAAGGTCCAGGCCGGTCGGTGCGTCCGGGGGCCGGTTGTAGTGCAGGTCGATGTAGGGGTCGTGGCCGCCGTTGGCGCGGAATTTCTTCCACGCGAACTGGTCGTGCTCGTTGGTGGCCTTGAAGCCCAGGGTGAGCGTGGGCCAGCCGTAGTCCATGGCCTTCTGCGCCGTGGACTTCACGTCGAACGCCACGTATTCGTCACGGCAGCCGGTCTTGTAGCCATGCGCGAAGCTGTCGCGGCCGATCTGGTTCCCGTCGTTCATCGACGGAGCGTTCTTCCAGTTCGTCTTCGAGCTGATAGCGCCCGTTTGGTGTACCGACATGCTGCGCTTGTTGCACGACCAGGAATACGTGTTCAGGGTCCGCAGGATTGCCTTCTCGACCTTCGCGCCCTTGAGGTCGGCGTCCCAGTCGATGGTGAAGAACGAACGGGAGGTGCCCCAGGTGTCGGACTCGTAGCCGACGCGCGCCTCGTCGGTGCCGCCCTTGTTGAAGTTCTTGCCGTTGTAGAAGCTCGCGTTCTGGTGCCGGCTGTACGCCGTCGTCCAGTCGTTCGTGTGCTTGCTGACCGACGGGTCGACGAAGACCGGGTAGACCGTGCTCGGATCGTTGAGGAACTCCTGGTCCGGGATGAGCACCCAGTTGCCGCCGTCGAGATGCGTCTCGACCAGTGTGCCGTGGGAGTCCGGCTGGGGGCCGTTGAGCGAGGCCAGCGACAGTGTCGCGGCCGCTCCGGACTGTGTGGGCTCAAGAGTGGGCTCGTCGGGTACGGGCGGCAGGGTCGAGTCGCCGCCGGTCTCGGCGGGGTCCGGCGCCTCGTCGGAGGCGCCGGGGAGGACCTCCTTGAAGGGGTCTCCCGCGTCGTCGTCGACCACCGAGTCCGAGGGCTCGGGCGTGGGCGACTCGGACTCCTCGGGCTCCGCCGGGGCGGTCCCCGCGGACTCCGCGGGCAGCACCTCGGCCGGGGCGGTGGCATCGCTGCCGGCCTGCCCGTCGGTCTGCGCGGGAACGCCCGCGCTGTCCCACATCAGCGGAGTCGGGGACTCCGCGACGTCCTCGCCGCCCTCGTCCACGGCGGACACGACGCCCGTGACCGCGTCGAGCTCGAAGCTCAGGGTGGTCGAGGACAGGCCGTACGCCAGCCGAGCCACGCGCGGGTCGGCGGCGGCCGCCTTGTTCTTGACGACGAGCAGCTGGGCGAAGCCGTTGTCGCCGGCGGTCAGTACCAGGTCGGCCCCCGGAAGGATCTCTGGGTACAGCGCGCGGGGACCGTCGACGATCGGCGTCGGAATGGTCTCGGGCCAGGTCAGCACGATGGAGTGGGTGCCCACGTCGATCGTGGCGAGAGTGTTGCCCGTGCCGGGGGTGATGCCCTTGGCCGGCATGAGCGAGACCCGGCGCACCGCGCGCGTCGCCCGCTGCGCGGCGGCCTTGCCGCCGCCGGAGAACACCATGGTGGTGTTCGTCGCCTTGGGCGACCAGCCGCCGGCCACCCGCTTGAGGTCGGTGTCGATGGGCCTCCAGACGCCGTCGGCCTTGGCGCGTACGGGAGTCGAGTGGACGCGCCGCATCAGCGAGCCGTTTGGCTTCGCCCACGTGGTGGAGTACGGCGTGCGCAGAGCGGTCGCCTCGACGGGCTTCCCGGTCCGGCGGGCCTGCACGGCGGCCTGGCCCTCAGTGAGGGGAGCCGACTGCCGACCACCCGGCAACTTGGCCGAATCCAGTGCTTCTTCGTCCCTGTCGAGGCCGACATACGCCAGCCCCGAGGCGAGAACGACGGCAGCCGCGGCAGCCGCGACCGTTCTTCGTCCGGACATGCGGCGCCATTTGCTCATCATGAGCAGGATTCCCCTTCCCCCTCCGGCCCGGCCGCACGGCGGCAGACCGAACCCATTCCGGTGCCAGCAGATCATCACCCACGGGGGAGGGATCCCGTCACCGCGTTCGATTGCGAAGAGTGTCCAGCGGCAGCACCGGCGAGCGAAGGAACCGCGACTCGGTGCCGAGAGGAGAGGCCCCCGGCCACTCTCGCCGCACTCTCCAAAACGACCAAACAGTGCAATAGCTACCCTGAAGTGCAGGCGATTTAGAGGGATTACAGCAGTGCTGCAGCGTGGTGATCGGTTTGAGCTTCAATCCAAGCGACTATCCCGAAAACTGCGGTTGCATCGTATTCCTTCCTTTCACGCCACTGCTGCCTGCTACGTAACGTGATCACTGTCACTTGATCATTCTTACGCTGGTTTTACGGCTGGTGAGCTGCGCACAATCGCGCCTGTCCTGTGACACCTGGGCGGGCCGGGCCCTGCCCAGATTCCGCTTCAGCAGTCCGGGGGGACTCGCGTGCCAGCAAACCCATCCGTCCGAAGACGCCTTCGCACTTACCTCGTGCCGTCAAGCGCCGCGTTGATCGCCCTACTTCTTCCGGCCACGGCGATGGCGCAACCGCCGGACCCCGCACGCGCCGAGGTCCCGCGCGACTCGCTCGCCCTCGACGCGCTGCAGAAGCGGAACTTCGTCCCCGAGAAGGACGGCAGCACCGGCCTCGACCACATCGGGACCAAGGCCCCGCTCAACCTCGCCGAGGCACCCGCGGGCACGGTCACGCCGCCCGCAGCCGGTGTCGGCACCGTCGAATTCGACGCGCCGGTGCAGCCCACCGCGCTCACCGGTGACGGGGCCGTCGAGCCCGCCGTGTTCACGCAGGGCACCGCGGCCACCGCGACCGCGTCAACCGCCATGGCCGGCGCCGCATCGGCGACCCCCGTAGCGTTCCGGCCCGCCGACGACCTGCCCGTCAAGCTCGGCCAGGCCACGGGCGAAGCCGCCCCCACGGGCACCTGGCAGGTCGCGGTCCAGGACCGTACGGCACCCGTCGCGCAGGGCGTCGACGGCGCGCTGCTGACCGTGACCGCACCCGCCACTGGTTCGGTGCCCGTCGCTGTCCAGCTGGACTACGCCGCTTACCAGAACCTCTACGGTGCCGACTGGGCCTCCCGGCTGCGCCTGGTGCAGTTCCCCGAGTGCTACCTGACCACCCCCGACGTCGAGGAGTGCCAGGCGTACGAGGAGCTGGAGACGGTCAACGACCCCGTGACGAAGTCCGTCACGGCCACCGTGGACACGGCGGCCGATGGCACCGTCGCCCCCGTCTCCGCCCCGGCCGCCCCCGCCCCCTCGGGCGTCATGCAGGCCGCCTACGTCACCCCGGTGGCCGCGGGCGGCGACAAGGCCGTCGTGGGTGCCGTGGACTCGGGCGCAGGCGAGGGCGGCTCGTTCAAGGCGACCCCCCTCGCCTCCAGCGGCAAGTGGGCGGCCGGCGGCTCCGCCGGAGCCTTCACCTGGTCGTACCCGGTGTCCGTGCCCCCCACCCCGGCGGGACCCGCACCGAGCATCGCCCTTGAGTACAACTCCCAGGCGGTGGACGGAAAGACCGCGACCTCCTCGCCCCAGGCGTCCTGGGTCGGCGAGGGCTGGGACTACAACCCCGGTCACATCGAGCGCCGCTACCGCACCTGCAAGGACGACACCAAGGAGGTCGGCGGCGAGGCACCCAACAACACCGCGAAGAAGCAGCAGACCCACGACCTCTGCTGGACCTCGTACAACGCGGTGATGTCCCTGAACGGGCAGACCACCGAACTCGTCCGGGTGGGCACCCCGGGACCGGGCGAGCCCGATCTCTACCGTCCCGAGAAGGACGACGGCCTGCGGGTCGAGCTCAAGACCGGCGGCACCAACCCCGACAACGACGGCGAGTACTGGGAGGTGACCACCCGCGAGGGCACCAAGTACTACTTCGGCCTCAACGCCGTCGGCGGCGGCCACGCGGACACCGACTCGGTGTTCACCGCCCCCGTCTTCGGTAACCACCCGGGCGAGCCCTGCCACGCCACCGCCTTCGCCGACTCCCGCTGCAACACCTCCACGAAGAAGCAGCAGGCCTGGCACTGGGGTCTGGACAAGGCCGTGGACGTCCATGGCAACGCCATGATCGTCAACTGGCACGCGTCCACCAACTACTACGCGGTCAACAAGAAGACGAAGACCCCGGAGCAGTACACCCGGGGCGGCCTGCCGGACTCCATCGAGTACGGCCTGCGCAACGACAACCTCGGCGGCACCCCCACGGCCAAGGTCGACTTCTACCTGTCGCAGCGCTGCCTGGAGGACGGCACGGTCTGCGCCTCGGAGAACTTCGACAAGACCGGGGACCCGGCCGCCTTCCGCCCCTGGTGGGACAGCCCCGGCAACCTCAACTGCAAGGCGGACTCCAAGCTCTGCCCGTCCTTCCCCTCCTTCTGGAACCGGCTGCGCCTGGGCAAGATCGTCACCTACGGCCACCGGCCCGGCACCACAGGTCTCCAGAAGATCGACTCCTATGTCCTCAACCACTCCTTCCCGCGCGACTGGTACGACACCTCCCCGGGCCTGTGGCTGAGCTCCATCCAGCGGTACGCCTACGCACCCGGCTCCAGCAGCGCCGTCCTCATGTCCAAGTCGGGGGTCAGCTTCAAGGAGTTCGTGGTCGACCCGAACGACATGGCCCCGAAGGACCCGCTGCGGCGTCTGAAGGACCAGCAGCTCCCCAACCTGGTGCCCCGGTCCGCGAACGACGCCCGCCCCGGCTTCAGGCGGCCGCGCATCGGCGTGGTCGCCACCGAGCACGGCGGTGACATCGAGGTCGTCTACACCGGCGGCTGCGTGACCCAGCCGTCCGTCGCCCCCGAGGCCAACCACGGCACCTGCTACCCGGTGCGCTGGTCCCCGGACGGCGAGGAGAAGCTGCCCAAGCTCGCCTGGTTCAACAAGTACGTCGTGGCCAAGGTCATCGAGACGGACCGGATCACCGGCCTGTCCAAGCAGGTCGTCACCCAGTACAAGTACGCCGACGCCGCCTGGTCCAAGAGCGACGACGAGTTCACCAAGCCCGACCTGCGCACCTGGAGCGACTGGCGCGGCTACCAGACCGTGACCACGATCAAGGGCGGCGAGGTCAAGAGCTCCAAGAGCACCGACCCCGAATCGCAGTCGTACAACGTCACCCGCTACTTCCGCGGTACCGGCGGCGTGGTCAAGGACTCCACCGGCAAGGTGACCCTGGCCGCCGACGACGCGCCCCAGTACGCGGGACAGACCGCGGAGTCGATCGTCTACAGCGGTGCGGGCGGCCGCATCCTCAAGCGCACCACGGCCATTCCGTGGTCCGTCCAGACGGCCTCACGGGCCCGTGACGGCGGCTCCGGCCCGCTGCTCGCCCACCGCGTCGGCGTCAAGCAGAACGACGAGATCCAGACCGTCGGCGCCTCCTGGCAGGCCATCCGCACCTCCACCACGGCCGACCAGGCCACCGGCCTGCCCCTGGAGACGCAGACCGCGCTGGTGAAGCCGAACGGCACCGGCGAGACGCTCAGCGAATACAGCTGCACCAAGACCGAGTACACCGGCAACCCCGCCGTCGGTCTCGTCGGCCTGCCCAAGGCCGTCCGCACGGTGGCGACCTCGTGCGCCTCCTACGGCGCGGCGGACCCGGCCACCCAGCTCGTCAGCGCCACCCGCACCTCCTACGACGGGCTCGCCTACGGCGCCACCCCGGTCAAGGGACTCGCGACCTCGGTCTCCGAGGCCGACGCGGCGGGCACCGGGTACACCCAGTCCGTCACCACGCAGTACGACCCGCTGGGCCGTGTCCGCAAGGTGACCCAGCCCGGCACCGGCACGACGGAGACCCAGTACACGCCCGGCGACACCGGCGGCCCGGTCACCTCGACCACGAGCCTCAACGCCAAGGGCCACGCGACGGTCACCACCTTCGACCCCGGACGCGGCCTGCCGCTCACCGTCACGGACCCCAACAACCGTGTCGTGCGCAACGAGTACGACGTCTTCGGCCGGCTCGTGAAGGGCTGGTCGGCCACCCGGTCCTCCGGCACCCAGACGCCGGACGTGCAGATCTCCTACCAGATGGCCGACGCCTCCCCGACGGTCCTCAAGCCGTCGACGGTGACCGTCAAGACCATCAAGGACAACGGGACCTACGACACCCACGTCACGATCTACGACGGGCTGATGCGGCAGGTCCAGACCCAGTCCGAGGCCCACGGGCCCGGCCGGATCATCGTGGACACCCGCTACAACGACCACGGGCTGCCCTGGGAGCAGAGCAGCCAGTACCTCACCCTGGGCGCCCCGACCAGCAGCCTGTTCAAGCGCAAGTCCAACACGCTGGTCCCGAGCCTCACCCGGACGTTCTACGACGGCCTGGAGCGCACCATCCGCGTGGCCACCTACCACGGTGACACGTTCCTGAACAACACCTCCACGACGTACGGCGACAACACCACGTACATCCGGCCGGCGGGCGTCAGCGATCCCGCGACCAAGACGTACCGGGACGCCTTCGGTCGCGTGACGAAGATCCTTCACTACACCGACTCCAACTCGTCCACGAACCGCGCCACCACGTACGAGTACGACGCCCGCGGCAATCGCACCAAGATCACCGACCCGGCGGGCAACGCGTGGTCGTTCGTCTTCGACGCCCGGCACCAGGTCGTGGAGCGGACCGACCCCGACAGCGGTACCGCGTCGATGACCTACGACGAGGCCGGCCGCGTCACCGGCACCGTCGACGCCCGCAACTCCACGTTCAGCGCATACGACGAGCTCGGCCGGGTGACGTCGGTCCGGTACGGGTCGGCGGGCGCCGCACCTGCCAAGGAGTTCACCTACGACACCCTGCCGGGCGGCGTGGGCCTGCTCGTCTCCTCGGTCCGCCACGACCCGAGCGGCGACTACGTCAGCCGCGTCACCGGGTACGACATCGGCGGCCGGCCCACCGGCCGGCAGACGGTGATCCCGGCGAACGCGATGACCACGGGCGTCTCCGGCACCTACACCTACGGCTACACGTACACCCCGGGCGGCAAGCCCCTCACCACCACCCTCCCGGCGGCGGGCGGTCTCGCCGCGGAGAAGGTCGTCACCCGCTACAACAGCGACGGCCTGGCCGAGTCCACCTCGGGCGCCACCTGGTACACGGCGGACGTCACCTACTCGCCGTACGGCGAACCCCTGCGGACCGTCAGCGGCCCGCAGCCCAACCGGGTGTGGACGACCAACTTCCTGCACGACAACACCCGGCAGGTCCGCCGTACCGTCGTGGACCGGGAGACCGCCAACTCCTACCGGGTGCTGGACACCCGCTACTCGTACGACTACGCGGGCAAGATCACCTCGCTCGGCCGGAAGATGACCGACGCGGGCGTCTCCACCAACGACAATCAGTGCTACACCTACGACGCGATGGGCGAGCTCGTCCACGCCTGGACGTCGAACCTGGCGAACGCCGCGGGCGGCGCCGCCTGCCAGAGCCCGGGCGGCTGGTCCTGGGGCTACCGGTCCGACGCGAAGGCCGTCCGCGGACCTGTCGCGGCCGCCCCGGACACCGCGAGTGACACCACGGCCCCGGACACGGCGCTCACCGACTCCCTGAAGGCCGCGGCCCCGGTCGCCGGTACCGTCTCCGGCGGTGCCACCGGCTACTTCGACAGCTACACCTTCGACATCGTCGGAAACCGCACCACCCTGATCAACCACGACCCCGCGGGCGACGCGGCCCAGGACGTCAAGCGCACCTACGGGTACGGCAAGACGGTCACCGGCAACGGGACCACCCCGCCGTACCTCGCGCAGCCGCACACGATGACCTCGGTCGCCTCCACGCAGGCGGGGGCCGCGAGCACGTACGCGTACGACGCCTCGGGCAACACCACCACCCGTACCCTGCCCGGCGGTACCCAGGACCTGGTCTGGACCGCCGAGAACCGTCTGGAGACCATCAAGGACAAGGGCGTCACGACGAAGTACGTCTACGACGCGGACGGCAACCGCCTGTTGGAGAACACGCCCTCGGGCAGCGTCCTCCACCTGGGCGAGACCGAGCTGACCACCGCCGCGGGCAACGTCACCAGGGCCACCCGCACCTACTCCCAGTCCGGCGCCCCCGCGGTGATCCGGACAGCGCTGAACGGCGCCCCGACGGGCCACAAGCTGGACGTCCTCCTCTCCGACCACCAGGGCACCGTCAACACGGTCATCGCCCTGGCGGCCGGGCAGCAGATCACCCGCCGGACCTTCAAGCCGTACGGCGACCTCCGCGGAGCCAAGCCCGCGGCCTGGCCGAACAACCGCACCTACCTGGGTGTCGGCATCGACGACGCCTCGGGCCTGACCCACATGGGCGCACGCGAGTACGACCATGCCGCCGGCCGGTTCGTCTCCGCCGACCCCGTCGTGGACCACGCCGACCCGCTCCAGATGAACGGGTACGCGTACAGCCACAACAGCCCGATCTCCCGCAGCGACCCGACGGGCCTGCGCGACCCGGACGAGTACAACTACTGGTCTCGCCAGCGCCAGGACATGTGGGCGGGCACGCCCTTCCCTCCGATCACCTCCTTCATCCCGGACTACAACAAGCCGCGCGCTCCGATCCCCGTCGTGGAGAACAAGGCCCTGGCGGGCGCGCTCGCGCAGATCTACGCCAAGCCCACGGCCAAGACGGTCACCGGAGACGGGAAGATCGCGACAGCCCTGCTCCACGAGATGGACACGGGCACGCAGCTGGCGGGCACGAATCGCTGGCACGCCCAGAAGGGCTGGGAGACCCTGAACAGCCTCGGGGACATCCTGGAGAAGAACGCCAAGGCCAGGGCCGGACTGGGCAAGGACAAGGACCTCCTCACCGACGCCGAGATGAGACTGGCCCGCGCGGAGGCGGCGGAGCTGTGGAACGCCCTCAACGCGCCGGACAAGACCGGCAAGATCCAGACCGTGGTGGACGGCGACCCCAAGATGAAGTCGGCCATGCAGAAGGCCCGGAACGCGGTCCTGAAGACGGCGGCCCTCTCCCCGCTCACCGGCACGGAATTCGAGCCAGTGCCCTTCAGACCGCCGGTGAGGAAGGGTGAGGGGAGCAACCTGAGGGGCTTCGGCAAGGCGTTCGGCGTGGCCGGCGCCGGGGTCGGCGTCCTGTCGTACCCCGTGGACGTCTACAACTACGGTTGGGGAGAGGCGTCCAAGTCGGCTGTCGACTCGCTCCTGGACCCCCTCGGGATGAGCGAGTCGATGTCGGGATACAGCGTCCGCTGTGCGCTCTTCGGCGACGGATGTCCCGCTCCCATCGTGGCCTGACAGAAAGGGTGATCAGGAATGATCGCGGACCATTTCCTCGGGCAGCTGCTCGATAGGGTTCCGGAGACGAGGGCCGGCCTGGAGGAGATGTACGAGGACGAGGACGCAAACGGGGACGGGGGCGCGCCGATCGAGGCGCTGCCGGCCTCGGACACCGACCTGGACCTCTACGGGATCCTGCTCGACGGGCTGGTCAGGCCCGTCCTCCAGCCCGCCCTGGCGGCGCCGGAGCGGGACGAGGACCTGCTGAGGCGGTGTTTCGGCTTCGTCGAAGAGGTCTATGAAGTGGACACCGAGTACACCCGTGGCGCGGTGTACTTCCAGGTCCTGGAGAGCCTCCTCGACGCCCGTGAGTACCTGGACAACGCGGTCCCGTTCCTCCGGGGAAACCTCAGGGAGCCCGTCTCCAAGATGCTCAGGAACTATGAGGTCGAGGGCTACGAGGACGGCCTGCCACCCCTCTGACCAGGAGCGGTAGCGGTACGGAAGGAAAACGCCGAAGTGGCGCCCGGTTCCCACCGGGCGCCACTTCGGCGTTCCGCGTCGTGCGGGCCGGTCGGTCGAGGTCGAACCGGTCGAGGTTCACCTTGCCCCAGACGGCGACGTCATGACCCGCAACAACTAGGCCGCGTGTCGAAAGTGGATCTTGGACTGTGAATGATCACGGTCCATGGGGCGGGGAGATCTCACGGACGAGCAGTGGGCGGCGCTGGAGCCGTTGCTGCCGAAGGGCATGAAGGCAGGCCAGCCGCCGGTCCGGCCTCGGCGGCGGCTGATCGACGGCATACGGTTTCGGGTCCGGACCGGTGCTCCGTGGCGGGATGTGCCCGTTGAGTACGGACCGTGGAGCCGGATCTACGACCTGTTCCGCCGGTGGCAGCGGACCGGGACCTGGCACCGGATCCTCACCCGGCTCCAGTCCCTGGCCGACGCGAAGGGTGGGATGACGTGGGACCTGAGCGTCGACTCCACAGTGTGCCGCACCCATCAGCATGCGACCGGGGCCCGCAAGCAGGGCGACCTGCAGAAGGAACCGCCGGGCGGCATCTTCAACGAGCCCCATGATCACGGCTGGCACGCTCACGCGGCGGGTTCACCACCAAGCTGCACCTGGCCGTCGAACAGGGCCAGAAGCCCATGGCAATCGTGATCACGGCGGGGCAGCGCGGCGACTCGCCGCAGTTCGAACCCGTGCTGAAGAAGGTCCGCGCGCCCCGCATCGGACCGGGCCGGCCACGCGTCCGCCCCGATCGAGTGCGGGCCGACAAGGCGTACGCCTCCCGCAAAAACCGCGCCTACCTGCGCCGCCGCGGAATCCGCTGCACCATCCCGGACAAGGCTGACCAGGCCCGCAACCGCCAGAAGCAGACCACGGAGGGAGGCGCGGTCCACGAAGTGACCATCACCCCGGATGGCCGTCCCGACCAGGTTGTCTCCGTCGGCTAGTGACCTGAGTCGAAATGTTCTCCACCTCGATCGATCCGTGGTTGACCCCGCTCCTGACCAGGGTGCGGTTCGTCTCGGCATCGGCGACCGCAGCAAAAGCCGGGCGAGGTGCCGACGATTCTCCGTCCCCGGTCACTAGAGCCCTTCCGACACCCGGCCTAGTGCCGTATCGGGCAGCGCTCGCCCTGCGGGACGGTGGTGTGGCGACACTTGAACGCTGTCACATCCCGGGTATGTCGTAGCCGGGGTCTGGATGCTGACGGGGGGTCCACCACTCGGTAAGACCCCACACCCCGAGCGCGAGCACGGCCAAGGCCGCGACTGCCGCAGCCCAAGGAGGCACCCGCCTGATGGCCAAAGCCCAGGAGAAGAGCGGCACAAGCGCGCCGCCGAGCAGGATGAGTGGCAGGTCGACGAAGACCACGCTCAGATCGCGGGCGTGGCCCTCGAATCCCCCGTCGATACTGAAGGCGGCCCTTGGTGCCCAGACAGCCAGCCCGATCGCTGCACCGAGGCCGGCGAGGAAGCACCTGGCCCGGCGCTCGCCCTTCGGCTTTATACCAGTCCGCCCTGGGGCGTTTTCCCTCATGCCCTCTGGACGCAGCAGCTCGACGCACGGTTGCAGAGGGCGGCCGGCCAGAGCCCTACGCGCCATCGTGGGCAGGGTAATCGTGAACGAGTTCCTCGCGAACGGCGGCAACGGCTTCACCGTCTTCGGCGACATCACCACGTGCGAAGGTGGCGAGGTCACAGACCCGGAAGCCCTGGTCGACCACCTCGAGGCCACCACCTCGACGAGCGCCCTCGCCGCTCCCCGGCGCTGGGTCGCATCACTTTCGTCGCCGCCCCCTGACCGGGCGAGAGCCGGATCACCGAAAATCGGCGGTCCGGTTCGCGTGCCGCCGCCCCGGTGGCGGCCGACGCGCGCCGCCCTCTGCCCGCTCTGCCGTCCAAGCCCTGGTGGCTTTCTCCATCTCGGCATGTTGGATAGCGGAAGGCGCCCTGCAGACCAAGATCCGGGCGTCGCGGACCAGCCGCCTGCGGCTTGGTCGAATCGCGGCCGTTTCCGCAGGCCAGCGGTCACGCGCCGCGTATACCCCCAGCAGACCAAGAACCCGCTGGTGTCCTACTCGCCGAAGAAGCTCGGCTTCTTCTAGAGGCACGCCAAGAGGCGCCTGAGCCGGGCTTTCGCCCGCCAGGCACCTCGGGCTCGCCTTCCTGAGACGGCTAACCGCCCAGGTCGACTGAACCGAAACAAGCCGTACCCCGGCCGCCCCGGCCGTCGGTGGCGCTGATCTGGAAGGGGGAAGGACCGTCTCCGCGCTCCGAGCGCTGCGGACAGGAGAACCGTGAGTGCGAAGGTGTCGACGGGCCGCCGCGCGCGTCAGCGCACGCTGCGGGCCGTCAGCCGGTACCGATCTCCACCCCGGCGTACGCCACCGCCGTCAGGGCCAAGACGGCAGCGGGCAGGGCCCGCACGAGCGGGTCGGGGTGGCGCAGGTGGACTACTGCGGCCGCCGTCATCAGCAGCGCCAGCCCGATTGCGGCGGCCACTCCGATGGGGGCGGAAGCCAGTCCGAGTACCAGCCCGACGGCTCCGGCCATTTCCAGGGCGCCGACGACGCGGTAGAGGCCCGGCGACATGCCGAGGTGCGCTGCCGCCTGGCGCATGAACGGCACCGCGGCGATCTTCGCCGCTCCCAGGGGCAGAAAGACCAGGGTCAGGACGACGGCGAGGGCGATCTGCGCTGCTGTCATGTCGACCGGCCCCGGCGTTCGGCACCCAGGCGGGCGAAGTAATCGATGAGGTCGGGGGCGTCCACGGCTGCCGGGTTGACGACCTGCTCGACCGGGGCGCCCTGAAGGAGGCGTTTGACAGGGACTTCGAGTTTCTTGCCGGTGCGGGTGTGCGGGATGCCGGGGACTTCCAGGATCTCGTCGGGGGCGTGGCGGGGTGAGGCACCCGTCCGAATCGCATCCTTGATCTTCTCGCGGAGTGGGTCGTCCAGGGTCACACCCGCTGCGAGGACCACGAACAGGGGCATCCAGTAGCCGCCGTCGGGTTCCTCCGCTCCGATGACGAGGGCCTCGGTGATCTCGGGGAGGCGTTCGACGACGTCGTGGATGTCGGCACTGCCCAGACGTACGCCGTTGCGGTTCAAGGTGCTGTCGGAGCGGCCGTGGACGATCACGGAGCCGTGTCCGGTGAGTGTGATCCAGTCGCCGTGCCGCCAGACGCCGGGGTGGGAGGAGAAATAGGCGTCGCGGTAGCGGGTGCCGTCGGGGTCGTTCCAGAAGTACAGCGGCATGGACGGCATCGGGCGGGTGACCACCAGTTCGCCGACCTGGTCCACGATCGGGAGGCCCTCGGCGTCGTACGCGGCCAGGGCCACGCCCAGGTGGGGTGCTGAGAGCTCTCCTGCCCAGACCGGTGTGCTGGGGGCGCTGCCGGCGAAGCCGGAGACGACGTCCGTGCCGCCGCTGGTGGACGCGAGCAGGACGTGGTCGCCGACGTGGTGGCGGACCCAGGGGTAGGCGGAGGCGCGGTCGCCGGGGCCGAGGTCGGAGTGCAGGCCGAGGGTCTTGAGATGTTCGAGCAGGACGCCGCCGTGGCCGTGGACGACGCCCTTGGGCAGGCCGGTGGTGCCCGAGGAGAACACGATCCACAGCGGGTGGTCGAACGGCACCGGTGCGCAGGTGAGTTCCTCGGTGCGGGTGGAGGCTTCCTCCCACGGCACCACGAGTGACGGGTACGTGTGTGTCGGCCACGGCAGGCCCACGTGGTCCACCAGCAGCGCGGCCTTCAGCGTCGGCAGCTCACCGGCGAGTTCGAGGGTGGCGTCGCGGCGGTCGGGGGTGGTGCCGTTGAAGAGGTAGCCGTCGGCGGAGATCAGGACGGTGGGTTCGAGCTGGGCGAAGCGGTCGGCGGCGGCTTTGGGGGCGTAGTCCTGCCCGCAGACCGACCACACGGCGCCCAGGCTCGCGGTGGCGAGGAAAGCGACGATCGCGTGCGGGGTGTTGGGCAGGTAGCGCACGACCCGGTCCCCCTTGCTGACGCCCAGGTCGCGCAGGGTGGCGGCGACGGAGGCGACCTGGGCGCGCAGCCGGTTGCCGGTCACCTCGTGGCTGGAGCCGGTCTCGGCGAGGGCGATGATCGCCACGGTGTCGTCGGTAAGGTTGCGCCGGGCGTGGTGCGTGTAGTTGAGGGTGGCGCCGGGGAACCAGCGGGCGCCCGGCATCCGCTCCTCCGCGAGCACCTGCTCGTACGGGGAGACCCCGTCGATGTCGAAGTAGTCCCACACCGCGCCCCAGAAACCTTCCAGGTCGGTGACCGACCAGTGGTGCAGGGTGGCGTAGTCGGTGCCGTCCACGCCGGCGTGGCGGGCGAAGTCCATGATGCGGCTGTCGGCGACGGCCTGCGGATCGGGCGTCGTGAAGGGTTCCGGGTACGGCCTGGTCATCGTGTGGCGCTCCTCAGCAGGCTTTTCTCTACGGTCCGTGGGGAAGGGGCGGGGCTGCGCGTGGTGTGCAGGAGAGATGCCCAGGCGGCGGTGTCGGTGAAGTCGTGGCCGCCGGCCGGGATCACGTCCATGACGACGCGGTCGGGGCGCAGCAGGACGGCGTCCGCCCGGCCGGCGCGCAGCCAGGCGGCGAGGGTGCCGTCGTCACGGAGGTCGGCCACGGGGATCGCCGGGACGCCGAGTCCGTGGGCGAGGGCGCGCAGCGAGGGCGAGGGTTCGGCGGCGGTCAGGACGGTGAAGCTGTCGCCGAGCAGTTCGTCGAGGCGGCGGCGCCGGTCGTCGAGTACCACCCATGGTTGGGGGCAGTGGGTGCCCACGAGGCTCCTGCGTACACGGCGCCGGACGAGGGGCCCGGCGGTCAGGGTTGGGCTGAGGTCGCGGCCCGCCGCCGCGGTGAGGCCGGGTATGCGGCAGGCCGCGGCCAGGATCCTGCGGCGCAGCGCGGCGGCGCCGTCCTGGCCGCCGGTCATGGCCCAGCCCATGGCGACCGCGAGCCGGATCATGTGCCGTGCGTGCGGCTTGCGCTCGCTCTCGTACGTGTCCAACAACCGCTCGTCGCCGCCCTGGCCCAGGACGCGGGCCAGCTTCCAGGTGAGGTTGTAGGCATCACGGAGTCCCGCGCACAGCCCCTGCCCACTGAACGGCGGGGTGAGGTGCGCGGCGTCGCCGAGGAGGAACACCCGTCCGCTGCGCCACCGGTCGGCCACCCGCGCCCGGAAGGTGTACTGCGTCTCCCGTACGACTTCGAAGTCCCCGTCGTACGAGGGCGACAGCCACGGGGCGATCAGTTCGCGAACCGGTTGCTGCCCGTCTGGCAGCCGGAACTCCCAGCGGTAGCGGTCCTCACCGACGCGCCTGAACGTCGCCGGCCGGTGAGGGTCGCAGACCTGGTCGACGCCTTCCCAGCAGCGGACGACGGCCTTCGTGCGGACGTCGATGACGGTCCAGCGTTCTTCGAAGCGCAGGTCTTCTCACTCGGCGCCGATGGCGGTATGTGTGAGGCTGCCCGCGCCGTCGCAGCCGAGGACCGCCTCGGCCCACAGGTGATGCTCACCGTCGTCGTCGCGGTAGGTCACGCGCACGGGGCCGGCCGGGTCCGGGCCGACGCCGGTGACCTCGACACCGCCCCTCAGTTCGCACTCCGGGCGGCGGGCGAGGGCGTCGCGCAGCAGCCGCTCGAGCTCGGGCTGGTCGAACATGCTGGTCTGCGGGTAGCCGTGACGGCCGTGCTCGGAGCGTCGGAACTCGGCCATGACCCGGTGGCGGGCGTCGAGCAGCCGAAGTCCGTTCGCGGGGCGGGTGATCGCGGCGAACTCCTCGCCCACGCCTGCGGCCTGGAGGATGCGGCGCACCTCGTCGAGCGGGCAGACGTCCTGGTGGCGTTCCAGGATGACGGTGCGAATACCGCGCCGGGCAAGGAGGAGGGCGGCGGTCACGCCCACCGGCCCGGCGCCGATGATCACGACGGGTACGGGGTCTGTCTGTGCCGGGTCTGTCTGTACGAGCCCGGGTGCGGTGTACCGGGGTCCGGCCTGGTCGGCGGTCATGTGCGGCTCACCTCGGGTCTTGCTTCGCGTCCGTGACTGGCGCGACGGCAGACCGAGGCCGAGCGCCAGGTCGCGGACGCGCTGCGCGAGGCTCTCCTTCCCACGTACTCGGAGGCGCTCGCCGCCGTCGGCCTGACGGTGGCGGCGTCGTACCGCCCGGCCGAGCCGGACTCGGCGGTGGGCGGCGACTGGTACAAATGCCGTCCGCTGCCGGACGGCCGGGTGCTCGTGGCGATCGGCGACGCATCGAGGCACGGTCTGGACGCCGTGGCCCGGATGGCACAGCAGCGGCACGCCTTGGCCGGGCTGGCGCAGACGGGGGCGTCCGCCGGCGAAATCACCACCTGGCTGAACGAGCTGGTGTGCAGCGACCCGGCCGGACAGACGGCCACCGTGGTGGCCGGGCACATCGACCGGGACAAGATCCTGCACTGGGCCTGCGCCGGCCATCCGGCCCCGCTGCTGCTGCGTGACGGAGGCGCGGAGCCGCTCGGCGCCGAGGTCCGCGGCCCGCTTCTCGGCGCCCTGCCGGGTTACGCGTACGAGACCACGTCGACGCCGTTGCGCCCGGGCGATCTGCTGGTGCTGTACACCGACGGCATGGTCGAGCGCCGGGACGAGGACCTGACCGTCGGCATCGACCGGCTGATGCAGGCGGTGACGTCGTCGTCCACGCGCGAACCGCAAGCGCTGATCGACGCGCTGGTCGCCGACCTGGAACTCGCGGGCCACGGGGACGACGCGTGCGGGCTGGCGATCCGGGTGGACTGAAGCGGACATCGCACCGGACGCACCGCCCTCACCGCCCTGGCTTCGGGAGCGCCGTCATCCATGGACGATCGCGCGCACGTTCTCCGGGCTGCCGCAGTCCGAGGCCAGCTGCTTCGCGCGCTCTTCCAGGAACGCCCTGCTCAGCTCGGCCCGGCGCTCGTCGGAGACGCTCTCCCTGGCACCGTTGAGGATCGTCCGCTCTTCCTCGTCCAGGTGGTGATCGACCGCCTTCACCAGTTCCTCCAGGCGGCTGTCCCACTCCTCGGACCCGACGTCCTCCACCTCGAGCAGTTTCAGGAGAGCCTCGTTGCCCTCGGCGTGCTCCTCGGCGCCGTGCTCCACTTCCTCGTCGTCGACGCCCTTGAAGCGCTTGAGCGCTCCGTAGACCTCGGCTTCCTCGGCCTCGCCGTGCGCGATGAGCAGTGCCGCGAACTCCTTCAGCGCGGCGGCGCGGTCGGCCTCGACGCTGCGCATGCGCCGGAAGAGGTCCTCCATGGTGCGGTGATCCTTGAGGATGGCCGCCACGAAGTCCTCCTGTTCTGCCGTACGGGTGTTCACCGTCGTCCTCCTCGTTCGTCCACGCGAACACGGTCGGAACGCATCTGAACTCCCCGGCTACCCCTCCATGGGCGGCACAATCACCGCGGGGTCAGCCACGGAGGTGCGACGTCGAACGGCGCGACCGAAGCGACGGCGATCCCGTACGGGGCGCGTGGACGGCGGCCTTGGTTGCTCCGTGGGCCGGGTGGTCGGGTTCGCCGTTGACCAGTACGCCACCGGCGGCGGCGTCGCGGGCGCACCGCGGCCCGTCGCTCAGGCGACCGTCAGGACCATTTTGCCCGTGGTACGGCCCCGCTCGCCGATCACGTGGGCCTTCGCCGCCTCGGCGAGCGGCACGACGACATCGACCACCGGCCTCAGCTTCCCCTGCTCCACCAGAGCCGCGATCTCTCGCAGGCCGAGGTGGTCGGGCTCCACCAGGACCCAGATCGCCCGCACACCGGCACGCGCGGCGGGGACGTCGTCCGGTCCCGGCAGGGTGATCAGCCTGCCCCCGTCGCGGAGCACCTCCAGGGAACGCTCGGCCGTCTCTCCGCCGATGCCGTCCAGGACGACGTCCACGTCGGAGACGACGTCCTCGAAGCGGGTCTCGCGGTAGTCGACGACCTCGTCCGCGCCCAGCTCCCGCACGAGCTCGTGCTTGCCCGCGCTCGCCGTGCCGATGACGTACGCGCCACGGGCCTTGGCGATCTGCAAGGCGAGGTGCCCCACTCCCCCGGCCGCCGCGTGCACCAGCACCCGCTCCCCGGGGCGGACGTCGGCCACGTCGACGAGGGCCTGCCAGGCGGTGAGCGCGGCAAGCGGCAGCGCCGCGGCCTCCACATGGGTCAGGGAGGCGGGCTTGGGGGCGAGGTGCCGTGCCGGGGACACCACGTACTGGGCGTATCCGCCGGCCTGCTTCGGGAACAGCGGCATGCCGAAGACCTCGTCGCCGGGGCGGAAGATCCCCACGCCGGGGCCCACGGCCTCCACCGTGCCGGACACGTCCCATCCGACGGCCGGGACGGCGCCCCACTCGATGAGGGCCCCGCCGGCCCGGGTCTTCCAGTCGACGGGGTTCACTCCGGCCGCGTGGACGCGCACCAGGACCTCGCCCACGCCGGGCTCGGGGCGCTCCACCTCGCGCTCGACCAGGTTCTCGGGTCCGCCCCACTGTTCCACGACCACCGCACGCATGCTGTCCGCCTCGTTTTCGTCTCGTTCGGCACGCCCCCGGACCATTCCGGCGGCGACGTGTCCACGATCCGGTACACCGGTCCTGTCTGGTATTGGCCGTCAGGCCAGCATGTGTCAGGATCTGGCCATGAGGGAAATGACCGTCCGGAACACACCGAACCAGCGGGGAACGGCGGCGCGACCGCACCTGATCGCCGTGCTCGCGCTTCCCGGGGTGCCTCCGTTCGAGCTCGGTATCCCCTCCCGGGTCTTCGGCAGCGCCTGGGAGGCGGACGGCCGCCCGCTGTACGAGGTCACGGTCTGTACGGCCGACGGCGCCCCGGTACTCAGCGATGCGGGGTTCACCGTGCAGCCCGCGGCCGGTCCGGAGGCGCTGGCCGCCGCCGACACCGTGATCATCCCGCCCACGCACGCGATGCCCGAGCTGGGCCGGGGCGGCCCGCTGCCGCCCGAGGTCGCCGCGGCCATCGGGGCCATCCGGCCCGGCACCCGTCTGGTGTCCATCTGCACCGGGTCCTACGTCCTCGCCGCCGCCGGGCTCCTCGACGGCCGGCCGGCCACCACCCACTGGAACCTCGCCCCGGAGTTCCGCCGCGTCTACCCCGAGGTCAAGGTGGACGAGGAGGTGCTCTTCGTCGACGACGGCGACGTGCTGACCTCCGCGGGCGTGGCCGCGGGGGTCGATCTGTGCCTGCACATGATCCGCCGCGACCACGGCGCCTCGGCCGCCAACCGCGCCGCCCGCATGTGCGTGGTGCCTCCCTGGCGGGACGGCGGACAAGCCCAGTTCATCGACCGGCCCGTACCGGAGCCCACCCTGGCCAGCACGACCGCCACCCGTGCCTGGGCCCTGGAGCACCTCGCCGAGCCCCTCACCCTCGCGCGGCTCGCCGAGCACGCGCGGATGAGCCTGCGGTCCTTCACCCGGCGGTTCCGCGACGAGGTCGGGGTGACCCCCGGGCAGTGGCTCACGGCGCAACGTCTGGAGCTGGCCAAGCAACTGCTCGAGACGACCGACCTCGCGGTCGACCTCGTCGCCCACCGTGCCGGCCTGGGCTCCGGGAACTCCTTGCGCGCACACATGCGTACGGCTTTCGGCGTCTCGCCGGCCGCCTACCGCCGCACGTTCGGCACGGACACGAGCAGGAGCACCAGCACCAGCACCAGCACCTAGATCGCACCCCGCTCATGAAGGGTCGCTGTCGGCGTGCGCGCGCGGGTCGGCGGGGGGATTCGCCTTACGCTGCGTCTTCCCGAGCCTCTCCGAAAGCGCGGACGTCTTGCTTGCCGTCACTGTCATCGCGGGCATCCTGTTCACCTGGTGCGTCCTGTCGCGCCGGCTCGCACTGTGGAGCATCACCGCACCGATCGCCATGATGGTGGCGGGCGTCGCGCTCACCAGCGGCTCGGACCCGGCGCTCGCCTTCGACTTCGCCGACCTGTCCGGCTTCGAGCAAGCGGTGGAGGTCGTCCTCGCCCTGCTGCTCTTCGTCGACGCGACCGACGTGCCGGCCGGAGCCATCCGCCGGGAGAGGCGCGTCGTCGCCCGACTCCTGGGCGGCGCGCTGCCACTGACCCTGGGCGCCGCCTTCCTCACCGCGCTCGCCTTCTTCCCCGACCGGCCCGGGTGGGTTCTGGCGGCTCTGGCGACGGTCGTCGTCCCGCTCGATCTGGCACCCGCCGCGGCCGTCGTGCGGGACGGGCGCATCCCGGGGCGCCTCCGGGAGGTGCTCACCGTCGAGGGCGGCCTGAGCGACGGCATCGTCTCACCGGTGTTCCTGATCTGCGTCGCGGCCGCCGCCGAGTACCACACGGCCGGCGCGGACTTCGCCGAGGCCCTCCTCGGCGCCGTCGGAGCGGCGGGGGCGGCCGTCGGGGCCGGATCGCTCGTCGGCCACCTGGCGGGACGGCTGCTTCGCCGGTCCTGGGCGAGGGGCTGGACCCTGCCCACCGCGACGAGACTCGCGGTGCTGAGCGTGCCGGTCGCCGCGTACTCCCTGTCCGTCGCCCTGGGAGGCAACGGCTTCGCCGCTACGCCCGGGGGCGGCGTACCGCGACGGAACCCCGGGCCACGGGAGGGTGAGGCCGTGCGGCGGGGCAGGGCTTCACGCCCGGCCCCGCCGCACTCCGCCTCGGCCGCCCTACCCGGGTCAGGACGGGAGCCACGTCCGCCAGGTGGCCTCGTTCTCAATCACCCAGCGGCCGGCCGCCTCCTGCGGCGACAGCTTCTGGTCCGCGATCATCAGGGCGACGTCGTTCTGCATGCTGGTCGTCCAGCGGAACTTCTTCAGGAAGGCGGCTGCGTCGCCCCCGCCGTCCGCGAAGCGGGCGTTGAGGAACTTCTGCAGGGGCGTGTGCGGGTACGCGCAGGCCACCTTCTCCGGGTCGGCGTCGCAGCCCTCCTGGTAGGCGGGCAGCTTCACCTCCGTCATCGGGACCTTCTCGAACAGCCACTGGGGCTTGTACCAGTAGCTCAGGAACGGCTTCTTCTCCTTGGCGAACTGCTTGATCTGCGTGATCTGCGCCGCCTCGGAGCCCGCGAACACGACCTGGTAGTCCAGGTCCAGGTTGTTCACCAGGGCCTTGTCGTTCGTCACGTACGACGGGGAGCCGTCGAGGAGCTGGCCCTTGCCGCCGCTCTCCGCGGTGCGGAACTGGTCGGCGTACTTGTTCAGGTTCTTCCAGTCGGTGACGTCCGGGTGCTGCTCGGCGAAGTACGTCGGCACGAACCAGCCGATGTGACCGGTGACCCCGAGATCGCCGCCGCGCTGGATCGTCTTCTTGTCGTCGATGTACCGCTTCTCCTGGTCCGGGTGGCCCCAGTCCTCCAGGATGGCGTCCACCCGCCCCTGGCTGAGCGCGTCCCAGGCGGGCACCTCGTCGATCTGTACGGTATCCACCCGGTAGCCGAGCTCGTGTTCGAGCAGGTACTGGGCGACGGCGACGTTGGCCTGCGCGCCCACCCACGACTGCACGGAGAGCGTCACCGTACGGGAGCCCTTCGCGTCGGCGTACGGGGAGGACTGGCGGGTCATGTCGGCGGCGCCGCAGCCGGTCAGGCCGGCCGCCAGGGCGGCGGCCGTGACGAGTGCGGCGATGCGTGTACGAGCCATCTCAGGCCCCCTTTCCGGCGAGCTCACGGCGTTGCGTCGGCTGGGTGACGCGGTCGAGCATCAGGCCGAGGCAGACGATCGCCGCGCCGGCCACCAGACCGGTCGCCAGGTCGCCCTGGGCGAGGCCGAAGACCGCGTCGTAACCGAGCGCGCCACCGCCCACGAGGCCGCCGATGACGACGACGGCGAGGACCAGCACCACACCTTGGTTGACGGCCAGCAGCAACGCCGGGCGAGCCAGTGGCAGTTGGACCTGGAACAGCTGCTGGCGCCCGGTCGCGCCCAGCGAGCGCGAGGACTCCATGGCGGCCGGGTCCACCCCGCGTACGCCCTGGGCAGTGATCCGTACCACCGCGGGCAGCGCGTAGACCACGGCGGCGGCGACCGCCGGGGCGCGGCCCACGCCGAAGAGGGCGACCACGGGGATCAGGTACACGAACTGCGGCATCGTCTGGAAGACGTCGAGCACCGGACGCAGCGCGCGTCCCAGGCGAGTGCTGCGAGCCGCGGCGATCCCGAGCGCGAGGCCGAGCAGCAGCGTCACGGCGACGGCGGCCAGGACCTGGGACAGCGTGTCGAGCGCCGGGTCCCAGACACCGAGCACACCGATCGCGGCCATCGCGAGGACGGCGGTCAGGGCCGTGCGCCAGGTGCCGATGAGCAGGGCGAGGGCGCCGACGGTCAGCAGGACCGACCACCAGGGCAGCCACTGCAGGCCGTCGCGCAGGGGGTTGAGGACCCAGGTGGTGAACCGCGCCGCCCAGTCGGCGGTGCCGCCGACGAGGGGCACGCCGGAGTAGAGATGGGCGGTCATCCAGTCGACGGCCGTGTTGACGGGTTCGGCGACGTCGAGCGTCCACCCCTCGGGCCAGCTGAGCCGGTCGGCCAGGCGGCCCGCGGCGGCGACGGCGGCGGTCACCACGAGGGCGACGGCCCAGGCGAGCCGGGAGCGGCGGGCCGGAGCCGTGCCGATCCGTTCTCCGGCCGCGGCGGTGACCCGGTCCAGGACGATGGCGAGCAGCACGATCGGGACACCGGCGGCGAGCGCGGCGCCGACGTCGACGGAGGCCAGTGCCTGGTAGACGCGGTCGCCGAGGCCGCCTGCGCCGATGACGGAGGCGATGACGGCCATGCCGAGCGCCATCATGATCGACTGGTTGACGCCGAGCAGGAGTTCCTTGCGGGCCAGCGGCAGCCGGGCCGTGAGCAGCCGCTGCCTGCCGGTGGCGCCGAGGGACGCGGCGGCCTCCATGACGCCGGCGTCCGCTCGGCGCAGTCCGAGCGCGGTGAGCCGCGCCATGGGCGGGGCGGCGTAGACGACGGTGGCGAGGACGGCGGCGGGTACGCCGATGCCGAAGACCAGGACGACGGGCAGGAGGTAAGCGAAGGCGGGCAGCACCTGCATGGTGTCGAGCACCGGCCGGAGGATGCGGTCCATCCGGTCCGAGAGGCCGGCGGCCAGGCCGAGCAGGCCTCCGAGCAGTACGGACGCGGCGACGGCGACCACCATCAGGGCGAGCGTCTGCATGGTGGGCACCCACATGCCGAGCAGCCCGCAGGCGCCGAAGGCGGCGACGGAGGTCAGCGCGAGCCGGACGCCCGCGACCCGCCAGGCCAGCAGCCCGGCGGCGGCGGTGACGCCGGCCCAGCCGAGGGCGAGCAGCAACAGGTACACCGCTCGTACGGACACGACGACGGCGTTGCTGACATGTCCGAGGAAGTAGAGGAAGAGCGGGTGGCCGTCACGGTTGTCGATGATCCAGTCGCTGGTGCGTTCCAACGGCCCGGACAGGTCGACGGCGAGCGAGGTCGGCCAGCTGCCGCCGCCCAGGAGCACGGCGCCGAGGACGAGCGCGACGGCCGCGACGGCTCCGATCAGCCGGCCGCGGTGGTGCGCGAGGGCGCGCGGCGCGGCGGGTCCGGCGCCGGTGGCGGTGGCGGTGGCGGTCGTGGGGCGGGGAGGAGCGGGGGTGGCGGTGGCGCTCATCGGCCCCACCGCCCCAGGGCGTCGGGACAGGCCGCGCCGCGCCGCGGCTGACGGCTCGCGGCACCCTTCGTGCCGCCCGGCGGCGGCCAGGTCGTATGGGCGTACATCAGGCCACCGCCTTCCGGGTCGCGGCCGGGACCCCGGCGACGACACCGAGGAGTCCCGCGTGGTCGACCACACCGAGGCAGCGGCCGTCCTCGACGACCCGCGCGTTCTCACCCGTTCGGGCGACGGCCTCGATGGCCTCGTGGACGGTGGCGCCGGGGGCGAGCGCGGGGCCGGTGTCGCGCTCGTCGGCCAGCGCGGGGCGCATCGCCGAGCGGACGGTCAGCACCTGCTCGCGCGGCACGTCTCGGACGAAGTCCCTGACGTACTCGTCGGCGGGGGCGCCCACGATCTCCTCCGGCGTGCCGAGCTGCACGATCCGGCCGTCGCGCATCAGCGCGATGCGGTCGCCGAGCTTCAGTGCCTCGCTCAGGTCGTGCGTGATGAAGACCATCGTGCGGCCCTCCTCGCGGTGCAGGCGGACGACCTCCTCCTGCATGTCCCGGCGGATCAGCGGGTCGAGTGCGCTGAACGGCTCGTCGAACAGCAGGACTTCGGGGTCGACGGCGAGCGCCCGGGCCAGTCCGACCCGCTGCTGCTGGCCGCCGGACAGCTGGCTCGGCCTGCGGTGTGCCATGCCGTCCAGGCCGACCTTGGTGACGAACTCCGCGGCCCGCTCCCGTCGTTCGCCGCGTCCCACGCCCTGGATCTCAAGGCCGTACGCGATGTTGTCGAGCACCGTACGGTGCGGCAGCAGACCGAAGTGCTGGAAGACCATCGCCGCCCGGTGCCGGCGCAGCTCGCGGAGCCGGCCGGCGTCCATGGACAGGACGTCCTCGCCGTCGATGGAGAGGGTGCCCGAGGTCGGTTCGATGAGCCGGGTCAGGCAGCGGACGAGCGTCGACTTGCCCGAGCCGGACAGGCCCATGACGACGAAGACCTCGCCCTTGCGGACGTCGAAGGAGACGTCACGGACGGCCGCGGTGCAGCCGGTGCGCTCGCGCAGCTCGGCGGCGCCGAGGGAGGAGAGCTCCTGGTCGGCGGGCACGCGGTCGGCCTTCGGGCCGAAGACCTTCCACAACCCGCGTACGGAGAAGACGGGTTCGGCGGTGTTCTGTGCCTGGTTCTGTGCCTGGTTCTGTGTCAGGTCGTTCATCGTCGGGTCCCTCCCAGCAGGTCCACACATTTCTCGCCGACCATGAGCACGCCGATCATCGGGTTGACGGCGGTCATCGTCGGGAAGACGGACGCGTCGGCGATCCTGATGCCGTCGAGGCCTCGGATTCTCAGGTCCGGTGCGACGACGGCGAGTTCGTCGTCGGCGGCGCCCATCCGGCAGGTGCCCGCCGGGTGGTACACGGTGTGCGCGACGTGGCGGGCGTACGCGCTGAGCTCCTCGTCGGAGGTGACCTCCGGCCCCGGGCACACCTCGCGCTTCAGCCAGCCGGCCAGCGGTTCGCTCGCCGCGATCCGCCGGGCGATCCGGATGCCGTCGACGAGGGTGCGGCCGTCGTAGTCGTCCTCGTCGGTGAAGTACCGGAAGTCGAGCGCGGGCTTGACCTCGGGGTCCGCGCTCGTCAGGTAGAGCCGGCCACGGCTGCGCGGCTTGGGGATGTTCGGGGTCATCGACACGCCGTGCGCGGGCCGTTCGTAGCCGATCCGCTCGGGGTTGTCGGTGAAGGGGATCTGGTAGAAGTGGAACATCAGGTCCGGCCCCTCGGACGCCGGGTCCCGGCGGACGAACAGACCGGCGTCGGAGTCCATCGCGGAGTTCTCCGGGATCGGGCCGTGGGTCTCCCAGACGATGACCGACTCGGGGTGGTCGAGCAGGTTCTCCCCCACTCCCGGCAGGTCATGCACGACCGGGATGCCGAGCTTCTCCAGGTCCGCGCGGGGGCCGATGCCGGAGTGCAGCAGCAGCCGCGGGGTGTCCACGGCGCCCGCGCAGACCAGGACCTCGCGCCGGGCGCGTACGACGTGCTCCGTGCCCTCCTTGGTGCGGATGTGCACGCCGGTGGCGCGGGTGCCTTCCAGTTCGAGGCGGAACGCCCAGGTCTCCAGGGCGATGTGCAGGTTCGGCCGGTCGAGGAAGGGGTGCAGATAGGCGACCGAGGCGGAGGACCGTTTGTTGTTCTCGGGGTGGTAGGCGAGGTCGAAGAAGCCGACGCCCTCGTGGAAGGGCTCCCGGTTGAAGCCCTCGACGCGCGGGACGCCGAGCGCGGTCTGCGCCGCGTCGACGAAGTCGCGGGCTATCGCGTTCCGGTCGGCCTCGTCGACGGGGACGATGTTGTTCCGCAGCCGGGCGAAGTAGGGGTCCATCGCCGCCGCGTCCCAGCCCTCGGCGCCGGCCTCGGCCCACTCGTCCCAGTCGGAGGGGAGGGGCTTGAAGGCGATGAGGGTGTTGTGCGAGGAGCAGCCGCCGAGGACCCGCGCGCGGCTGTGGCGGATGTACGAGTTGCCGCGGGGCTGTTCGGTGGTGGGGTAGTCGTAGTCCAGCTCGCCGCCGAGCAGGCCCATCCAGCGGCGCAGGGTGAGGACCTCGTCGCGGCCGACGTCGCTGGGGCCGCCCTCGATGACGGCGACGGTGACGTCGGGGTTCTCGGTCAGCCGGGAGGCGATCACCGAACCGGCGGTGCCACCGCCGACGACGACGTAGTCGTACACGTGCGGGTCGGTCATGCCTGGTCCTTCGCCGTCGTGCCCGCGAACCAGCGCACGGGGCGCGGAGCGAGGTTCTGGTAGATGTGCTTGGTCTCGCGGTACTCGGCGAGGCCGCTGGGGCCCAGTTCGCGGCCGATGCCGGACTTTCCGAAGCCTCCCCACTCCGCCTGCGGCAGGTAGGGGTGGAAGTCGTTGATCCAGACGGTGCCGTGGCGCAGCCGGGCCGCGACCCGGCGGGCCCGGTCGGCGTCGGAGGTCCAGACCGCTCCGGCGAGGCCGTACTCGGTGTCGTTGGCGAGGGTCACGGCCTCCGCCTCGGTGCGGAACGTCTCCACGGTGAGGACGGGGCCGAAAATCTCCTCGCGGACGACGCGCATGCGGCGGTGGCACCGGTCGAGGACGGTGGGGCGGTAGAAGTATCCGGGGCCGGCCGGGCGTTCGCCGCCCGCGCGAAGGACCGCGCCCTCGCCGAGGGCGGAGGCCACGTACTGCTCGGTCCTCGCGACCTGGGCCTCGGAGACCAGCGGGCCGCACTCGACACCCGCGTCGGTGCCCCGGCCGAGCCGGATCAGCGCGGCCCGGCGGGCGAGTTCGGCGACGAACCGCTCGCGCAGGGACTCCTCGACGATGAGGCGGGAGCCGGCGGAGCAGACCTGGCCGCTGTGGATGAAGGCGGCGTTGAGAGCCTGGTCGACGGCGGTGTCGAAGCCCTCGGGCGTCGAACAGGCGTCGGCGAAGACGACGTTGGGGTTCTTGCCGCCCAGTTCGAGGGCGACCTTCTTCACGCTGTCGGCGGCCGCCCTGGCGACTTTCGTGCCGCTGACGAGACCGCCCGTGAACGACACGAGGTCGACGTCCGGGTGTTCGGCGAGCCGGGCGCCGACGGTGTGGCCGGGGCCGGTGACGATGTTGGCCGCGCCGAGCGGCAGGCCGGCCTCCAGAAGCAGTTCGACCAGTACGACGGTGGTCAGTGGGGTGATCTCGCTGGGCTTGATCACGAACGTGTTGCCGGCGGCGAGGGCGGGAGCGATCTTCCAGCTGGCCTGGAGCAGCGGGTAGTTCCAGGGCGTGATCAGGGCGCAGACGCCGACCGGCTCGTGCACGACGACACTGCGGATGTCGTCCGAGCCGGTGTCGACGACCCGTCCACCTTCCTCCTTCTCGACGAGGTCGGCGAAGTAGCGGAAGGCATCGCGGACGCAGTCGACGTCGACGCGGCCCTCCTCGAGGGTCTTGCCCGCGTCCTGGCTCTCCAGGGCGCCGATCCGCTCGCGGTCGCGGTCGAGGAGGTCGGCGACCCGCCGCAGCAGGGCGGCGCGCTCGGAGACCGGCGTACGCGGCCAGGAGCCGTCGTCGAACGCGGCGCGCGCCGCGGCCACGGCGTCGTCGGTGTCCTGGACGCCACCCTCGGCCACGACCGCGAAGGCGGTCGCGTCGACGGGGTCGATGATCTCGCGCGTGGCGCCGGAGAGGGCCGTGCGCCACTCTCCGCCCACATGGATGGTCTGTTGTGCTGCCGTCACGTCGCGTCTGACCTTTCGTTTCCTCTGAGTCCCCCTGCCGGTAGCACCGGCGGTTCGGCCGCCTGCCCTGGCTTCTCGGATCCATGCGCGATGCGTTGCGGAGAGTGACCTGACTCACCCTTTAAGTCACTACAAAAAGGGACATCTCGCACAGTTCGGCGGGGCCGGACACAAGGAGGAGGGCCCGCGCTCGATGAGCGCGGGCCCTCCTTCATGCGGACGTCGCAGAACCCTTCAAGCGGCCGTCACACGGCGACTCAGACGATCCGGCCGCCGAACGGGCCTCCCAGGCCGTAGTACGTGCCCAGCTCGCGGCGGTAGTCCGGGTCCCCGAGGTGCTTGTCGCGGTGGAACTCGGGCGCGTCCTTGATCTCCTCCTTGGTCCGGTCGACGAAGATCTTCCGTTCGTCCACGTCGATCCGCACCACGGTGTCGGCCGGAAGGAGGACCTCCTTGCCGAAGATCCAGACTCCGGTGTCCACGATCAGGTAGGCGTCGCCGATCTCGTCGGAGTGCTTGTCCACCTTCCCGATGCCGCCGTCGATCGCCTCGACCTTGTAGCCGGTCAGATCGGTACCGGCCAGGTGACCCGAGGTCGACTTGTAGCTCCACACGTGCTCAGTCACGCGAAAACAACTCCTCCGGTAGGCGAGGGCAGTCGCCGCATCGCCGCCGCCCTCCTCTTCCGTGTTCCGTGCGCGGCGGGGTGAATTCCCCGCCTGAGGTCCGCCTGCCCCGACCTCGGCGACGCATTCACCCGATTTCACTCCGGCCCGGGGGCCGACCCCGGCGCGCAACTCCGTGGCGGGCTCGGGCCGATCGGCAGGTTCTCCGGTCGGGGAGGCGTGAAATCCGTGTCCGGGGTTACGGGCGGAGGTACGGCGCCGCCCAGGCGCGGCGCCGTTCCCACCGACGGAAACGGGTGACGATGTCTGATTCGAGCCGGCACGAGACCACTCAGCCGAGCGCGGCGGCCCCCGTGCGGTCGTGGCACACCACCGCCCGTCAGGTCCAGGGCGGAATGGGCCTGCCCGTCCCGGCCACGTTCCACTACGACCCCGCCGACCCCTGGGCGGTGCACATCGTGTTCCGGCTTCCGCCGGGCCGGGTCGTCGACTGGATCTTCTCCCGGGAGCTGCTGCGCTCCGGGACGCGTGTCCTGAGCGGCGAAGGCGACGTCCGGCTGTGGCCGCTGCGCGACGGCGGCCGGGAAGGACGCGTCCACATGCGGCTGGGCCAGGCCGGGGCGTTCGCCGTGGTGGACGTCGACCGCGCGGGTCTGCGGACCTGGCTGGACGAGACGTACGTCTCCGTGCCCGAGGGCGCGGAGGCCGCGCGGATCGACTGGGGGGCCGAGACCTCCCAGCTCTTCGCCCGCCCGTAGGGACGGGATCCCGCGCGAGGGACCGAGACGAACTCAGGTGACAGGAGGAACTGATGCTGGACAGCTGGCGTGCACGTGCGGCCTGCCAGGATGTCGACCCCGACCTCTTCTTCCCGGTCGGGACGGGCGCACCGGCGCTGATCCAGGCCGAGGAGGCCAAGGAGATCTGCCGGGGCTGCCCCGTACGCGAGGAGTGCCTGCGCTGGGCCATGGACGACTCCCACCAGGTGACGGGAGTGTGGGGCGGCCTGCGCGAGGACGAGCGGCAATCCCTGAAGCGAGGGGCACGTCGCCGCGCCGACAGGGCGAACTGAGCCACTGGGCCCCGCACGGAGCGGGGTGGCCCTGCGGCACATGAACGCGGCTATGGCAGAGCGGCGCCCCGGGCGGAGATCCACAAGGTGTACCACTCGTCGTGGCTCAGGTCGGGTCCGGCCGTCGCGGCGTCCCGGCAGGCACGGATGCGCGCCGGGTTCGACGTCCCGATCACGGGGACGATCCGGGCCGGATGGCGCCGCAGCCACCACAGCACGATCGTCTCCGGCGTGGTGCCCTTGGCCTCGGCGAGCGAGGTCACCAACGCGGCGGTGGCCGCCTCCTGCCGGGTCCCCCGCGCCCCGGTGTAGCGCCCCTGGGCCAGCGCTCCCCACGCCTGGAGCTCGATGTCGTGGGTGAGGCAGTGCTCGACGGTACCGGCGGGGAAACCGTTGGCCGCGGACTCCGGGGTGTTGACGAGGACGCCGTCCTCCAGCCAGGCGCGCCGGTGCAGGCTCATCTCCAGTTGGTTGGCCACGAGCGGCAGGTCCATGTGGGCCTGGAGCCGGGCGATCTGCGCGGCGTTCATGTTCGAGACGCCGAATCGGCGGACGAGGCCCTGCCGGTGGAGCGAAGTCAGGGCGTCGCCGACGTCGGCGGGGTCGGCCAGCGGGTCGGGGCGGTGCAGAAGGAGGACGTCGAGGACGTCGGTGCGCAGCCGCTCCAGGCTCTCCTCGACCCTGCGGACGACGGAGGAACCCCGCAGGTCGTAGAGGCCGGGCCGGTCCCCGTCGGCCAGCCGGATGCCGCACTTGGTCTGCAGCGTGATCCGCTCACGGAGCCCCGCCGAACGGGCCAGCACCTCGCCGAAGACGGCTTCCGACTTTCCGCGCCGGTAGATGTCGGCATGGTCGAACGCGGTGATGCCGCTGTCCAGCGCCGCCTCGACGGCGGCCTCCGCCGCGTCGATGTCGGCGGCCGTGTGGGGCTCCGCGTCCCAGCCTCCTCCCAGGCCCATGCAGCCGAGGAGGAGGCGGTCGTCGGTCTTCTCGGGAAGGGTCACCGGGCCACCTTCGCACACGCACTCGACCCGATGCCCGGGACGGTGTGCAGCGGGTACGGGCCCACCTGCCCGCCCGTCGGACGGGTACGGGCCCACCGCCCGTCAGGCGTGGACGGGCCCACCGCCCGCCCGTCGTTCAGGCACGGCGGCGCGACCACCATCGGCCCCGGCGCCGTGGATGCACGGCCCTGCCCAGGCGGCGGCCCACCAGGACGTAGCCGAGGAGCGCGCCGGTGGAGGAGAACGTTGCCGCCGAGCTCGGCGAGCCGTGCGTGCGGCAGCCGGAGGTGGCGGTGGTGCGCTTCTCGTCGACGGTCACGCTGCCCTGGTCGATGCCGCCAGTGTCGAGATACGCGGCCATGCTGCCGCTCGCGACGAAGAACGTGCGGGTCCCGCGGATCGAGTCGGGCAGCAGCCGGGCGTCCTTCTCCAGGTCGACCGCGACCTGTTGGTTGCCCACGTACGTAAACAATTTCGACCGGTGCTCCGGTGGTGGCTTCGGCCGACTGGGCTCAGGCTGGGATGTGCGTGCGCGGGGCGGAGAGGTCGCCGCCCCGCTGTCGCGCGCCGGGCGACGTTTGACATGGCGGCGGCGGGTGAGGCGATACGACACCGGGAGGGGGCCACGGAGGCAGGGCCGTGTCGGAGAACACCCCAGGTGGCGTGCCCCTCGACCGACGGAGAACGGCCCTGCGCGCCGGGCCCACAGGCCGGCCCCGACCGAGGAGCGCGCCACCGTGCAGCACGAGGAAAGGCAGCACCACCGATGACCGACAGCCGACCCTCCACCACGACCGATTCCGGCGCCCCGGTGGAGAGCGACGAACACTCGCTCACCGTGGGCGCGGGCGGTCCGATCCTGATGCAGGACGCCTATCTGATCGAACAGATGGCGCAGTTCAACCGCGAACGGATCCCCGAGCGCCAGCCGCACGCCAAGGGCAGCGGCGCGTTCGGCCACTTCGAGGTCACCCACGACGTCAGCCGCTACACGAAGGCGGCCCTGTTCCAGCCGGGCACCCGCACCGATCTGGTCGCCCGCTTCTCGACCGTCGCCGGCGAGCGCGGCAGCCCGGACACCTGGCGCGACCCGCGCGGCTTCGCGGTGAAGTTCTACACCAGCGAAGGCAACTACGACATGGTCGGCAACAACACGCCGGTCTTCTTCGTCAAGGACCCGATGAAGTTCCAGCACTTCATCCGGTCCCAGAAGCGCCGCGCGGACAACAACCTGCGCGACCACGACATGCAGTGGGACTTCTGGACCCTCTCCCCGGAGTCCGCCCACCAGGTCACCTGGCTGATGGGGGACCGTGGCATCCCGCGCTCCTGGCGCCACATGAACGGCTACACCTCGCACACGTACATGTGGATCAACGAGTCGGGTGAGCGGTTCTGGGTGAAGTACCACTTCAAGACCGACCAGGGCATCGAGTTCTTCACCCAGCACGAGGCCGACCAGATGGCGGCCGTCGACACGGATTACCACACGCGGGACCTGTTCGAGCACATCCGCGACGGCGCGTTCCCGAGCTGGACGCTGCACGTGCAGGTCATGCCGTACGAGGACGCCGCGACCTACCGGTTCAACCCGTTCGACCTCACCAAGGTGTGGCCGCACGGGGACTACCCGCTCATCCCGGTCGGCCGCATGACGCTCGACCGGAACCCCACCGACAACCACGCCGAGATCGAGCAGGCAGCCTTCCAGCCGAACAACCTCGTCCCCGGCATCGGCCCCAGCCCCGACCGGATGCTGCTGGCCCGGCTGTTCTCGTACGCGGACGCCCACCGCCACCGCATCGGCGCCAACTACCAGCAGCTCCCGGTGAACGCGCCCGTCGTCGACGTCCACACGTACTCGAAGGACGGGGCGATGGCCTTCCGCAAGACGGCCGACCCGGTCTACGCCCCGAACTCCAAGGGCGGACCGGCCGCCGACACCGACCGCTACGGGACCCCGCCCAGCTGGGCGGCGGACGGCGAGATCACCCGGGCGGCCTACGTCTCCCACCCGGAGGACGACGACTGGGGTCAGCCCGGCACCCTCGTGCGCGAGGTGATGGACGACGCCGCCCGCGACCGTCTGGTGGACAACGTCGTCGGTCACCTGCTCAACGGCGTCTCCGAGCCAGTCATGGAGCGTGCCTTCGCCTACTGGACGAACATCGACAAGGCCGTCGGCGAGCGCATCACCCAGGGCGTACGGGCCAAGGCCGACGAGAAGGACCCCAAGGCGGCCGAACAGGGCAACCCCGCCCGCCGCTCCATGCAGGAAAAGGCCTGAGTACGGGAACAGGCCTGACAGGGCCCCCGGCCGGCGTGGGGACATGCCTTCAGTCCGAAGGCGTGTCCCCCGGCCGGGTGGGGTTCCGGGCAGGCTGACGGGGGCGTCGCTGCCGCGGCGCCCGGGCGTTCTCCCACGGTCGGTCGAAGGCGTCCGCCGCGGGAGCGGTGACGACCTTGGGGAGGGCGCCCGGATGCTCCCGCGCGAGCCAGCCGACGAGCTCCTCCCGTACGGCACAACGGGTCGTCCACAGGTCGTCGGCGTCCTTGGCGGTCACGATCGCCCGCACCGTGATGCCGGTCGGTGAGGTGTCGGTGACGGCGAGGTCCCAGCCCCGCCCGTCCCAGGTGTCGCACGTGGTGAGGAACTCCCGGAGGTGCGCCCGGACGAGCGCGACCGGTGTCGAGTGGTCGCAGTGGACGAACACCGACCCCGTCATCTCCGCGCCGCCGCGCGACCAGTTCTCGAACGGCCGCGAGGTGAAGTACGAGACGGGGAGCGTGACGCGACGCTCGTCCCAGGTCCGGACCGTGAGGAAGGTGAGCGTCACCTCCTCCACGACACCCCACTCGCCGTCCACGACGACGGTGTCACCGATCCGGACCATGTCACCGAAGGCGATCTGGAAGCCGGCGAAGAGGTTGCTCAGCGTCGACTGGGCCGCCACACCGGCCACGATGCCGATGATGCCGGCCGAGGCGAGCAGGGACGTGCCGAGGGTGCGGAACGAGGGGAAGGTGACGAGGGCCGCGGCGGCGGCGAGCACCCCGACGGCGACGGACACCACCCGCATGATCAGGGTGACCTGGGTACGGACCCGGCGCAGCCGGGCGGCGTCGCGTGAACGTCCGGCGTAGCGCGCGTACGAGGACTCGACGACGGCCGCGACCGTCCGTACCGCGAGCCAGGCGCCTCCGCCGATCAGGCACAGCAGCAGGACGCGGGTCACCGCCCCCGCGTGCTCTTCGAGCGGCCCCCGTCCGGGCGACGCCATCGGGTAGGTCCATCTGAGCAGGGCGGCCAGCACGACGACGTACAGCGGCGTGCGGCAGCGGCGCAGCAGCCCCCACAGCGGGGTCTCCGGATGCCTCGCGTCGGCGAACCGTGCCAGCAGGTCCGCCGCACGGCAGACGGCCAAGGCGGCCAGCGCCGAGCCGCCGACGGAGATCGCCAGTCGGATAACGCTCTCCATGTGCTCCCCAGTCGATGAGTCGAACAGGTTCGTCCCGTACGCCTCACCGCAGGCGAGCACGCCAAACATCCGCCGGAGGAGTACCGCGGCGCCGGTCGGCGGTCAGCCCGCCCGGCCCGCCCGCGGCACGCGCTCGGGAAGCGGCGGTGGCGGAGGCGGGGTCCCGTCGCCGAACGGGCGGCCGCCGAGCTGTTCCCGCCCGTGCGGCGAGAGCCAGCCGCGGGTGTCCGGGCCCCGGGGGACGACCCCGGTCGGGTTGATGTCGTGATGGACGACGTAGTAGTGCGCCTTGATCTGCGCGAAGTCGATCGTGTCGCCGAAGCCGGGCGTCTGGAAAAGGTCCCGCGCGTAGGCCCACAGTGCCGGGAGTTCGGTCAGTTTCTGCCGGTTGCACTTGAAGTGGCCGTGGTAGACGGCGTCGAAGCGCACCAGGGTCGGGAAGAGGCGGACGTCGGCCTCGGTGAGGGTGTCGCCGACCAGATAGCGCCGGCGGGCGAGCCGCTCCTCCAGCCAGTCCAGCCGTGCCCACAGGCGCTGGTACGCCGTGTCGTACGCCCGCTGGCCGGTGGCGAACCCGCACTGGTAGACACCGTCGTTGACGTCCCGGTACACCTTGTCGGCCACGTCGTCGATCTCGTCGCGCCACCCCTCCGGATAGAGGTCCGGCGCTCCGTCCCGCTGGTGGGCCGCCCACTCGCTGCCCAGGTCGAGCGTGATCCGCTCGAAGTCGTTGGTCACCACCCGGCCGGTGGGGACGTCGACGATCGCGGGCACCGTGATGCCGCTCGGATAGTCCGGTTCACGGCGGACGTACGCCTCCCGCAGTGTCTCGATGCCGAGGACGGGGTCCCGGCCGCCCGGGTCCAGGTGGAAGCACCAACTGCGCTCGTCGTGCAGGGGCCCGGCGATCCCCAGGGAAAGCACGTCCTCCAGTCCCATCAGGCGTCGGACGATCGCGCTCCGGTTCGCCCACGGGCAGGCCCGCGCGATGACGAGGCGATAGCGCCCGGCCTCCACCGGGAAGCCGTCCCGGCCGTCCGCCGTGATCCGGGTCGTGATGTACGTGCGGTCGCGCTCGAACGAGCCGTCACCGGTCATGGGACCGCACCTTCCTCGTACCCTTCGCGTGGATACCGCCCTCGGGGCCGTCGGGCCCGCGCTCGTCCCGTACCGCCCGCTCCTCCTCCTCGGTCCACGAGCGGGTGTCACGCGGCTCGACGTACGGCTCCTGGTCCGGCGGCATACCGCCGACGACCGCCCGTTGCCGCAGGGTCTCCGCGTCGAATTCCAGGCCCAGGAGGACGGCCAGGTTGCTGATCCACAGCCAGATCAGGAAGACGACGACACCGCCCATCGTGCCGTAGGTCCTGTTGTACGAGGCGAACTCGGCCACGTGGACGGCGAACCCGGCGGAGGCGGCCGGCCAGATCAGCAGGGCGAGGGCGCTGCTCGGGGTGATCCACCGCCAGCCCCTGCTCTCGACGTTCGGACTCGCCCAGTACAGGAGCGCGAGCATCATCGCCACGAGCACGACCAGAACCGGCCACTTGGCGATCGACCACACCGTCAGCGCGGAGTCGCCGACGCCCAGCACATCGCCCGCGCGGCGCGCCACCTCGCCGGTGAGAACGACGATCAGCGCGCTCGCCGCGGCCATGAGCACGAGCAGCGTGGTCAGCCCCAGGCGGATGGGCAGTACCTTCCAGAGCGGGCGGCCCTCGGGGACGTCGTAGACGCGGTTGGCGGCGCGCGTGAACGCTCCCACGTAGCCGGAGGCCGACCACAGGGCGAGCAGCACGCCGACCGTCGCCATGACGGCTCCCGTACCGGGTGCCCCCTGCAGGTTCTCCACGGCCTGGCCGAGCACGTCGCGGGCCGGGCCCGGCGTGAGCTCGCCAAGGCTGTCCAGGACCTTGTCCGCCGTCGACCGGCCGCTGACGCCGAGCAGCGAGACGAGCACGAGCAGCCACGGGAAGAGGGCCAGCAGGCCGTCGTACGTGAGGGCGGCGGGGGCGGGCGCGGCGGGCGCCGCACGGTCTTCCTGAGGAACTTCCCGGTCGGCCATGCACGGGCGGATACCCTCGCACGCCCGGACTACGCCCTCCCGCGGCCCTCGGGCCGTGGTGCGCGAGGACCCTGACGGCGACCCGTTCAGAAGGCGTGCCCCGTGTCGTCCCTCAGCCAGGCCGGCTTCTCCTCGGCGGACCGCTGGCGGCGGTACCCCGGGCCGTAGATGCGCTCGTAGTCCCGGACGCAGCGTTCGAGGAGCGCGGCCGCCTCCGCGTGCCGTCTGCGTCTTAGGCCCTCCAGGACGGCGGCCGGCACCGCCGCGCTACGCAGGGTGTCGGGGGATCGCGTCCCAGGGTGTCCGCCTGGCCCCGGAAGGTGTAGGCGACGCCGGCCGCACCACCTGAACCGTCTGCGCCGGTTGGACCGACCCACCGGCCAGGTCATCCGCCGCTATGAGCAGTCACGCCCGGGTGAACTGCTCCACGTCGACATCAAGAAGCTCGGCTCTACGGGGCTGTGAGGGCGTCGAGCCGGGCGGCGAGGTCGGGGTGGGCGGCGGCCAGGTGGGGGCGGGTGGCGGTCAGGGGGCCGATGAGGTCGGCGGGATCGTCGTGGGCGAGGGCCGCGTGGAGCTCGTCGAGGGGGCGGCGGGCGGCTGCGGGCAGGTCGGTGAGGGCGGTGATCTGGCCGGCGAGGCGGCGCAGATCGGCGGCGTTGGCGCGGGCCCAGGAGGCGGTGGTGCGCCTCGTGGCCCGGGCCTGGCGAGTGGCCGTCACACGCTGCTCGCCGGTGGTCCCGGCGGGTCCGGGGCGGCCGCGCAGGTAGCGGCGTTCGGCGGCCTGACGGCTGGCGACGCCCAGGGGCGGGGCGAGGTCGGCCCAGCTGGCGCCCGCGTCCCGGGCGGTTTCGATCAGGCCGGTCTCCCATCCGGCGAGCTGCTCGCGGACCTGCCGCAGCAGCGCCAGCGAGGCAAGGGCCTGCTCCGGTCCCGGCCCGGCGTCCGGGCCGTCGGGAGTCTCCTGCTGTGCGGCGCGCAGAGCCTCGTCCATGGCGTGAAGGGCCGCCGCGGCGGCGAGGAACGACGCCGGGCTGTGGGCGTCGGTGTGGGGCGAGAACGGCTGGTCGGACGGGGTCACGGGCACCGCCTCGGGCTTGTCATCAGGTCGACGACATCGTGTTTGTCATCCATTGGATGACATGTTACAACGGTGTCAGTGCAGCGCATTGGCAGCAACTGCCGACAACCCGCTGGAGGTGTTTCACGATGTTGATGCGCACTGACCCCTTCCGTGAGCTGGACCGGCTGGCACAGCAGCTGGCGGGTCCCGGCACCTGGTCGAGGCCGTCGGCGATGCCGATGGACGCCTACCGTGAGGGCGACGAGTACGTGGTGGCCTTCGACCTGCCCGGCGTCAGCGCGGACGCGATCGACATCGACGTCGAGCGGAACATGCTCACCGTCAAGGCCGAGCGCCGGCCGGTGGCGAAGGCCGACGACGTGCAGATGGAACTGTCCGAGCGGCCGCTGGGCGTCTTCTCCCGCCAGATCGTGCTCGCCGACACCCTCGACACCGAGCACATCAAGGCCGACTACGACGCGGGCGTGCTCAGCCTGCGCATCCCGATCGCCGAGCGCGCCAAGCCCCGCAAGATCTCCATCGGCGTCGGCTCCGGCCGCAAGGAGATCTCCGGCTGACACCGGCCGGACAGGTGCGGAGGACGGGCACCTGATCTCCCCCTCACCCCGCCCTCCGCACCCCCATGGGATTCCTGAGAAGTAAGGGGTGGCGGTCAGATGACTCTGCGACGCGATGCGTTCCTCGACCACGTGCAGGAACGCGGCGAGTACGGCACTGCGGAGGAAGCCGAGCGCGCGGCCCGCGTGGTCCTCGCCCTGCTCGGCGCGCACCTGATCGGCGAAGTCCGCGCCCAGCTCGCGGCACGCCTGCCGGAGGAATTCGCCCTGATCCTGCTCAACCCGCTCCAGAGCGCCGAACCGCTGCCACCGGAGCGGTTCGTGAGGGCGACCGCAGCCTGGATCGAGGGCGCCACCGAGCAGACCGCGACCTGGGACGTCAGCGCCGTCCTGTCCACGGTCGCCGACACCGCGGGCGAGGACCTGATGGGACAGATCCTGCTCCAGCTCCCGGTCGGCTACGACCTCCTCTTCGGCCGCCCCCAACCCACCTGACCACGTGTGCCGCACATCGGCACCATCCCACCCTGGCTCGACGAAAGGCATGCACCGCAGTGATCACCGACGTGCGCGTACCGCTTGAGCACCAGCAGCCGTACGGGACGGCGTACGAGCAGATGCTGGAGAAGGTCCGCTACGAAGGCGCCTACTCCACCCGCGAGCGGGCCGACGAAGCCGTCCGGCTGGTCCTTTCCGGGCTGGGACGCCAGCTGACCGGCGACGAACGTGTCGACCTGGCCGCCTGCCTGCCCCTGGAGGCCGCACGCGTCCTGACCGCGCAGATCCCCGACCCCCAGCCGCTGGGCGGCTGGGCCTTCGTCAAGGACCTCGCCGCCCGCTCCGGCGCCTCCCTGGCCACCACCCGCTGGGACACCGGCTCCGTCTTCGCCGCCGTCACCGCCCACGCCGGCCCCGACCTCATCACCCGCATCCTCCACCAGCTCCCCACCGGCTGGGCCCTGCTGTTCGGCCAAGCCGAACTCAACTCGGCCGTGTGAACGAGCACCCGGCCCCCAGGACGCAGCAAGGGCCCGCCCCCATTTCCGGCCGGGCGCCGACCGCATCCCTATCCCCTGGCCCTGCACACGGAATCAGCACGGAGGGCGCCGGCCGTGGTCCGGCTCGGCGCCCTCCGCTGTCCGTCGTCGGTCCTCGCGCTATGACCAGGGCAGGACCAGGGCGCCCCAGGCGACGACGGGGCCGAGGGCGACGATTCCGCCGGTGTAGCCGATGACCTGGCGGTAGAAGCGGCGGGAGTCCACCCCGCGGGCGTTGCCGAGGACGAGTGCTCCGTTGGTCGAGAAGGGGGAGGTGTCGACGATCGTCGTGGAGACGGCCAGCGCGGCGATCAGTCCGGCACCGCTGAGGTGGCTGGAGAGCAGCAGCGGTACGGCGATGGGGATGATCGCCGTGAGGATCGCGGTGGAGGAGGCGAAGGCGGAGGTGATGGCCACGGTGAAGCACAGCAGCAGGGCGACGACGAGCGGGGCGCCCAGGTGGGCGGCGTGTTCGGAGATCTTCTCGATGACACCGGCCTTCTCCAGCATCGCGATGTACGTCATCATGCCCGCGACCAGAAGCAGGGTGGACCAGCTGACACCGTCGACGGCCTTCTCCTGCCGCTTCATGTCCACCAGGGCCAGCAGCGCGCCGGCGGCCAGCGCGAGGAAGCCGATCTCCAGGTGGAAGCCGAGCGCGCCGACGACGAGGGCCAACAGAGAGGCGAGGGTGAGCCACTGCCTCCAGTCGGGCCTGCCGGAGACGGCGAGCTCCTCGTCGGCGGCCACCTCCTCGGCACCCTCGACCAGCGGGGCGGGACGCTTGGCGAGCAGGGCGTAGGTGAGGATCGCGAGCACCAGGTTGATCAGGAAGCTGGCGCTGAACAGCGTCACGGCGGAGACCTGCACGTCGGTCTTGTCGACGAGGCCGAGGACCAGCGCACCGGAGACGGCCAGCGGGGAGAACGCGCCCGCGTGCCCGCCACTGATCACCATCATGCCGACGACCAGCGGGTTGAGCTTGTAGCGGTAGGCGAAGTTCATGCCGATCGGCGCGAGGATCGCGACCGCGGCCGGGGTGAACGTACCGAACGCCGTCAGCAGGGCGGCCACCAGGAACAGCACCCAGGGGATGAGCTGCACCTTGCCGCGTACCAGCCTGACGCCGGCCGCGACGAGCCAGTCGATGGTGCCGTTGCGGCGCGCGACGGAGAACAGGTAGGTGACTCCGACGATCGTGACGAAGAGCTTGGCCGGGAACCCGTCGAAGATCTCGGCCTCGGTGAGCCCGAGCGAGGCAGTGCCGACGGCGAAGGTGGCGACGAAGGCGAGGATGCCCAGGTTGATCGGCAGCACGGTACCGAGCACGAACATCACCAGCAGGGCGCCTATGGAGATCACTTCAGCAGACATCTTTGTCCTTGGTGCGGTGGGGACGGGGTGGCGCGCCCCGAGGGCGCGAGGGTATCCCGGTGCGGACGGCTGGGAACCGGCGTGACCGAGGTGATGTTCGTCGCGGCTCAGGCGGCTTGCGGGCTGCCTGCTCCCGGTACGTAGATGCGGGCGTCGGCGAGCAGACGGGCCGCGCGCTGCACGGTGACCCGGTGCGGCAGGCCGTTCCTCACATCGGTGCAGCGGACCGCGACGACGCCGGCGGGCGTGCCGAGGCGCAACCACTCGTCGGCCGGGCCGCCCGTGGCCCGGGAGACCACGGACCCCTTGAGGAGTCCGGCCGCCGCGACGGCGACGGCGGAGGTCAGGCCGATCGCGGGGTGCGGTGCGTTCATGCTGAGCATGCGCACCGACACGTCGTAGTCCTCGGCACCGATGGGTTCACCGAGGGTGGTGGTGTACGGCACCGGCGGGCCGACCAGGCCCGCCTTGGGCACCGCGTCACCCGGTTCCTCGCCCGGCTCGAGCAGCCCCATCAGGGGTGCGGCGGTGTGCCGGACGGTGCGCAGCCAGGGGACGTCCGCGTTCATCCGCTCCAGTGACTCGGCACCGGTACGCCCGGCACTGGCGGCGTCGACGAGGACGACCGGAGCTCCTGCGGTCACCATGCTCACGCGTACCGGCTCGGCGAGGCCGACCCGCAGCTCCTGGGCGGCCTGGCCGGTGGGGAGCAGCGAGCCGGTCGTGCCACCGGCCGGGTCGCGGAACGTGAGGCCGACCGCGACCCCGCCGGCACGGGTGCCGGGTACCGTCTGGCGGCCGAAGTGGTGCACCACGCCTCCGCGGGTGTCGACGATCCCTTCGAGGACCGCGCCGGTATTGGTGTTGCGCATCACCACGCGCGTCAGGTCGCCGGTGACCGGAACCATTCCTTTGGTCACCGCGTACAGGGCGACGCCGGTGGCGCAGTTGCCGCAGTTGCTCGTCCACTCCACCGAGCCCGTCCCGATGCCGACCTGAGCGAACAGGTAGTCGACGTCGACGCCGGGCTCGGGCGAGGCGCCGACCACGGCCGCTTTCGAGGTGGTGGGAGTCGCCCCGCCCACCCCGTCCAGCTCCACGGGGTCGGTGGCGCCGTACGCGGCGACCAGCAGCCGTTCGAGGTCGCCACGGTCGGCAGGGACTTCGACCTGGTTGAACAGCCAGCACTTGCTTGTGCCGCCACGCACCAGAGTCGCGGGAATGTGCACGTCTGAGGCTCTTCCTGGATCGACGAAGGGGAGGGAAAGGGCCGAGGCAGCGGTTACGGGCGTATGGCGAGCCGGTGAACCGCTCGGCGATTGCGGAGACCTTCGCAGAGCCATGACTTCGGAACAATCGCGGTTTGCTTCACCTGGGTTTAGCTCAGCTAAAGTCGACGGCATGCTCAACGTGCGCCGTCTGCTGCTGCTCACCGAGGCCACCGAACGCGGTTCGCTCACTGCCGCGGCGGAAGCCCTCGGCATGACCACCTCCGCCGCCTCCCAGCAGATGTCGCTGCTGGAGCAGGAGGCAGGGCAGCCGCTGATCGAGCGGCTGCCACGCGGTATCCGCCCCACCCCGGCGGGTGCCGCGCTGGCCGAACGGGGTCAGGCCATCCGCCGGGAACTCCGTGCCGCCCAGGCCGACCTGGACTCCTTCACCGCCCTCGACCAGGGCACCCTGCGGCTCGGTTCCTTCCCCACGGCGAGCGCGTCCCTGCTGCCGCTGGCGCTCACGCGTTTCCGACGCCGCCACGCCGGCATCCGTATCGAGGTGCGCGCAGGAGTCCTCGCGGAGCTCAGGGAGATGCTGCACGCCGGGGAGGTGGAGCAGGGGCTGCTCTGGGACTACGAATGGAACCGCCTCGACGATCCGGCGCTTGCCGTCACCCACCTGCTGGACGACCCCACGGTGCTTGTCGTCCCCGCCGATTCGCCCCTACGCACACGTCCCTCCGTGAGCCTCGGCGATCTCGCCGACCAGGAGTGGATCATCCGCGCCGACAACCATCCCGTCGCCGACGTCCTGCGCCGAAGCTGCCGCCAGGCGGGATTCGAGCCCCGCATCGCCTACTCGTCGCACGACTACCAAGAGGCGCAGGCCATGGTCGCCGCCGGTCTCGGCATCGCGCTCGCACCCCGTCTGGCGCTCACCAGCCGACGCAGTGACGTACGCCTCCTGCCGTTCGCCTCCGACGTCCCGGCCCCCACCCGCCGCATCCTCCTCGCACGCGCCGCGGCACGCCCTGCCACCCCACCGGCCCAGGCGATGGCCCGCGTCCTACGCACGGTGGCGCAGCGATTCACCGCCCCAGACCTGCACCGGGCCCAGCTCGGGGCGGTCCGGCGGGGCTGACGGTGCGGCCACGCGCTGCGCCTCCAGGCAGCGGTTCGCACCGGTGGCCGACCACCGCGAACGCCTGGCGGAACTCAGGGGCGGGACCGCCCCTGCGCCTCGAATAACCGATATACCGAACAGGCCGAATTACCGGTCACGGTTGGCGCGAATGTCAACGGCACCCCACTCCGTATGCAGGTCAACGTGTGTGACGGCCCGGCTATTTCGCTATTCGGGTCGCGCGCGCCGGAACGAAACTCGTCGGAAACATTGACGGAGCCTCGGCCAGAAATCTATTTTCTGGTCGAACTGTCGCACGTCGTTCGGGATTTCGAACAATCAGGCCCCTCGTTGCAGTGATCGCCCCCCGACTCGTCGGGGCCCGCCGGATGCTTCGAACGGAAGGTCACCATGCTCAGACGCCATCTCCACCGCGGGCACCGATCTCCGGCGCTCCCCGCCGTGCTCGCGGCCATGGTCGCGTTGGCGGCGATGCTCGTCGTCGGCCCGGCCCACGCCGCCACCAGCGGCGCCTTACGCGGTGTCGGTTCCGGCCGGTGTCTCGATGTGCCGGGCGCCGGCCAGGCCGACGGCACGAACCTGCAGATCTGGGACTGCCACGGCGGGACCAACCAGCGGTGGACGGCGACGGACGACAGCCGGCTGACCGTGTACGGCGACAAGTGCCTGGATGTTCCGGGCCACGCCACCACGGCCGGGACCCGGCCGGTGATCTGGAGCTGCAACGGCGGTACGAACCAGCAGTGGCGGGTCAACGCCGACGGCACGATCGTCGCCGTGGAGTCCGGGCTGTGCCTGGACGTGTCGGGTGGTGGCGCGGCCGACGGCACGGCGGTGCAGCTGTGGAACTGCAACGGCGGCGACAACCAGAAGTGGACCGGCCTGTCCGAGCCGGGCACCACGTGTGCTCTTCCGTCGACGTACCGCTGGACCTCGACAGGTCCGCTGGCGCAGCCGGCGCACGGGTGGGTCGCGCTGAAGGACTTCACCACCGTGCCGTACAACGGCCAGAACCTGGTGTACGCGACCACCTCCGACGGTTCGTCGTGGGGCACGATGGCGTTCCGCCCCTTCACGAACTGGTCGGACATGGCGACGGCCACTCAGACCGGGATGAACCAGGGATCGGCGGTGGCGCCCAAACTGTTCTACTTCGCGCCCAAGAACATCTGGGTACTGGCCTCGAACGGGTGGGGTACCGCCTGGCCCTTCACGTACCGCACGTCCAGTGACCCCACCGATCCGAACGGCTGGTCCGCCCCGCAGCCGCTGTTCACCGGCAGCCTCCCCGAGTCCGGCCCGATCGACCCGACCCTGGTCGGCGACGACCAGAACATGTACCTGTTCTTCGCCGATGACAACGGCAAGATCTACAAGTCGACGATGCCGATCGGGAGCTTCCCGGGCAGCTTCGGCTCGTCGTACACGACGGTCTTGAGCGACACGGCGAAGAACCTGTTCGAAGGGCCGGAGGTCTACAAGGTCCAGGGCCGGAACCAGTACCTCATGATCGTCGAGGCTCGGGGCGCGAACGAGCACCGCTTCTTCCGCTCGTTCACCGCCCCAAGCCTGAACGGCCCGTGGACCGTCCAGGCCGGCACCGAGAGCAGCCCCTTCGCGGGCAAGGCCAACAGCGGCGCCACCTGGACCAACGACATCAGCCACGGTGACCTGGTCCGCGTCAACGCCGACCAGACCATGACCGTCGACCCCTGCAACCTGCAGTTCCTCTACCAGGGCTACGACCCCGCCACACCACAGGGCATCCCCTACCAGCGACTGCCGTACCGGCCGGGACTGCTCACCCTGCAGCGCTGACTCGCACGCACCTGATCACCGCTCATGACCTCGCCGATCCGGCCTGCGCAGCGGCTTCCGCTGCGCAGGCCAGGAAGGAATCCTGATGGCTCCCCCGCACCGACGGTTATGGCGTCTCCTCGCGGCCACCGCGCTGACGCTCACAGCCTGCGTCACCGCCTCCGCCCACACGACCGCCGAGGCCGCGCCGGGCAGCCCGGCGCTCACGCCGCCGATGGGCTGGAACAGCTGGAACAGCTTCGGATGCGGGATCACCGAGGCGCAGGTCCGCCAGGCCGCCGACACGATGGTGTCCTCGGGTATGAAGGACGCCGGTTACCAGTACGTCGTCGTCGACGACTGCTGGTTCGACCCGCAGCGCGACGCGGCGGGCAACCTCCGGGCCAATCCGACCAAGTTCCCCAGCGGCATGAAGGCGCTCGGGGACTACATCCACGGCAAGGGCCTGAAGTTCGGCATCTACCAGGCGCCCAACGAGCGCACCTGCGCGCAGGGTGTGGGAACCTACCCCGGCTCCACCGGCAGCAAGGGCCACGAGGCCCAGGACGCCGCCGCCTTCGCCTCATGGGGCGTGGACTACCTCAAGTACGACTGGTGTTCCGGCAGCGGCACCCTTGCTGAACAGGTCGAACGGTTCACCCTCATGCGTGATGCCCTACGCGCCACCGGCCGGCCGATCGTCTACAGCATCAACCCCAACAGCTTCCACGCCCCCACCGGCGACAAGTTCGACTGGGGAGAGGTCGCCGACCTGTGGCGGACGACCGAGGACCTGCTCGACATCTGGCAGAACGACAACACCAACAGCTATCCGATGGGCGTGGGCAACGTCCTGGACATCACCGCGCCGCTGGCCGCGCAGTCCGGCCCCGGACACTGGAACGACCCCGACATGCTGGTCGTCGGCCGTCCCGGCCTGTCGCTGACCGAGTCCCGCTCCCACTTCGCCCTGTGGTCGCTGATGGGCGCCCCGCTCATGGCCGGCAACGACATCCGTACGATGTCCGCCGACGTGAGCGCCATCCTGCGCAACCCGCGTCTCCTCGCGGTGAACCAGGACTCGCTGGGTGCGGGCGGGCGCAGGGTGCGCGACGACGGCAGCACCGAGGTGTTCGCCAAGCCCCTGGCCGACGGCTCGGTCGCGGTAGGCCTGTTCAACCGGGGAGCAGGCACCGCGACCATCACCACCACGGCCACGCAAGTCGGCCTGTCCGGCGGACAGTTCACCCTGACCGACCTGTGGACCGGCGGTACGTCGAGCACGTCCGGGCAGATATCGGCGAGCGTCCCCGCGCACGGCGTCGCCGTCTTCCGGGTGAGCGGCGGCAGCCCGATCGCCGCCACCACCTCGCGTCTGCGCGGCACCGGATCGGGCCGCTGCCTGGACGTGGACCGCGCCTCCACCGCGGCCGGGACGCAGGCGCTGGTCTGGGACTGCCACACTGCCGCCAACCAGCTGTGGACCAAGTGGGCCGGAGGCGAGATCCGCGTCTACGGCGACAAGTGCCTGGACGCCTACGACCAGGGAACCGCCAACGGCACCCGGGTCATCATCTGGACCTGCAACGGCCAGAACAACCAGAAGTGGACCGCGCAGGCCGACGGGTCGATGCGCAACGTCCACGCCGGCCTGTGCCTCGACGTCAACGGGGCCGGCACCGCCAACGGGACCCCCGTCGTCCTGTGGACCTGCAACGGCCAGAACAACCAGAAGTGGACCACTCTCCCGTGACGCGCCACCCCGAGAAAGGGAACCCCATGAGAAGGTCCTGGATCCGCCCCCTGGTCGCGCTCCTCGCGGCCGCGCTCGCGGTGACAGCGACAGGGGCGGCCCCCGCCTCCGCCGCCTCCGACACGCCCCTGCGGGTCATGCCGTTGGGCGACTCGATCACCTGGGGCGTGGGAAGCAGCACGGGCAACGGCTACCGGGCGCCGCTGTGGGACGGGCTCGCGGCGGACGGCCACCCGGTGGACTTCGTGGGCACGGGGCGGGCCGGTTCGATGTCCGACCCCGACAACGAAGGCCACTCCGGATACCGCATCGACCAGATTGCCGCACTCGCCGACGCCGCGCTGACCCGCTACCGGCCCAACGTCGTGACGCTCCACATCGGCACCAACGACCTCCAAGGGGCCTCCGAGGTCGACACCGCCATCGCCCGGCTGAAGTCGCTGGTCAGCCAGATCACCGCCGACGTCCCCGACGCAACCGTCCTCGTCGCCTCCCTGGTCGTGTCCACCAGCAGCTCCGAAGAGCAGCACCGGGGCGCGTACAACCAGGCCATCCCCCAGATCGTCGGCGCCGCACAGGCCGCGGGCAAACACGTCGCATTCGTCGACATGAGCAGCCTGACCACGGCCGACCTCGCCGACCCCCTGCATCCCAACGACGCGGGCTACCGGAAGATGGCCGACGCCTTCCACCGCGGCGTCCAGGCCGCGGACAGCGCCGGCTGGCTGAGGAACCCCGCCCCCGCCCCCGCACGCGTACAGTCCGGCATCGCCGCCAAGTGCCTGGACGTCAGCGGCGCCGGCACCGCTGACGGGACCGCCGTCCAGACATGGAGCTGTGGCGGCGGCGCCAACCAGTTCTGGTCCGCCTACACCGACGGCACCCTGCGCTCCCTGGGCAAGTGCCTCGACGCCGCCGGCTGGGGCACCACCAACGGCACCACGGTGCAGATCTGGGCCTGCCACGGCGGCGCCAACCAGATGTGGCAGCCCTACAACGGCGGCTACCGCAACCCCGCCTCCGGCCGCTGCCTCGACGTCCCGGGCTCCTCCAGCGCCGACGGCACGCAGCTCCAGCTGTGGGACTGCCACGGCGGCTCCAATCAGAAGTGGACCACCCTGACTGCCGGATGACCGCGGCCAGCGCTATCCGGCGCACGGCACCTACCCTCCCCGCGGATCACGCCCGCACGAGACCCAGGCCGCCGCTCCGCAACCGCCGCCCACGGGACGCTCTCCAGCGGAAAGCCGCCCTCCGACCGAGATGTCCCATCGGCCAGGAGGGCGGCAGTCCGTCAGTGATCGCGCATCAGCTCACACATCGAACATGAGTGCATCCGGTGTCGGGGTCAGGAGGGGTCGCCGTACTGGAGGCCGCGGCCGTTGGTGCCGACGTAGACGCGGCCATAGGTGTCCGGGTCGCCGGTGATGACGCCGACGCCACCGATGCTGCCCCACTGGTGGGCGTCGTCGTTGACGCGGAGCCAGGTGGCGCCCTTGTCCGTGGAGCGGAAGACGCCTGTGACGTCCTTGACAGTGCCGATCAGATAGAGGGCCTGGTAGGAGGCTCCGGGTGCGGCCTTGCCGAAGCCGAGGGCGGAGGCGGACTTCACCGTGGTGAGCGCGGTGAAGGTGCGGCCGCCGTCGGTGGAGTGCAGCAGCCCCTGGCCGCCGCCGGCGATCCACAGGTCTCCGGCGATGCCAGGGACGGCGGTGAGCCGACCGGCGGGGAGGTTCGTGGCGCGGGCGGTGAAGACCGCGCCGCCGTCGGTGCTGGCGTAGAGCGTGCCGCCGGACAGGGAGTAGAAGGTCCTGGCCGAGGAGCGGTCGGCGACGACAACGGCGTCGGTGCCCAGGCCGCTGACCCTCGACCAGCTCGCCCCCTTGTCGGTCGAACGGTACGGGGCCTGACCGGCCTGGGTCCACAGGATCGTGGAGCCGTCCGCCGCGAGCGCGACATGGCCGTCCTGGGCCCCGGCCACCGGCTCCGCCTTGAATCCGTTCCAGTTGCCGCCGCCGTCGGTGGAGTAGGCGCCGTCCTGCGCGCCGCCGCGGCCGACGCGGACCATCAATTCGGGGTTCGACTGGGCGAAATCGATGTCGGTGCTGTTGGTCATCATCGGGTTGCCCAGCCGCCCGGCGGGCACCCGGGTCAGGTCGTCGTGGCGGAAGCCGCCCTGGTCGCCCATGGCGGTGACGACGGTGGCGCCACCGGGCGGAGCGATCGCGTCCATCAGCGCGGTCTCCTCAAGACCGCCCGCGCCCGCGGTCCAGTGGCTGGTGCCGCCGTTGTCGGTGGCGTTGGCGTCCTTGCTGCGCCAGATGCCGTTGCCGGTGCCGTACAGCACGTGTCCGGAGTCGAAGGGGTCGATGGCCAGGGCGGTCATCCAGTGCCCGGTGTGGGCGCCGACGTAGGGAGCGGCGGAGGCGTTCCGCACCGACTTGTCCGCCAGTGCCTTCCAGGTCGTGCCGCCGTCGGTGGTGCGGTAGATCTCGTCCTCGGGCCACCAGCGGTCGAGGGTGGTGACCATCACCGTGGACGGCTGGCGCGGGTCGACGGCCAGGCCGGAGAACCCGTAGCCGCCCTGGGACGGCGAGACGTTCTTCCACGCCCCGCCGGCCGGTGCGTACTTCCACACCGAGCCGGCCGTCACGCCGTTGGGTCCAAGGGCGTTGGTGTACGTCAGGTACAGCGAGCCGTCACCGGAGAGCACGCCGTGCTGCGGCAACTGGCCCGTGGGCTGGCCGGGGACGGCCTGCCAGGTGCTGCCGCCGTCGGTGGAGCGGTACAGAGATGTGGATTTGTCGGCGACGCCGACGTAGACCGTGTTGCTGCCGGCCGGGCCGTACGTCACGAAGGTGATGCCGCTACCGCTGCTCGCCCCGTCCTTGACGGGGAACGAGGACACCTGCCGCCACGTCGCACCGCTGTCCGTGCTGCGCCACAGGCCGTTCTTACGGGTGCCGAGCAGCAGGGTGCGGTTGTCCGAGGGGTCGATCACCAGCCGTTCGCCCGCCCCGCGGCCGTCCTCGTTGCCGCCCAGCTTGAACGGCAGGTCGGTGCGCTGGAAGGTGCGGCCCCGGTCGGTGGAGCGCACGATCGCGCCGTTGCCGGCCCACTCGTTGGTGTAGGTGCCGGCCGCGAGGTAGAGCCGGTCGGGGTCGACGGGGTCGGTGGCCACCGAGTCGATGCCCAGCAGGTTCCAGTCCTTCTCGCCGAGCCAGTCGGTCAGCGGGATCCACTGCTCGGCCGCACTGTCCCAGCGGTAGGCGCCGCCCATGTCGGTACGCGCGTACAGCAGGCCCTTCGCCCGTGGGTTGAACACCAGCCCGGTGACGTAACCGCCGCCCACCACCTGGGCGTTCTTCCACGCGTACGGTCCGGTCCCGGTGGCCGGGGCCTCGGCCGTCCTCACCAGCTTCCACTGCTGGTTGGTGCTGCCATGGCCGCCGTACTGGATGACTGCCGCGCCGTCGGCCGTGGAGCCTCCGGAGACGTCCAGGACCTGGCCGCTCCTGCGGGAGGTGAAGGTGACGGCGCCGGAACCGCTCACCTCGTCGATCCGCCACTCCTGGGAGGCGGAGGAGCTGTCGGTCTGCTGCTCGGCGGCAGCCGCCTGCGCGGTCGAATCGCCGGCTATGCCGAGCACCTTGCCGCTGTTGCGGTTGACCAGCTCGTAGTAGCCGTCCCCGGTGGACCGCAACCTCCACTGCTGGTTGGCGGTGTTCTGGTCGGTCCACTGCTGGATACGGGTGCCGTCGGCGGTGGAGAAGGCGTTGACGTCCAGCACCTTGCCGCTGCGCACGGAGACCAGCTTGTAGTAGGCACTGCCGTCGACCGTCGCGGCCTGCGAGTCGTCCTGCACGAACAGGAGGTACGGCACGACGGTGGCGGGCACGCCGAGCAGCAGAACGGTGGCGGTCCTGCGACGGCGGTGACGTCCGCGGCGTCCGGCGTTGGTGGGGTTGTTCATGGGGGGTGTTACTCCTTGTGCAACCGTGGTTCGGGAAGGTCAGCGCTGCAGGGTGAGGACGCCCGGCCGGTAGGGCAGTTGGTCGTAGGGTCCGGCCGCGGTGGGGGACTTGCCCTGGTACAGGAACTGCAGGTTGCAGGGGTCGACGGTCATGGTCTGGTCGGGGTTGGTGCGGATCAGGTCACCGTGGCTGATGTCGTCGGTCCAGGTGGCGCCGCTGTTGGCCTTGCCCGCGAAGGGGTTGCTCTCGCTGCCGGCCTGCGGGGTCCACGTACCGCTCAGGCTGGAGGCGGTGAACGAGCGGAAGTAGCGCCGCTCGTTCACGCCCCGAGCCTCGACGATCATGAGGTACCGGTTCTGGCCCTGGACCTTGTAGACCTGCGGCGCCTCGAAGAGGTTCTTCGCCGTGTCGCTCATGACCGTCGTGTACGACGAGCCGAAGGTGCCCGGGAAGTTCCCGATCGGCATGCTCGCCCGGTAGATCTTGCCGTTGTCACCGGCGAAGAACAGGTACATGTTCTTCTCGTCGGCGATCAGGGTCTGGTCGATCGGTCCGGTGCCGGATTCGGTGCGGGGGATGCTGCCGGTGAACAGCGGCTGCGGCGCGGACCAGCCGTTGGGGTTGGCGGGGTCGCTCGACGTGCGGTAGCTGAAGGGCGCGGCACCCCACTGGTACGCGAGCACCCAGATCTTCTTGGGTGCGAAGTAGAACAAGGTGGGCGCCACCGCGTTCTGGTTCATCTTCGTCTGGCCGGCCGACGCCATGTCGGACCAGTTCGTGAAGGGGCGGAACGCCATCGAGCCGTACGAGGTTCCCGACGCGCTCGACGCGTAGACGAGGTGCTTGCCGTCGTGCGTCACGTGGGTGAAGTCCTTCACCGCGGCCCATCCGTTCGACGGCTGGGCGAGGGCACCCGTCGAACGCCACTTGTACGTCGTCGGGAGATCACACGTGCCGCTGCCCGTCCCGGACGGGGCGGTCCAGGTCCACTTCTGGTTGTTGACGGACGCGCAGGCGTACAGCTGGATCGTGGTGCCGTTCGCGGTGGCGGCGCCGACGGCGTCGAGGCACAGCCCGGACTGGACGCCGGCGATCGAGCCGTCGCTGTTGACGTTCCACTGCTGGTTGGCGCCGCCGTTGCAGTCCCAGACGATCACCGAGGTGCCGTTCGTGGTGCCCTTGCCCTGGGCGTCCAGGCACTTGTCGCCGTGCACCTTCAGTTGCTTGGCGGCGGTGTAGGTCCAGCGCTGGTCGGCCTGTCCCCCACAGTCCCACAGTTGCGCGCGGGTGCCGTTGGCGGTGGTGGAGCCGGGGATGTCGACACAGCGGCCGGAGGCAACGCCCTTGATCTCCCCGGTACCGTCGGTCGGCTTGCCCGGAGTCGTACCGGAGCCGGAGTGGAGAGCGTTCATGACGGCGGTGTACGCGGGCTTGGGCTTGCCGCCGCCGTCGAACAGCAGCGGGCTCTCGCCGCTGCGCCAGGAGTCGCTGTCCCGGACGCCCCACACCGTGATGCCGGTGCACCGGGCCACGGACAGGCAGGTGCTGACCGCGTTCGCATAGTGAGTGGGTGATGCCTGGGCGATGTCCAGCTCGGTGATCTGGACGTCGACGCCCAGGGCGGCGAAGCCGGCCAGGGTGGTCTTGAAGCTCGCCGGCGGGCCGCTCGTCCCGAAGTGGCTCTGGAACCCGACGCAGTCGATGGGAACGCCGCGGGACTTGAAGTCCTTGACCATGCGGTAGACGCCCTGGGTCTTGGCGTCCGACCAGTTCTCGATGTTGTAGTCGTTGTAGCAGAGCTTGGCCGCGGAATCGGCCGCGCGGGCGGTGCGGAACGCCTCCTCGATGAAGCCGTTGCCCAGCACCTTCTGGAAGACGGAGTCGCGGAGCCCGCCGCTGCCGCCATCGGCGAACGCCTCGTTGACCACGTCCCAGGCGTAGATCTTGCCCTTGTAGTGGGTCACCTCGGTGGTGATGTGGTGGTTCATCACGCCGCGCAGTGTGCTCGCGTCGCGGATGGAGCCGACCCAGGAGGGGAGCTGCGAGTGCCAGACCGTCGTGTGGCCGCGAAGGCGCTGGCCGCGTGCCAGGGCACGATCGACGATCCGGTCGGCGGGGCCGAAGTTGAAATTGCCGCGGGACGGCTCGATGGCGTCCCACTTCATCTCGTTCTCCGGGGTGATCATGTTGAACTCCCGGTCCGCGATCGCGGTGTACGCGGAGTCGCCGAGCCTGCCGGCGGCCACGGCCGTGCCGAAGTACCTGCCCGAGGGGGCGGCCTGGGTGCCCAGGCCCGCGGCTCCGGCGGAGCTGGGGAGGAGCGTCACGACGCCGGCCACCAGCGCCGTGGCCGACAGTCCTATCGCCCATGTCCGGCGTCGCCGACGGAGCCGGTGCAGGCCCTTCATGCCTCGGGGGCCCTGCGTACCGGTCGCCCTGGGTTCGTGGGTGTGGTGCGTCATGTGAGGGGCTTTCTTCAGGGGATACGTCAGTGAGGGAAGTCGGGACCCTGCCGCGCCGGCACGTCGTGACGGGCGGCGGGAAGGACACCCCTGAAGTGGAGGCTTCCGAGCTCGCGGTCTCGTAACAGAAAAGTCGCGCCGTCCGCAGGATTGCCCAGTGAGGCATCTCGCAGGCAGAAAGCGTTATGCCGGACGCCGTGGCCTGGTCGCGCCCGTGGAAGAGGGGCGCCGCACTGATTCGCGGTGAACGCAGGTCACGGCGTCGGGCAGGAACCGTGGGCGATCAGACTGGAGGAGCACCAGCTGCGACTGTGCGACTCGGTCGGGACCGCCCGAGGAGCGGTGCTCAGGCCCGGGGGCTGCGCACGATGAAGGAAGCCTGGCCGGCAAAGGCCCGCGTGCCGTCGGAGCCGTCGAGCCAGATGCCGCCGTCGCGGTGGCGGAGGACCGATCCCGGATAGTTGTGCGCGTGCAGGGTCACGGACCCGGCGACCGCCCCGGGACGGGGACAGAAGGTGGCGTCTTCACGGAACAGTGCGCTGCCGTCGTCGCTGCTCAGCCGCAGCCGCAGGTAGGAGTGGCGAAGATACCGGCCGTCCGCGGCGCGGAAGGTGACGCACTGCGTGTCGGCCAGTCCCCCGACGACCGTGAAGGCGACCCGCTGACGTGCCTGCGCGCCGCTGGACGCGGCGACGCTGCCGAGCGCCGCGAAATCGCCCGTGTACGTGACGAACAGGCCGGGGTTGTCCGCGGACTCCAGCGACTGTGCGCCCAGCGGAACGGTGCCCGCGACGGCGGACGGGCCGACCGAGGGCGGGCTCACCGGGGACGGACTCGCCGGGGACGGTCCGGCCGAGGTGGTGGTGCGCGAGGGAAGGGGCGTGGGAGTGCCGACCGTGGGAGCGGCGGTGGCGCCGGGCACTCGAGGCGCCGGTTCGGGCCAGGTCGCATAGGTGGCGGTTCCGGCGATGAGCACCGCGCCGGTCGCGAGGCTCACCAGCGGATGAGCGGTCACCGCCTGGAGTTTGCCGATCAGAGCGCCGTGCAGACCGCCTCCCCCTGTCGCCGTGCCGACGGCGACAGGGGCCGCGGCCAGCCCGGCGGCGCTCGCTGCCGTACCCGACAGCAAGCCCTTGGCGGCCAGCGCGGCGATCAGTGCGGCCGGGACGGCCAGTGTCGTGAGGCTGAGGGGCAGCAGTTCGGCCGGAACCCGTTCTGCCGACGTCGCCCTGCAGACAGTGCAGTCACGTGTGTGCCGCGCGATCCGCTTGCGCCACACCGACGCATGGTGACCGTCCCAGCCGACGACTGTCCCGTCCAGTTGCGGACAGCGCGGATCGGCCTCCAGCGCGGCGACGATCGTCCGGCACAGTTCCAGCTGCTCGCGCATGCGTTGCAGGCGCACTCCGACGTGCGCGACCGTGAGTCCCGTCGCGGCGGCCATGTCCTCCCGGCTGAGCAGGCCGGCGCACTCCTGCCACCACAGCGACAGCAGCACCCGGTGGTCCGGGTCGAGCCAACGGCCGGCTTCGACGACCCGGCGCCGCTCGTCCGACACGTGCAGCCGCAGGATCGTCACGTCCACAGGCTCGGCGCCCGCGTCCGGTATCTGGCGTGCCTCGTCGATGACCGTGGTCCGGTCGGCGAAGGCGCGTTGCCGGTGCCAGTGGGTATTGATCTGGCGGAGCGTGATCGACACCAGCCAGGACCGGAAGCTCTCCGGGGCACGCAGGGCAGGCAGGTCGCGCACCAAGCGGAACAGGGTTTCCTGGACGACGTCGTCGACATCGGCATGTCCGTCCAGCGCTCGCCCGACGATGTTGTAGACCAACGGCAGGTATGCGGCGATCAGCTCCTCGCGCGCCCGATCGTCACCGGCCTGCGCCGCGACGACCAGCCCCGCGTGGTCTGCATCAATGAGCCCCATTCCCACCTTCTTCAGGGAGCGATCCGCCGAGTACGGCGGCACACCCTAGCCTCGGCAGAGGCATACGGCCAAAGCCTGCGCCTCGGGCGGACGGTCTGGCCCGTGCCGACATGGAAGGCCCGGTGCCCGGGGAGTGTGTCCGGTCGCACTCGGCCAACTCGCTGACGGCCCATTCAAGCCGACGATCTCGGAAGACCGCTCGCTGGGGCTCCACGCTCCGAAGAACCAGTGTCCGACTCGGCACCAGGCGATGCTGATCGCCTTCAAGGCCGTCGCCAGTACGGCACTGGACATGCCGCTGCCACATGGCGCAGTGGAGGAGTGGCAGCGAGCGCAGGCGCGGACGGTTCCTTGTACGGGATGCCGTTGGTGACGGGGATGCTGCACCTCGCGCTGACACGGACCGCCCTGACTATTCCCTGACCTGACGACGGCTCATCCGCTCGACGCCAGGCTTCTGCCCTGCCCTCGCAGGAAGTCACTCAGCGTGCCCTTGGCGGCGCCTCCGATGAAATGGCGTCCCGTGCCACCACGGCCCGCCGCAACGGCACTTTCTCTGGGGAGTGTCGACGGTCCTGGGGAGCGCGTGGGGAGAATCGACCGCGTAAAGCAGCACGATCCCGAAATACGCTGAAAAGCTTATCCGTGCAGGTCAGGAGTGGGTACGGCCGCATTGATACAGGTCAGCGCCCCCATAGACAACCTCAAGAAGACCGCTTCCCACCAGCGGAATCAACTCTTCCGCCACATCGCTCATACCCACGGTTCCTGATCACGGCCCGGCGGCCGAGAACATGGCGTTGTTGCATCCGAGCCCCCGCCGAGTCGCAGCTCCCGCGTGGAAGTCATCCTTCGTAACGCGGTAGAAATCCGCCGCCGACGTCAGGAGACACAGCCGTATCGCGTCAACGACAGCCGTCTTTCCCCACGGAAGTTCTCGGCCATCACCGTGGCCAGGTGCATCACACCCCACCGGAAGGGCCGACGCCCATGTGAGCGCAGGCGCACCCCGCGTCACGCTCCCCAGCCAGACGCGGCCATTGAGGGAGAGCCCACGACTCGAAGCGGCGCGCTTCCGCCCGCTTCGGGCGTGACCGTGCACGGCGGCCGCCGGACGGGACCGCAGGGCTGACGACGCCTAGCACCGGCTACTCCACAAGGTCCGCGACAACACCAAGCCCTGAGGACAATCCGCCAACCCCAAGTCGCCCTCCCCGACACCCATCCCACGTCGACTGAACCGTGGCGCAGCTCGCCCTCGCGATTGAGGCTCTGCCATGTCGCAGGAAATTTCGAGCACACACCAAAATCCGGACCATTCCCGGACCAGACTCCCGCCCGGGGGTGAGGCAGGCGATAATCCTCTGACACGCATGACGGCGCAGCGGAAACGGCTCAGGTTTTGCAGCGCGATCCGCAGCAGCCGCCGCGTCCTCGCCTCACGGTCCTCCGTCCAGCCCCGCGCGCTGCGGGTCAGTGAGCGGTCCGTGGAACGGTGGCGCCGTCAGTGGCGCGAGGGCGGTGAAGCGGGGGTCCTGTCGAAGGGATCGCCGGGGCGGCCGAGGCTCAGCGAGGCGCAGATCGCGAGACTGGAACGGGAGCTGGAGCGAGGGCCTCTGGTCCACGACTGGGCCGACCAGCGGTGGACACCGGCCCGGATCAAGACGCTGATCGGCCGACTGTGCCACGTGAGCTCCACGGTGGAGGGCACCTGGCAACTGCTGAAGCGGCACGGCTGGTCGTGGCAGCCCGCCCGGCGAGCGATCCCGGCTGATCTACCGGATCCGTGAGTACCGAGGCCGCAAGGGTGAGCCGAAGGGCTTCGGCTGGCGCGACTTCCGCGACCTCGTAGTCCGTGCTCACATCCAGCTCGGAACCCCGATTGTGCTGTGGGGTAACGTCCGCCTCCACCTGACCGCCGGCATCTTGTCACTGGTGAAGCGCGACCTGGGCAACCTCGCCGCCGCTGCCCCCCGGCGGAGGCCGGAAGGAAGGTCACACCCTGGCACGCACAGCGTGTGGGCCATGGTGGGGTCAGGAGTCACGGGCGCTCCCTGTGGCGTTGCATACGGAACATCCTGTTCGGCCGGCTGAATGAGTACGACGCCGTCCTTCACCCTCCGCCAGCCCCGTCTGCACCCCACCCCGTCGGCAGCAGGTTCTGCCGGGTGGACGTCACCGCCACCCCCCGGCGGCGAGGAGGACCGGCGCAGAACTCTTCGCGCCGGGGGCCGAGGGTGTGGTTCGTGTTCATGCCTGGCGTCCCTTGGGCCGCCGGTGTCTTGCGAGTCGCGCGGCGTCGGCCTGCTCGGTCCGGACGTAGGCCAGGGGCGGGGCGATGTCTTCGATCTCGCCGAACCGCTGCGCGATTACGGCGGTGTGGGGTGGCCCCGCTGGGATCCGCCGCGGTTCTCCGCCGATGAGATGCGGACGCTGTCCCCTCCGGGCAGAGTGGGAAGGACCTGTTCGTACCGAGGTGGTCCCCTGCGGTCCCGCGTGCTGGAGACCGGGACGAAGTGATGCGAGGATTGTCGTGACGTCGGAGTGATCGATGTTCCGCAGACGGCCGGCCGACAACAGCGAGGACCTTCTGGTCCGGCTCGGGTCGCTGACCGCCAGGGCGCGGGAGTTGGCCGAGACGCAGCGTTCCCGTGTCGAGCTCGCCGTGGCCCTGCAGCGCGGCATGCTGCCCTCGGACCTGCCCAGTTTTCCGGGCGCCCGGCTGGCCGTCCGCTATGAGCCCGCCAACCACGGGCTCAACGTCGGCGGTGACTGGTACGACGCTTTCTCCCTGCCCGGCGGGCAGATCGGCATGTCCATCGGTGACGTGCAGGGACACAACATCGAGGCCGCCGCCTTCATGGGACAGGTCCGCGTGGCACTGCGCGCGCTGGCCTCCGTCACCGGAGACCCGGGAGAGCTGCTCGGTCGCACCAACGACCTGCTCATCTCTCTGGGCGCCGACCTCTTCGCCACCTGCACCTTCCTGCGGCTCGACCCCGCTGCCGGCACCCTGGAGTGCGCCCGGGCCGGTCACATCCCCCACATCTGGGCCACCACCGACGGCCGCTCCGGCATCGACGACAGCGAGGGCGGGCCTCCTCTCGGTGTTCTGCCCGGCGTCGAGTACCCGGCCTCGCGCCGCCGGCTCACCGCCGACGGCGTCTTCGTCCTCCTGACCGACGGGGTGGTGGAGGGGCCCTCGCTCCACGTCGACGAGGGTCTGGACCGGGTGACGAGGCTCGCCGGGATCACCGCCGTCGCCGGACTGGACGTCGACGCGCTCGCCACCGCCGTCATGAAGCTGGCGGCCACGGTGGGGCACGAGGACGACGCGGCCGTCCTGGTCGTCGGCCATGACGGCGGTCCGGCCCGGCCGGCAGCCAAGGAGTGAGGGGAGGGGGCTCGCCTCGGGGCGGGTCGGTCCTCGGACCTGCCCGTGCCCGTGCCGGACGGCGGCGCCCGACACGCAGGGGCCTTGCCCGGTCGTGGCGGCCCGGCCGGTGTCTGATGGCTGACGTGTTGGATATTCGGCAGTTCCGGTCCTCTACGGAGGCGGCTCTGATGTCGCTGGCCGTGGCGGTTTGCTACTACGCGGCCGGACGACTCGGCCTGATGGGCCGCCTCGTCGTCGAAGGCGTGGTGGTCACCCCCATCTGGCCTCCCACCGGCGTCGCCGTCGCCGCCCTGCTGCTGCTGGGCGCGCGGGTCTGGCCTGGGATCGCCCTCGGCTCCTTCCTCGTCATCGCCTCCCTCACCACTCCGGGGCCCACCACAGTGGTCATCGTGGTCAGCAACACCGTCGCGCCACTCTGCGCCTTCCTGCTGCTGAGACGGGCCGGCTTCCGGCGCGACATGGCGCGGCTGCGGGACGGACTCTCCCTGGTCTTCCTCGGCGGGTTCGGCGCCATGATGATCAGCGCGACCGCGGGGGTCGGACTGCAGGTGGCGAAGAGCTCCCTGGACAAGAGCGAGTTCTGGCCCGCCTGGCTGGCCTGGTGGGTGGGCGACACGATGGGGGTGCTGCTCGTCGCCCCGCTCATGCTCGTCCTCGCGGGGCCGGCCGGACGGTTCCGGGTACGGCGCTGGAAGGAGGCGGCCTTTCTGGGGCTGACGACCCTGATCCTCATGCCCATGATCGTGCTCAGCCCGATGAGCATGCTCTTCCTCGTCTTCCCCCTGCTGATCTGGGCAGCGCTCCGCTTCCAGCTCGCCGGAAGCATGCTGTGCGCGCTCTTCGCCTCCGTGCTCGCCACCTTCGAGGCGACCTCCGGACGGGGCGCGTTCCTCCACCTCACGGACGTCGAGATCATGGCCAAGCTCCAGGCGTTCAACGGTTCCGCCGCCCTGACCGCCCTGCTTCTCGGTTCCGTCATCACCGAGCAGCGTGCGACCCGCCGGTCGGTGCGCCGCGCCTGCCAGGAACTGGCGGAGGTCCTGGAGCACCTCGCGGCGGGCGAGCCCTCACCGGGTCCACCCGGCACCGCCGAGAGCCGGGCAGCCCCACCTGGCGGGCACCGGAATCCGTGATCCCCGCGCCGGAGCCGGCGCAGGGATCAGGAGCCGTTGGAACGACTGCAAGGCATGGGAACTGTCCGGCGCTCACAAGCTGGTGCGTGATGGCGTTGGAGATGCACGGTCCTGAGCCGGCAGCCTGTTCCGTGAGCGTCCGGCGGGACACGTCGAGCTGGGCCGTGGCCTGGAGTTGACCCGCGTCCCAGGCGGCGGCCGCCTGTTGTCGGCCGGCCTCCCAGGCGGCAGCGGCCTGCCGCTCCCCCGCCCGCCCACGCGGCCGCTGCCTGCCGTTTGGCGGCAGCGAGGGCGAACACCCCCGTCAGCGCTCCGCCGCCGATCGCGGCCCCCGCGGCGACGAGAGCCGTCAGCACGGCGTCGTTCATGTCGGACGCCCAGCGTCCCGCCCCGCCCCGCCCCGCCCCGCCCGCACATCCTGCATCTACCTGCTGACCCGCAAGGCCGACGGTTGTGCAGGTCCCTCATTCTGCCCAGCCGGACCCGCGGGAACCCCCGCCGCCGCCCGGAATCGGGTATGAATCGAGCTCACACTTCGACTCCTATGACCCACCGGTCACATGCACGTGGGCCCGCAAAGCCCCGAGCCCCGATTCCGGGTCTCCGTCGTGGGACGAGTGGTCCCCGCGAGGCTCAGCGTCCATCGGTTTCCGGTGCGAACTGCTCCCGCATGGCGGTCGCTCTTCGGGGCCAGGGACGAGACCGACCAAGCTCCGGGCCATACGCGGACCAGCCGCCTGCAGCTTGGCCGAATCGCAGCCGTTTCGGCTGGTCAGCGGCCATGCGAGGCGCGTACCCCCAGCACACGAAGAACTCCTGTTCGGCGCCGGGGCCGCCGCCGAGAGTGCCCGCAGGGATGGGGGCACGCCACTGGCCGGGCTCACAGGACACGGCACCCTCGCGGGGTGCCGCCTCGCCCCTCGCCCTCCTGGAGACGGTGCTGGGCGAGGCGGACGAGTGACCGGGCCGTCCGAACGAGCCGCTGAACCTGGCGCTGTCCGAGGACGCCGATCGTGAGGTCGACCGGACGGACTTCGACGACGCCCACCCGGACACCGAGGCCGCTCGCCGCGACCCCCATGGAGGAGCCAGGGGACTCACTGGGCCTTCGAGTGTCGCCGCAGGCCGACCCCGCACGCCGCCAGGCACGTTCGTCGTGGACGCGGCGACATCGCGGTGCGTCAGTGCCGGCAGGACAGCCGGACGTGAAGCAGCTCGGTCCGCAGTGCGGGTGCGCCGTCGACCGGTGCCGGATTCTCCGCGGTCGGCTCGATGCCTCCGGCGGCGACCTTGTCGAGTGTGGCCAGACCGTCGGGGCCGACCGTGCCGAACACCGTGTAGTTCGGTCGCAGTGCGGAGTCGCCGTAGACGACGAAGAACTGTGAGCCGTTCGTGTTCGGGCCGGCGTTGGCCATCGCCAGCAGGCCGCGTCCGTAGAGCCGGCGCGTGCCCGTGGGGTCGGTGGCTGCGGGCGGCAGGTCCACCGGCAGTTCGTCCTTGTACTTGTACCCGGGCCCGCCCTCACCGGTGCCGGTCGGGTCGCCGCACTGCAGGACCTTCAGCGTCGGGTACGCCGTCAGGCGGTGGCACACCGTACGGTCGTAGAAACCGTGGCGTGCGAGGTGCAGGAAACTCTGGACCGTGCACGGCGCCTTGGCCCGGTCCAAGCGCAGCGGAAGCGGGCCCTGACTGGTCGGAACAGCCACGTCGACCACGCCACGATCAGGGGTGCGCCGTGGGTCGGGCGGCAGCGGGACACGGCGCGCCGGCGGCTCGTCCGGGGTCTGGCTGTACTGGCAAGGACCGTGCGTGGTGCGCGGCGGAGCGCTGTCCGAAGCGGTGGCGACACTTCCCCCGGACACCACTAACGCCGCGGCCGCGAATGCACTGATCAGTGCTCGTCTCATCTTGCACGCCCTCCCGATGATCTCCAGGTCTTGGAGCGGTCGCAGTCTAGGGCGTGGTGTGGCCTGCGGGAGTGGGATTTCCGGCCGATCAGCGTGACCAGAGCCCCATCATTCAGGCGACACGTCCTTGGCCTTGCCGGGACCGCTGGGGTCCGTACCGAATCGACGGCAACGTAGGAACACCCCGTGAGTGAGGCGTGAGTGAGGGGAACAACGGTGCCCTGTCGCGGAGCCCGGGAAGGCGCCGCCGTCGGTCTGGGCCGGCATATGTCCCGCGTTCGCCAAACGGACGCCAAGGAGAAGGAGCGCCGGTCCGCGCCCCCAGACCCGTCCCAGCCGGAGCCATGGCGCAGCCGACTCATCCCGCCGCAGGCGCAGACGCTCCTTCAGGAGCCATGCCCAGCTGTGGGTCATCCCTTTCGCCGGGCGCCGGCCGAACTTGCCAGGCGCGGGTGCTGTCAGAGTTGCCACGCCCCAGAGACCGTGGTGCTGATCGCGGCGCTGTTCCGGGCCGGCGGACGACAGGGCGCGGGATCCACGAGGAACGTCCAGGTCGGAGTGACGGCGCACGACGCAAGGGCGTACCCACGAGTTGCCGGGTCTCGAATGTCGTGTCCGAATGTCACGGTCGATGTCGCACGGGTGCCGGATCCGATGTCGCGGTGCGACCCCGTAGTGCTGTGCCGCGGAAGTGGCGCGATGAGTTTCCGGTGGTTGTGTGGTCTACCCGTAGAGGAAGGGAGCACACCATGCGCAAGATCATCGTCTGCACGTTCCTGACGCTCGACGGCGTCATGCAGGCACCGGGCGGTCCGGACGAGGACGCGGAGAGCGGCTTCCGGCACGGCGGCTGGCAGAAGCCGGTGGACGACGACGAGGTCGGCGCGGCCATCGCCGATTGGTACGAGCGAGCCGACGCGATGTTGCTCGGGCGCAAGACGTACGAGATCTTCGCGTCGTACTGGCCGACGGCCGATCCTGACAACCCGTTCACCGAGCGGATGAACAGCATGCACAAGTACGTGGCGTCTCGGACCCTGACGTCCGTCCAGTGGCAGAACTCCACGCTCCTTGAGGGCGACACCGTCGATGCCGTACGGGCGCTGAAGGCGTCCGACGGCGGCAACATCAACGTTGTCGGCAGCGGCGACCTCGCCCAGACCCTCATGCGGCACGGCCTGGTCGACGAGTACAGGCTGACCATCCACCCGGTGATCATCGGCACAGGCAAGCGGCTGTTCGCCGAGGGTGCGATCCCCACGGCGCTGGAGCCGGTCAGCGTCTCGTCGACGAAGGGCGGCACCGTGGTCGGTGTCTACCGGCCGACCGGCCAACCCAGCTACGACAGCTACTGATGGTGGTTGCTGCGGTTTCTCCGCCGACGACCACCGGCGGACATCCGCGATGCAGCAGAGACCGCGGAAGAGGGCGCCGCGTCGTCTCTCCGTGGACGTGATCACCCGACGTGGTGGAGAGGCCCGCGCTCCGACCGCGAGCCTCACCCGCCTGGCGATCCGGCCTGCCCCGCGATTCAGTGGACCACCGAACGGGACGGAAGCCGGTCCCCACTCGTGCAGGAGTCGCGCACCGTACGCGAGTGAGTGCCATCAACGAGGCCGGACCGCGGTGCGAAGCCCGCCCTGGCACGCCGCGCGCAGCAAGATCCGGAGCGAAGCCCGACTCGATGGGCGCGGTGGTCGGCGCGTCGGTGCGCGGTCGCTCGATGGAGCGGCAACGCGCCGCGCGAGATCCAAGACCGGCCCGCCGACAGCGGGCCGGTCGATCGCGTGGGGCACGCGGCCCGGGCCGCACATCGTCGGCCTACGCCGCCGTCACCGTGCTGTCGCCATCGCATCGGGCGCGGCGGTGGACGGGGCGCGCCGGCGGCGGTGTGCAGGTGCGGCCACCTGCTGTGGGCCTCGCCCGCACTGCCCGGCTCCACACACGACCTGAGCACCACCCGTACCCACGGCATCGTCCCACCGACGCCCTGGCCGGCCGACGCGGTCTCCCGTGTCTTCACCGGTCCCCCGGCCGCACAGCTCCGGTCGACGGCGCGAGGAGCGTCCCAGGGCGCGGTGACTCTGGCTGAACGGCCGGGTCCGGGGCCGGCGCGTGGGGTCTCCCTCGCGCGGCGAAGATCCTGGACAGGTAACCCGTTCGGCCCTGGTCCGCTGGGGGGCCGCACAGCGGAGTCCTCGCAGGTCGGGCCCGGTGGAGAAGCCGTCAGGAAAGGCCGGTGGAGGCCTTGTGGGCTGGCAGCGCACAATGGCCGGCCGTTTCCTGGCAGCACGTCTGCCAGGAGACAGGAGGAACTCATGGCCAAGCAGGGCAAGGCGAGGTCCGCCTCGCTGAACGAGGTCAAGGCGAGCCTTGAACGGGCCTCCGCCGACGTCGACCGTGTGCTGGGGCTGCAGGGGATGCAGCCCGAAGGGGGTGCTGCCGCGCCCGCCGTCGCCGGTTTCCACAGCACCCAGTCGATCGGCTGCAGCACGTACAGCGTGGCATGCGGCCCTGGCGGCAGAACGGTGCAGATGTGACCGCGGAAGGATCACAAGCCGGCCGGGGCCCCTCGCGGGGCCCCGGCGGGTGAGCGCCCGTGGACCGCCAGGCGGCCCTGGCTGCCCACCACCTCTTCGGCCTCGCCGATCCCCGGCATTACGAACCGCTGTCCCGCAGGGCCATCACCCCTGAGTACCGCGACGCGCTGCACCGGCTGCTGCCGGACGCCTGGGTTCTGGAGCGCGGGGACGTCTGGCTGCACGCGCGGAGGGCGCCGGGATCCACGGGGCGGTCGGCTCCGCCGCCCATCCAGGGCTTCAAGATCCATGTCTCCTCCGCCCCCGTGCACGCCGTCCGCCTGTTCGAACTCGTGGTCCCCGTGTGCGTGTCGTACCGCGTCGAATTCAAGGCCGCCGCCGACCCGGCGATGCTGGCCGTACTCAACTCGAAGACACAGCAACGTGGTTTCTCCGGCAAGTTCATGACGCTGTACCCGCCCGACGAGCACGCCTTCGCCGAGCTGATCGAGACGCTGTACCAGTGCACGGCCGACGAAGCCGTCGAGGGGCCGTACATCCTCTCCGACCGCCGCTATCGGGACAGCAGGGTGCTGTTCTATCGCTACGGGGGCTTCCGGCCGCCACGGCGACTCAACATCGACGGCACGCAGAGCACGTTTCTGGTGGCGCCTGACGGCTCGTACGTGGCCGACGAACGGCTGCCCCTCTTCCGGCTGCCGCCCTGGGTCCGCGACCCCTTCGCCGAGCAGCCGGCGGAGCGACCGGCGTCCGAGGCCGCGGCGCGGTCCGGCGCGGAACCCGGCGCGGAGTCCGGCGCGGAGTCCGGCGCGGAGTCCGGCGCGGAGTCCGGCGTGGAGTCCGGCGTGGAGTCCGACGTGGAGTCCGACGGCACACTCCTCCACGATCGCTATCTCGTCGAGGGCGCCCTCGCCTTCTCCAACGTCGGCGGCGTCTATCACGGCACCGACCGGCTCACCGGCGATCCGGTCGTCGTGAAGGAGGCCCGGCGGCTCACCAACTGCTGGACGAGCGGAGACCGCACGGTCGACGCAGTCGACATGCTGCGCCACGAGTACGAGGTACTGCGCCGCCTGGAGGGCTTGGACTCCGTCCCCCGGGCGGTGGACCTGTTCCGGGAATGGGAGCACACGTTCCTGGTGGAGGAACGGCTGGAGGGTGTCGCGTTCCACGACTTCTGGGCGCGCGACGAGGTCATCCTCGCCCCGTACATCCGACGGGAGGGACGGGTGGACCGGTTCGTGCCCCTGTTCCGGGAGGTCGCCGGCCGCCTGGTCCCCATGATCGAAGAGGTGCACGCCCGCGGTGTGGTCCTCGGCGACCTCTCGCCGAACAACGTCCTGATCGACGCCGACACGCTTCGGATGCGGTTCATCGACTTCGAGAGCGCTGTCCACGAGGACGACGAGGCGGCGATGCTGTCCTACGGGACCCGCTGGGGCACACCCGGCTTCCTTCACCCGGACCGCTCCTCGCGCAGCCGGCTCCTCCCCTGCGACGACTGGTACGCCGCGGCCATGCTGCTCTACAGCACCGTCGTGCCCGCCACCGCGTTCTTCGGCCTCAACCCCGCGGCGAAGGACCTCTTCCTCGACGAGCTCGTCGCCCTCGGCGTCCCCACGCAGGTGAGGTCCGTCGTGTCGTGCCTGGCCGCCGCCCGGGTCGACGAGGCGAAGAGAGTCCTGGCCGACTGGAAGGACGGATGACGCCATGACGCCCCTGGTGACCGAGAGGCACAGATCCGGGGACGGTGTCCCGGCCTGTCCTGACGCGGAGGTCCGGCGCACCGTCGACGGGATCGCCGACCTGCTCCTCCGTACCTTCGACGAGCGGCGCAACGACCGCCTCTGGCCCGCCGACTACACGGTCTTCGCGACCAACCCCCTGAGCGTGGCCTACGGCGCCTGCGGGCCTGCGCTCCTGCTCGGTTCGAGGACGCGCGGCCGGGCGGCGCCGGCGGCCGGGCTGCCGTCCGAGGTGGCCGCCTGGATGCTGGGGCGGCCGCTGGACAACGACACCTATCCGCCAGGGTTGTACGTCGGCTTGGCCGGCATCGCATGGGCCTTCCACGACTTGGGCTGGGAGGAGCGGGGCGAGGCCGTGATGACCCTGCTGCGCTCCTCTTCCCTGCTGTACGACGATCCGAGTGTGTTCCTCGGCGTCGCCGGATGGGGACTCGCCTCGCTGCGCTTCCACGCGCGGACCGGGCAGCAGCTCCATCTCGACCGTGCCGTGCAGGCGGGCGAACACCTCCTCGGAACGGCCGAGCACGAGGGCGACACCTGCTCGTGGCGGTCCTCTCTCGACGGTCTCGTCCATTACGGGTACGGGTACGGGGCGAGCGGCATCGCCCTCTTCCTGCTCCACCTGTACCTGGCGACCGGCGAAGAGCGCTTCCGTTCGTACGCCGTACGGGGTCTGGAGTTCGACCTGGGCCGTGCGAGCGAGAGCGGCCTCGGCCTGCAGTGGCAGCGGGTCGAGGGCGACCCCGTGGTGTACCCGTACTGGATCCACGGAGGCGCGGGGGTCGGCAGTGTGCTGGTCCGGTTCCACCGGCTGCTCGGCGACGAGCGGTACGGCGAGCTCGCCCGGCGGGTGGCTGACGACACCTTCGTCACGTACTCCTACGCGCCCGGTCTGTTCGAAGGCCTGGCGGGGATCGGCGAGTTCATGCTGGACATGTACCGCTGGACCGGCGATGAGGAGTACCGGGACAGGGCCTATGCCGTCGCCAGGACCGTCCTGTGGTTCCGGGTCGAGGAGGAGGGCGGGATCGCGTTCCCCGGCCGTTGGCTGAACCGAATCGCCCATGACTACGCGACCGGCTCGGCGGGCATCGGCATGTTCCTGTCCCGTCTGGTCGCCCCCGGCGAACGTGCTTTCGTGGATCTGTGAGGGCTCGACGGGTGCCCGGAGGCCCCGCCGAATCCCCGCGACCATCGATGTCGTGAGCTTGTACGACAAGACTGGCAGGCAGCCGTTTACACGGCGCAGGTGTTGAGCGTGGCCAGGGTCACTGGGTCGAGGACCTCGACCTGGCCGAGCGGACGTCGTTCACGCCAGCACACCGCCATCGGCCGAGTGGATGCAGCTGTAGCCGATCACCGGCGTGCAGCTCTTGCGCTCGGTCGTGGTGGCCTGACGATTGCGGTCGCCGGCGGTCCTGCCGACGGCTCGCCAGCCGCCGCCTGCGGGGATGTTGCCGAGCTTCTTGATGTCGACGTGGACCAGCCCGCCGGGCCTGGCGCGTTGGTGGCGGCGGATCGGCTCGCCGGTGGGCCGGTCCAGCCAGGCCAGCCGGTTCAGACCGTGCCGGACCAGGACGCAGTGCACGGTCGAAGCGGGAAGGGCCAGGATCGGGCCGATCCTGGCCGGGCCGGGCTAGCGTCCGGTCCGCAGGCGGCAGACCCGAGCCTCGAGGGCGGCGGGAGTCTGGTACGGGAGTGTGTGAGGCCGGCTGGAACGATCGTGCAGGCCCGCGTCGCCCTCGGCCCGCCGGCGGCGGACACGTGCGCGACCGGTCGGCCGGACAGGACACGTTCGACCAGCAACCGCCTGCCGTGAACGGTCAGCCGGGCATCACGGTGGGACACGAAGACCTCCGTGTGCGGTGGGCCTGGGCACCTCCACCACACCGGAGGTCTTCGCCGTGATCAAGACCAGGCAGCGTCAAGAACGCTCGTGATCAATACACCTGGTCACGGCGCCGCCGCTTGAGTTCAGCAAGCTGGGCGGTGAGGGTGCGCACGAGACCGCTGGGCGAGTCGTCGGGCGGCTGCCTGGCCGGTCGTGACGGGCGGTTTCGCTGCTGGGACCTCGGCTGCTCGACGCGCCGGCGGATCTCGGTGCGCCGGTAGAGGACGTCGAGCGGGACATCAGCGGTCTGGGCGAGGCCGCGGAAGGTGACGGGCTGTCCGCGATGTTCAGACGCCCGTGCCTTCCGGATGCGGTGGGGTGCGGAGGGCGAGGATCGCCACGTCGTCGTGGCCGTCGCTGGGGTGGTGGTCGGCGAGAGCGTCGACGAAGTCCTGCAGGGGCAGGCCGATGTAGGCGATGGCGAGTTCGGCGAGTCGGTCCAGGTCGTCGTCGACCGTGCGTGCCCGGTGCTCGGTGAGTCCGTCGGTGTAGAAGACCACGGTGGCTCCTGGCGCCAAGGCATGGGTGTGGTCGGGGCGATGCAGTTCCATGCTCACGGCCGGCGGCAGGCCGGGCTCGGCGTGGAGGTACCGCGCCTTCCCGTCCGGGGTGATCAGGAGTGGGGGAAGGTGACCGGCAGTGCTCCAGTGCAGCATCCAGCCGTTCTGCGCGGGTTCGATGCGCGCGAGACAGGCGGTGGTGACGGGCAGGTCGGTGATGGCGTGCAGGGTGCGGTCGAGCTGGTGGAGGATGGCGCTGGGCGGCGTGAGATGGTCGTAGAGCAGGGCACGGAGCATGCTGCGGACCTGTGCCATGGCGGCGGCCGCGTGCAGGTCGTGGCCGAAGACGTCGCCGATGACCACGGCGCAGGCGTTGTCGGGCAGCCAGATGGCGTCGTACCAGTCGCCGCCGAGATGGCCGGGGCGGTAGCGGGGCGGTAGACGGCGGCGCCGGTGAAGGGATGCAGGTCGGGCAGGGTGGGCAGCAGCAGGCGCTGAAAGTGCTCGGCGCTGCCACGGACCTCGTCGAGCAGGCGGATGTTCTCGATCGCGATGCCGGCGGCGCCGGCCAGGGTGACGATGACGTCCTCGTCCTCGTGGTCGAAGGGTCGCCCGTCAACGCGTTCGGACAGGTACAGGTCGCCGTAGATCGTGCCCCGGACGCTGATGGCGACCCTCAGCAGCGTGCGCATCGGCGGGTGGCCGGGCGGGAAGCCGACGGATGCGGGGTGCGAGGCGATGTCGTCGACCCGCAGCGGCTGCGGGTTGCGGATCAGGTGCCCGAGAACCCGCGCCCGTGCGGCAAGTCGGTCCCGGCCAGGTCGGCGCGCTCGGAATCGAACAGGCCGACGGTGATGTTTGCTCCAGCTCCTGACCGGACTCGTCCAGGACGCCCAGCGCCCCGTAGCGGGCACCGGTCAGGTCCATCGCGGTGGCGACGACGCGGTGCAGCACCGCCGGCAGATCGTCCTCCCTGCTCAAGGCCGGCACCGCGTCCAACAGGCCCCGCAGCCGGTCCTTGGCCGTGGCCAGTTGCCACAGCTTCTCGGCGATCTCGTCCAGCTGAGCATCCAGCCGCAGTCCCGGCTGTACATCAGGAATCGGCGGTGGCCCCGACCTGTCTTCGCCTCCCGCCGTCACGGGCACAAAGCATGTTTCCTAGACGGCATCGGGCCGATGGATGCGGCATGAGCTGCGATGACACGTCCTTGGCCGGGCCTCGGCCCGGGCTGTCCGACCTCGGGTTCTGCGAGAGGACAGAGAGTGCTCTTCACCCGGTCATTCGCCAGATAGGTACTTGGCCGGTCCTGCGCTCGAGTCGGTTGACGCTACCGAACCGCCACGAAGCCCGTTCCCATGCACGGGACCGGCTGCGACCGCCCCTGGCAGCCGGCCGGCTTCGGGCAAGCAGGGTCCGAAGCCGGTGACGGAGGAGAAGACCGTGACGACCTGGTCGGGCATCAGGGGGTTGCATCCGATGCGCCCGGCGCCGGACTCCCCCTTGCCGGCCGGCAGGAAAGACACCCGGCTCGATGACACCGTCCGTGACGTTCCTGTTGCTACCCGGACACCGGGCGGCTTCGGCAGCGGCCGGGATCGGCCGCCGTGGCCGATGAGGCCGGACAGCAGGGCCGGCGTCGTAGCCTTGTAACCGCCGCGGACGACCGGCGCGGCCTGGACGTCACCGGGCAGGAGAGCAGTATGGACAGCCCCCTCTGGCTCATCGTGGCCGTCGTTCTCGTGCTCGTGGTGGCGGGATTCACGGCCGTTCTGCTCATCCGCGTCTTCCGGACTCGCAGGTTGCTGCTGGACGCCGGTGTCCCGTTGCAGTCCAAGGCCCTTTTCTGGGCGTCCGTGGTCTACACGGTCTCACCGATCGACCTGATCCCGGACCCGGTCTACTTGGACGACATCGGCGTGCTCCTGGTCGCCCTGCGGGTGTTGCACGCGGCTGCCGCCGGCAACGGGGTGGGACCCGACGGGCTGCCGGAGGGTTCGAAGGACGTGAGCAGCGGTCCGGCGAGGCTGCGGCCGCCTCAGTGAGGGTCCATTCCCGTGGAGGCCTGCGCCGGATCGCGCGGTGCGCCACCCCGTGCGGCTGCTGCCTCCGGCGGCCGACGAGCGGCGTCGCTCTCGTCGCGCCGGCCCCGGTGTCCGTACTCAGGAGGGCAGATCCTGTTCCGCCCAGACCACCTTGCCGTTCACGGTGCGGCAGGAGCCCCATCGGCGGCACAGCATGTTGATGAGCTGGAGGCCTCGGCCGCCCTCGTCGCTGAGATCCGCGTGCTGGATCTGGGGCAGGTCGGGGCCTGAGTCCGAGACCTCCACGACCAGGCGGTCGCCACGCAGCAGCCGGAGTCTGCCGGGGCCGTTGCCGTAGCGCAGGGCGTTGCCGACGAGTTCGGAGACGACGAGTTCGAAGACGTCGCCGAGCTCCATCAGATCCCATGCGGCGAGCTGGTCCGTGACCAGACTCCGGGCCACAGACGCCGCTCGCCCTTCTTGCGGCAACTGCCACTCGCGCACATCGGCCGGGCCTTCCGAGACGGCCGTCGCGACGAGGAGCACGGCCTCGTCGAAGCGGGCGGCGTCGGCAGGAGCGCACCCGATCAGGCCGCCGCCTTCGAGTACCTCGGGGGCCAGGCCGCGCGCCGCAGAACGCAGACAGTCCAACTGGTGGTCGATGTCCGTGTGGCGGGACTTGACGAGACCGTCCGTGTACATGACGAGCTTGCCGCCGCTCGGTACTTTCAGACGGATCGGGTCGTACGGGATCACTCCCGCACCGAGCGGAGCGCCGACCGGTACGTCCACGAACTCGGCGGAGCCCTGTCCGTCGAGGAGCAGCGGCGGCAGGTGTCCGGCACTGGCCAGCGTGTACGTGGAGTCGGCCGGGTCGAACACGGCGCAGAGGAAGGTGGCGACCTGCTCGTCCTCCAGGTCACGGGTGGCGAGGTCCAGCCGGGCGAGAACGCGCTCCGGGGCCATGTCCAGGGTCATCAGCGTGCGCGCCACCGTCCGCAGACGCCCCATCGTGGCGGCCGCGGGCAAGCCGTGGCCCATGACGTCGCCCACCATGAGGGCCGTACGTCCGCCGGGCAGGGCCATGACGTCGTACCAGTCCCCGCCCACGCCGTGGTGGGCCGTCGAGGGCGCGTACTCCGCCTGTACGCGCAGCCCGGGCGTCACTGGGGTCACGCGCGGCAGCAAAGCGCGTTGCAACGAGACGACGTGCTCACGCTCGCGTCCGTACAGCCGGGCGTTGTCGATGTAGACAGCTGCCTGGGAGGCCAGTTGTTCCGCCAGTGCGAGGTCGGTGGAGGAGAACGGTGGTGTTCCGCGGCCGCGGACGAAGTCCGCGCTGCCGAGCAGGAGCCCGCGGGCGATCAGCGGGACGGCGAGGTAGCTGTGCACTCCGGCGGCTCGCATCTTCGCCGCGGCGCTCTCCGTCGGTGCGACCTTGAGGAAGTCGTCTCTCCTCATGCGGCTCACCAGCACCGGCCTGCCCTGTCGCAGGCAGTAGCGGTGGAGCAGCGTCTCGTGCGCCTCCTCGGCGCGCGTAGTGGTCTCGCCCACCGGGGTCGGCTCGAGGGACGCCAGCTCCTCGACGGCGCACAGCGCGGTGGCCCGTATGATCGGGGCGCCCGTACCCGTCCACCGTGCGCCCTCCTCGCCCCGCAGGACGCTCTCCAGGATGTCGACAGCGGCGCCGTCGGCGAAGCGTGGCACGGTGAACTCGGCCAGCTCCTGGGCAGTGCGTTCCAGGTCGAGGGTGGTGCCGATCCTGGAACCGGCAGAGTTCAGCCAGGCGAGCCGACCGCGTGTGGTGAGCCGGTCGAGGGGGACCTCGCCGCCGCTCCGGGCGAGCCGCCTGCGGGCACCGGCCGGGCCGTGCGCCGGAGCGCTCTTACCGGCCGAGGCGCGGCCGGGCACGCGTCGTCTCCCCTCGCCGCCGTTCACTCTTTCGACCTCCAGGCAGGAACTCGATCGTTGCTCGTGCCCAGCATGCACCTTTTTCCGGCCGATCGGCTGGCTCCGGGCCGAGAGCTTGTCCGGGGCGGCGCGGAGAAGGGGAAGGCAGCGACCGTGTGAAGGCGCAGCCACTGACAGTGGCCTCCGGTCCTCGGGCTTCGGCTCACAGTGACCGAGATCCGGGCCGGTCCCGGACCGAGCACCCGGCCCGGGCCCGCCTGACTGCTCTTCCCCTGGTCACGTGGCATGCGGTTCGCGTACCACCATCACACCAAGAATCCGCTGGTCAGCGACTCGCATAAGCAGCTCGGGGTCTTCTGAGCACCTCGGCGAGGCGGGCCAGGAGGATCTCGGCGAGGTGACCGAGATCGCGATGGCCGAATGCGCCGCGACCGGTCGTGAGACCCGGGGTGGCCAGGAAGGCGGCGCTCGCACCGGGGGCGAGTTCGCCGGGGACCGCGGCGGTCGCGCACGCCGACACGATCGGGCGGATCCGGCTGCTCCGCCCAGCTGCTGGATGGTCTGAAGCAGTCCGAGGCCGATCCAGCGTGTTCCAGCTCGACGCCGCCGATGACGAGTGAGGCCGCGGGCATGAAGGTGAGGCCGGTGGCGAAGGCGTTGAGGGGCAGCAGGCCGAGGGCGGTCGACGGGTGGGCGCCGGAGTCACCGCCCGTGCTGGGCCAGATGTAGCCGGCGGTCAGACCCTGGGTGCCTGTGATCAGAAGGACTGCGTACCGAGAGCCTCCATCGACGACGGCGACCGCTCGATCGGGTGGTCCCGGGCTCGACAGGCCCACCCTGGTCGGCTGGTCCCAGTGGGCGACGATCGCCGTGTGCTGCGGTCGGGGACGACGAATGCTCAGACCCTGACCTCTTGTGCGGTGCCCGCCCCCGGGCGGTCGTCGCCTGCGTCGTCGTAGTCGATCGTGCCCGAGGTCAGGTGACCCGCCAGCCCGAGGAGCAGGAAGAGCCAGACCAGTACCTGCGCGGCGGTGCTCAGACGGAGCGGACGCGTCGCGGAGTAGGCGGGCTGCGATGCAGCCTCGGCGGCGTCGCCCAGGAGTCCCTTGGGGTACACCGGCGTCAGCATCGTCGCGTAGGCCACGAGTCGCATCCGGTAACGGACAACGGCCGCCGTGGCGCCGAAGACCGGATCGGGCAGACGGCCCAGGACGATGCCGATCAGCCAGAACACCCAGCAGATCGCGAACCAGCCGGCCTGGGCGAGGCTGTTGACGATCGCCGCCGGAATCATGAGGATCAGCCGGAACAGCACGGCGAGCCGGTTGAGCGGGGTGGCGCGCAACTCGATGCGCACGGGGTAGTCGGGGGCGTCGAAGGAGAACGGCGGGTAGCGGTCGACGAGCAGGGCCGCGCTGGCCGAGACCCGGGTCTGGTAGGCGAGGACCGAGCCGAGGAAGGACGCGATCGAGTCGGGCAGACGGCCCAGGACCAGGGCGCTGAACCAGGCCGCGATCGTGACGAAGAACGCGGCGAACGACAGCACGGCGACGACGATGAACTGTGGCAGGAGCAGCAGCCAGCGCAGGAGTACCGTCCAGCGGCGCTGCTGCCCCGGCAGGGGCACGTCCAGCGCCGGCCGCCATTCGACTCCTTCGGCATCGGCCGAGGGCCGGGGCTCCCACCCTGCTGCCATGACCGCCTCCGTCTCTCCCGCTTCCCGCGATCTCCAGGTCACGTCGATGCTGCCGCAGCCGGCCGACCGTCGCACAGCCACGGGGTCCACTGGGATCACACCGGAGGCCGCCCGAAGTCTCGAGACCCTCCAACGGCGGGCCCGTGGTGACCTCGCCTCCGTCTGTGCGCCGGCTCACTGCCGCCCCCAGCCACCGGTCGGGTGCCTGCTCCATACCGCTCAAGATCCGGGCCATACGCGGACCGGCCGCGTACACCTTGCGCGAGTCCAGGCCGTTTCCACTGGTCAGCGACCGTGTGAGATGTGTACCACCAGCAGACGAAGAACCTGCTGGTGTCCTCCCCACCGAAGCGGCTCGGCTTCTTCCAGGGACACAAAAAGGGGCGCCTGACCTGATCGCAGCAGCCGACTTGCGTCGGCAGGTGACCCTGTTCGACGCGGAGATTGATGACCTCAGTCGGCCGCCTGGCCGCGTCGTACATGCCGGGTGGCCGGGGCGCGTGCGCGCGCTAGCCGTCCGGCATCCTCCCTGGTGCGGATCCGTCGTCTGCTCCGCGCGGCCGCGGGGCGCGTCCGTCGGCGCTGTCGCCGGGGCGACGCGGCCCTACTGGATGAAGGAGGTCATCTCACGGGCTGTCCGGAGCAGGAGGGGGCCAGTTCGTCCACGCGCCAAGAGGGAACACGGTCGTTGATCGCCGAGATGGTGAGGGCCAGGTACGGTTCGGCGGTCGCCGAGAGGATCGGTGAAGCCAGCCCCGAGACGCCCTCCAGCACGGTGTCCCTGTCGAAGCAGTAGCCGCGTTCGCGTACCTGGGCGGTCGCCTGGCGTACGGCCGTCAGGTTGTCGTCGAGGTCCAGGATGGATCCCCGCAGCGTGCGCTGCACTGGCTGGTTGGCCCGCACCTGGGCCTCCACGGCCTCCGGCCCGTGCCAGGAGAGCAGGGCGATGCCGGCGTAGGTGACGCCGAGGGGCATCGTCTCGCCCACGTCGACGAGCTTTGCCCGGATGGGGTGGGCGCCCTCGCAGCGCGTCAGGTAGTGCACGCCGTCGAACCGCCGGATGGCGCCGTAGACGGTGTCCCCGGTCTGCTGGGCGAGGCGCTGGGCCGCCCTCTCGATGCTCCCGAGGTCGCGGATCGGGGTCGGAGCGCCGAGGCCCAGCGTGTAGAGAGCGGGCCCCAGTCCGTACCGCTTGCCGGAGCGCTGCTCGATGAAGCCGGCCCCCATCAGTTCCTGGAGAATCCGGTGCACCGTAGGGCGGGCGATGCCCGTCGCGTCGGCGACGTCGAGCAGACGGGCGGCACCGGCGGCAGCACGCAGAAGCACTACGGGTACCTGTTCCCGCTGCTGTCCGCGCGGCAGCGGGTCGTCTCGGTCGACCTGGCCCAGCCGGTCCCGACCGGCGGCACCCTCACGGTGGAGCACCTGGGCAAGCAGGTCGCGGCCGTCATCGAAGCGGTGCTCCCCGGCCAGGCGGTCACGCTCGTGGGCTACTCGCTGGGCTCCGTCGTCGCCGCGGCCGTCGCGGCGCGCCACCCCGAGCTGGTGCGCAACCTCGTCCTGGTGGCCGGGTGGATCACCGCGGACACGCAGCAGAAGCTGCGCAACAAGGTGTGGCAGCAGCTGCGCAAGGAGGGCTCGTCCGCGCTCGGCGAATACACGGCCTTCTGCGCGTTCGGCGGCCCCTTCCTGGCCCTCGCCCACCTTGAGGAGCTGGCGCTCACGTTCAAGTCCCTCGCCCCGGACCACTTCTACGACCTGCAGATGGCGCTGAACCAGACGGTCGACATCTCCGAACTGATCCCGGGCATCAAGGCCACCACGCTGGTCGTCGGCTGCACGCACGACCAAATGGTGCCGGTGCGGCACAGCAAGGCGCTGTTCGGCGCGATTCCCGACGCCCGTTACGCCAAGATCGCGTCGGGGCACGCCGTCGTCTTCGAACGTCCCGGCCAACTGGTCCAGATCATCGACCAGTTCAACGCGTCGCCGTCGCGGCACGCCGCCGGCTCGATCGTTCCCGCCGACAGCCCGTAGAGCCACTCACCGCAAACGGAGATTTCGCATGAGCACGCCCTCCACCTCCCAGAGCCAGATCACCGAGGACCCCCTCGCCCACGTCGAGGTCGTCATCATCGGCACCGGCTTCGCCGGCCTCGGCATGGCCGCCCAGCTGAAGCGCAACGGCCAGGAGTCCTTCGTCGCCCTGGAGCGCGCGCACGACGTCGGCGGCACCTGGCGCGACAACACCTACCCCGCCGCCGCGTTGACGTCCCCTCGCACCTCTACTCCTTCTCCTTCAGGCCCAACCCCGACTGGTCGCGGATGTTCTCCCCGGGCCCGGAGATCCAGCAGTACCTGCGGGACACCGCCCGTGAGGAGGGGCTGCTGCCGCACATCCGGTTCGGCGCCGACGTCGAGGACGCCCGCTGGGACGCCGACGCGCAACTCTGGACGGTCAAGACCTCCAGTGGCGTCTTCACCGGACGCTACCTCGTGACCGGCACCGGACACCTCGCCGACGAGAGCCTTCCCCCGATCCCGGGCCTGGACGGTTTCACCGGCCAGGTGTTCCACTCGGCCCGCTGGAACGGCGAGGTTCCCCTGCAAGGCAAGCGGGTCGGCATCGTCGGGTCCGGTGCCACGGCGATCCAGGTGATCCCCGAACTCGCCAAGATCGCCTCCGAGCTGGTGGTCTTCCAGCGCAGTGCGCCGTACGTCATTCCACGTCCGGACCGCGCCTACAGCGAGATCGAGAAGCGGACCTTCCGCCGGGACCCGGAGTCCATGGCGACCCACCGCTCGGAGATCTTCTGGATGCTCGAGAACTCCTACGCGCAGCGGCGGGCGGTTCCGCAGTACCTCGCCCAGGCCAAGGCGCTCGCGGGCAAGCACCTCGCGAACCAGGTCGAGGACGAGGCGCTGCGTGCCAAGCTGACGCCCCACTACGAGATCGGCTGCAAGCGCGTCCTGATCTCCGACCTCTTCTACCCGGCGCTGCAGCAGGACAACGTGACGCTGGAGGCCTCGGCCCTCGACCGCGTCGAAGGCGACAAGGTCTTCTCCGCGGACGGCAACGCCGACGAATGCGACGTGCTGGTCTTCTGCACCGGATTCGAGGTCACCGAGCCGCCGTACGCCGCCCTGGTCCGGGACGCGGAGGGTCTCTCGCTCGCCGACCACTGGGCCGAGGGCATGGAGGCCTTCGCGTCGACCACGGTCGCCGGCTTCCCCAACCTGTTCCTCATCAACGGCCCCAACACGGGACTCGGCCACAACTCCATCGTCTACATCATCGAGGCCCAGATCGACTACATCCTGGGTGCGCTCGAGTGGAGCGAGGCCCATGGCAACCGCGTCGTCGACGTGCCCGCCGAGGCCCAGGCGCGGTACGTGGACGAACTCCACGAGCGCAGCCAGGGCACCGTCTGGCTCAGCAACGGCTGCCAGAGTTGGTACGTCGACGAGCGCAGCGGCCGCCTGACCATCGTCTGGCCGGAGTTCGCGCACGAGTTCCGGTACCGCAACGGCACCTTCGACCCGGCCCCGTACACCACCGCCGAGATCGCTGCGACCGCGTAAGCACCATGGGGCCCGGGAGAAGACCGGGCCCCATGCCCCACGGCATGCCCGAGCACCTCCCCCACCGCGAGAAAGAGTCCTGAGCGCCGCGAGCCCGCCACACCGACTTCAATAACTGATCGTTTCAGAATGCGGTTCGCAGGCGGCGGAGGCATACGAGGCTGCGGGCCAGTTCGAGCAGGCCCTCATGGAGATCTGCGCGTCGTTCGTACCGGATGCGGAGCCGTTTGAACTGGTGCAGCCAGGCGAAGGCGCGCTCGACCACCCAACGCACCGCCCAGTCCGGAACCGTGGGCGACGCCCCGTCGCGTGATCGGCGGCTTGATGCCGCGCTTCCCCAGCAGGCGGCGGTACTTGTCGAGGTCGTAGCCCCGGTCCGCGTACAGGCGCCGGGGTTTGCGGCGGGGGCGCCCCGCCGGCCGCGCATCGATGGGACGGCGTCCAGCAGCGGCAGGAGCCGGGTGACGTCGTGCCGGTTGCCGCCGGTGAGGGTGCACGGCGAGCGGGGTTCCGTGGCGGTCGACGATCAGGTGGTGCTCGGAGCCGGAACGGGCACAGTCCACCGGCGAGGGACCAACGCGATCCCCCCATTTCAGGGCCCGGACGTGCGACCCGTCCACGGAGCAGTCGTCCAGGTCCAGCAGGTCGGCGCGGCGCAGCTCGGCCAGCAGGGAGCTTCAGCCCCGGAAGGCTTCGGCCACGATGGCGACGCTCGCTGCGGTGATGGCCAGGCCGACGAGAAGAATGACCAGGGAGAAGGAGGTGAGCCACACCTTGCGGAGCCGTGACAGCACGAAGGTCGACATGTCGGGACGCCCTGGGCGGTAGGCGACCTGGACGGTAGGGGCAGTGCTCCTCCCGAGCAGGTCGATGCGGCTGTGGGTCGTGCCCTGCATGTCGGTGTACACGTAGCTCGCGCCGCTGCGTTTCGCCTCGACGGTGATGCCGTGCCGGGGCAGGTACCAGATGTCGTACATCCCCTTCATCGACACGGCACCGAATACAGTGACCCCCACGCCGAACGGGGTGACCAAAAGGAATAGAACCGCTGTCTCCGGCGGCCCCAGGATCGCGATGACCACGGCCATCGCGACGATCAGGAGGCCGGCAGTCCACGCCCAGAACGTGAACCTGCGGTACCGCGCAGCCTCGTCGGACTCCGTCACTGTGCTGACGGTGACGAGGCCCGATCCGTCGGCGGCCTCCGCGGACTCGTCCGCGCGCTCGGGCAGTGCGTTGACCGCGTCGGCGAACATCGTGGCCGCCGCCTCGCTCACGCCCCCGACCCGATGGACGGCCGGGGTCGATCCCGGTGGGGCGGTGAGCTCCACGGCGACGGCACGGCCCTCCGTCCGGACCGTCCGCACGGCCCGGAGCGGGATTCGCGTCTTCTCGCGCCCTCGGGTCAACACGAGGTCGTCGTCCTCGGCTTGGAGGACAACTCCGCCGGAGCCGCGCAAAACGGGTAGGGGTGAGGTGGTTGACATGGGCGTGATCGTAGAGGGTGGCTATCCGGTCAACCAGGGGCTGCTATGGCGTCAGGCCCCCGCCGCCTACGAACCGCCTTCTGAGACGATCAGTTATGTGGTGACGTCGTCAGCTCGACGGATAGGTGCGGCCGTCGTGGGACCGACGAAGGAGGCCGCGGCCTGTTCCTCGCCGCCCGGTTCTCCACGCGCTGGGGCAGCCGCTGCAGCCAGCATGCACCAGCGGTCGGCCACGTCACGTCGCTTCGGTGAGCTCCGCGCTGAGGCCACGCGCCAGCCGGAAGGGTCGCCGCTGCCCAGCGCGACCGTGAGAGCCTCAGCCCGCCGCTTCCAGCGACGGTTCCGCGAGTTCATCGCGGACGGGAGACCTCACGGGACCGCGCAGCAGGGCCTCGCCAGATGGGTGCGGTCCCGCAGTCGCGGGCGCGGCGGTACAGCCTGTCAGGCACCCTGGATCCGGGCGTCCCGTACGAGGCGCCCGGACTGATGGTCGGCCGGCTCACTCCTTCCGGTAACGGCGACCGCCTCACCGTCACGGCTCTCCCCTCGGCGCGGTTACGTGGGAGAACTCATTGAGCCGGGCCCGGCACCGACGGGCCGCACGAGACAGGTGACGGACATGCGCACTGAGGCCGCCCAGCGGGTCGAGCTGGTCTTCTCCCTCTTCGACGTCAACGGCAACGGAGTCATCGACTCCGGCGACTTCGACCTGATGACGGGACGTGTTCTGGAGGCGGCGGTCGCATCGGACGCCGGCGCCAAAGAGGCCATCCGGGCTGCGTTCCACCGCTACTGGACGACGCTGGCCACCGAGCTGGACGCCGACGGCGACGGCGTGATCACCGTCGAGGAGTTCCGCCCCTTCGTGCTCGACCCCGAGCGCTTCGGCCCCACGATCACCGAGTTCGCCCGGGCGCTGTCCGCACTCGGCGACCCGGACGGGGACGGCCTGATCGAGCGCCCGCTCTTCATGTCGCTGATGACGGCGATCGGCTTCGAGGAGGCGAACATCCACGCGCTCTTCGACGCCTTCGGCCCGGACGCCGCTGACCGCATCACCGTGGCCGCGTGGGCCGCCGGCATCGAGGACTACTACGCACCGGACCTGGCCGGGATCCCCGGCGACCGGCTGGTGGGCGCACCGGCCGTCTGACACGGCCCCCTCGTGAGCGTCCCGGGGCGGGGTCGGCCGTCCCGGGACACACCGTCGGCCCGGCGGACGTCACGCCCCGGGCTTGTGGGCGAAGACCCATCGGTTCCCCTCCAGGGCGTCGTTCGGCTCGGGGAGGGGACCTCGTCCGTGCCGGCGGGTGAAGTCGAAGGGCGTGCGCATCGACGTCGACCAGCCCTTGGCCGTCAGATGGCCCGCCGTGTCGGGGCGCGGTCCCAGGTCGAAGAGGTCGAGCAGGTCGATGCCGATCTGCTCGCGCGTCGCCGTGTAGATCGCGCTGTCGCGGTACGCCAGCAGGTCCTTCTCCAGCTTGGCCTCGAAGGCCAGGGCGCCGCCTCCGGTGGTCAGCCGATCCACCGTGTCGATGAGGTGCGTCTCGGTGGGGCCCGGCAGGTAGAAGAGCAGCCCCTCGGCCAGCCAGACGCTCGGTGCGGCCGGGTCGAAGCCGCTGGAGGTCAGCGCGGTGGCCCAGTCCTCGCGCAGGTCGACCGGTACGGGGACGCGCTTCGTCCGCGGGGCGGCCGACAGGTCCGTGAGGACCTGCTGCTTGAAGGCCAGCACGCCCGCCCTGTCGATCTCGAAGACGACGCAGTCGGACGGCAGGTCCAGCCGGAGGGCACGCGTGTCAAGCCCCGCGCCCAGCAGGACCACTTGGCGGGCGCCGTCGTGGACCGACCCGAGGACGAAGTCGTCGAGGACCCGGGTCCGCAGCCCGAAGTAGCGGGCGAACCTGCCCCACAGCGGGTTGTCGTCCCCTTCCGGGACCTGTCCGATGCGTACCGGCCAGTCCACACACGCCGGGGCGGCGCGTACGAAGTGTTCGGCGTACACGTCCTGGGCCAGGCTGTCGTGGCGGTGGGTCTCGATCGCCCGGGCCGCGGCGACCAGGAGGGCGGTCATCCCCACACCTCCTTCCACGCCTTCCGCGTCGGCCTGCCGCGTCGCCGGGACGGCCGCGCCTCCTCCGGTGGCGGTACGGGGGGACTCGTCGGTGGGGGCGGTTTCGCTCATCGGTCTCTTCTTTCCGGCAGCAGGACGGGTTTGACCACACGGCCGGCGTCGCAGTCGCGTTCGGCCTCGTTGATGTCGGCCAGCGGGTAGGTGCGGATCAGCTGGTCGAAGGGGAAGCGGCCGGCCTGCCACAGGCCGGTCAGCCGGGGTATCAGTAGTCCGGGTACCGCATCGCCTTCGCAGATGTGGCGCAGGCATCGGCCTCGGTCGAGCGTGCCCGGTTCGAGCGGCAGAGGGGTGGGGAGGCGTGCCACGAGTCCGAGGGTGCCGGTGGGTCGCAGAGCTTGGAGCGCGTCGTTGATGAGCGGGGCCGAGGCCGTGGTGTCCAGGGCGTACTGGGCCCCGCCGTCGGTCAGTCGGCGGAGTCGCTCGGGCAGCCCGCGCGATCCGGCGGACAGCGGTGTCGCGCCGAACCGTTCGGCCAGGTCAAGGCGCACGGGGTGACGGTCGACGGCCACGGTCCGTACGCCGGCGGCGGTGGCCGCCATCACGGCGGCCAGGCCCACCGCTCCGGCGCCGAGGACGGCGAGGGTGTCGCCGGGTCCTGCGGCGAACGTGTTGAGTACGGCTCCGGCACCGGTGAGGAAGCCGCAGCCGAGCGGCCCGAGCAGTTCGAGGGGCAGGGCGGGGTCGACCCGGACGGCGTTGCGGGCCGGGACGAGCGCGTACGCCGCGAAGGAGGACTGGCCGAACCACCGGGGAGCCAGCGCCTTTCCGGTCGCGTCGGTGAGGCGCGGTGGTTCCTCCTCGCGCCCGCCGAGGAGGTTGAGGGAGGCGAAGGAGTCGCAGTAGGCGGGGGCGGCGGCACGGCAGTTGCGGCAGTGGCCGCAGGAGTCGAAGCTCAGCACGACGTGGTCGCCGACGCCGAGCGCGATGCCGGGGCCGCCGCCCGTCGCCACGACGACCCCGGCGCCCTCGTGGCCGAGGACCGCCGGGAGCGGGCTGCGGCCGGCCGACCGTCGTACCGCGAGGTCGGTACGGCACATCCCGGCCCCCGCGATCTCGACGAGGATCTCGCCGGGGCCAGGCTCCGTACGCAGGGCCACTTCCTCGACCGTGAACGGGTCCTCGTACGAGCGGAGTACGGCTGCCTGGAACCTCGTGGTCACGCTTCCTCCTCGCGCGGGCGGTGGACGACGAACGGCCGGAGGTTGCCGTAGAGGCCCCACGGTCCGCCCGCGACACCGACCCCGCTGTCCTTGATGCCCGCGAAGGGCTGGGCGAGGGAGAGTTCGGCATGGTGGTTGATCCAGGCCGTGCCGCATTCGAGCCGGTCGGCCGCCGCCTCGGCCCGGTCGAGATCGGTGCCCCAGACGGAACCGCCCAGTCCGAAGCCGGTGCCGTTGGCCGCGTCGAGGGCCTCGTCGAGGTTTCGGTACGGAAGGACCGGCAGGACCGGTCCGAACTGTTCCTCGGTCACCACCGGGCTGTCGGGCGGGACGTCGGTGAGGATCGTGGGAGCGAAGAAGTACCCCGCTCCGTCGAGTCGGTGACCGCCGGCCGCGACCCGGGCGCCGTCCGCCAGGGCCCGCCCTGTGACCTGCTCGACCCGGGCCAGCTGGGGAACGTTGTTGACCGGACCGATCCGGGTGTCCGGGTCGAGTCCGGCCCCGACCGGGACGGTCTTCGCGCGCTGGGCGAGGGCTTCGACGACCTCGGCGTGGAGCCGGGCGGGGGCGTAGACGCGTTTGACCGCCATGCAGACCTGCCCGCAGTTGCGGAACGCGGCCCAGAACAGCCGGTCCGCGATCCGGTCCACGTCGACGTCGTCCAGGAGGACGGCCGCGTCGTTGCCACCCAGTTCCAGGGTGACCCGGGCGAGCGAGGCCGCCGCGGCCTCGGCGACGGCCCGGCCGGTGGGCACCGAGCCGGTGAAGGTGACGTGACGGATGCCCGGGTGGGCAGCGAGACGGGCACCGAGGGGTTCACGGCCGGTGACGACGGTCAGGACGTCCTCGGGCAGGACGGTGGCGAGGACGGAGCCGAGCATCCGGGTGGCGAGCGGGGTGTGAGGGGACGGTTTGAGGACCACGGTGTTGCCGGCCGCCAGCGCGGGCGCGAACTTCGCCGCCGCGAGCTGGAGCGGGAAGTTCCACGGCACGATCGCGGCCACCGGCCCGACGGGCCGCCAGCGGACCTCGCTGTGCACGGGTCGGCCGTCGTCGATCCGACGGGCCCTGGGGGCCAGGTCGGCGAAGTAGCGCAGCCGGGCCGCGGTGCGGGCGATCTCGGCGTACGACTCGGCCAGGGGCTTGCCCTGTTCCCGCGTGAGCAGCGGGGCGAGGTCGTCTCCGGCCGTTTCCACGGCGTCGGCCGCGGCGCGCAGGGCGGTGGTGCGGGCGGCGGGGTCGGCGCGCCAGCCGAGCCAGGCCCGCTGGGCGCGGGCGACCGCCTCGTCCAACTCGTGCGGCCGCTGGTCGGGGGCCTCGTCGAAGGCCTCCCCGGTGGCCGGGTCGACGACGGCGAGGCGTGCGGCACGGCGCTCAGGGACGCGATCGGCTTCCGGTGTCGTCATCCCGGTGGTCAGCTCACGGCCCGAGCGCCGACGGTGTGCTCCCGGGCCTGCCGGTCCATCTCCGTCCGGAAGGCGGCGACCAGATGCGGCTGGATCCTCCCGGCGTTGCGGTCGCCGCCCGCGCAGACCGCTCCCCGCACGCCCACGATGTCCGTGCCGATGCGGGTCAGCGGACCGAGATCGGCCTGCTTGACGCTGCCCGCGAGGGCGGCGAGCAGACCGGACGCGTGGGCGCGCCGGACGAACTCGGCGCAGGCGTCGGGCGGGACGTGGTCGAAGAGCCGTGTGCCGTCTTTGATCGCGGTGTCCAGCATGGCCGCGTCGGCACCGGCGCGGGCGGCGATGTCGGGCAGGGCGAGTGGGTTGACGCAGCCGATGCGATGGGAGTCGGCGTAGCCCGAGGCGACGACGAGCGCCTCGGGGCGGTGGTCCTTCACCGCACGGACGACCGCCCTCATCACCTCGACCCCCTGCTCGGGAGTCGTACAGCCGTACAGACCGACCTTGATGTATGTGGCGCCGGAGGCAACCGCGCCCAGTGCGGCCAACGCCACCGTACCGGGCTTGTACGGCACGTCCCCCACGGTGGCGGACACCGGCTTGTCCGCCGGCACCGCGTCACGGATCTCGCGGATGACCCAGGGGAAGTTGGCGCCCAGCGAGCCCTCGTCGGGCTTCTTGACATCGACGATGTCGAGGTGTTCCGCGGCTTTCGCACAGTCGAGGGCTTCCTCGACACCGTCCGGGGAGATGAGAAGCAACACCATGAGCTCCTTCCGCCGCACGTCCACCTGGCCGAGGACAGGGGTGCGGATCATCTGGTTCACCTGGTTCATCTGCGATGCGCTCATCCTTTCCGTCGCCCCGTGGGCACCGGTAGGGCGCACGGAGCTCCCGGGAGGTGCGTGAAGGCACGCGCATGATGCGGTGTGCACCGGCGTCTGCCGATGCACGCCCGACCCCTCCGACCGCCCCCCGATGCTCACTTGCGTGCTCCGGTGCTCCTGCCCCCCGGGCATGGACGGTCCCGCAAGGTCGCTCGCAGAGTCAGGCTCGGCCCGGAACCGGACTCGCCGGGTGGCGGTGGAGGCCTCATCACTGCGGGGGCCGAGTTCGGCCAGGAGGCCCTCAACCGGGTCCTCCGGCAACTGCGGGGCGGGGCCCGGCGCAACGCCTCAGCGCTGACCGGTCCCGAAGTCGATCGCGTGGGCAGGCAGGGCGCGCGGGCAGGAGCGCCCGGCGGGGTCGCCGTCCTATCAGCAGGTGACCGTCGCGTCGGCCCAGTCCGCGTGGTCGTGATCCACGCCGTCCCCGCCGTCGGTGACGACGAGGCGCACGGTCTCGGCGCCCGCCAGGTCGGCGGTCAGCGACTGCGGCGACGTCGTGTGCGTCAGCACGCCGGTGGACGCGGCCCTGCGGCCGTCCGCCCAGACCTCGAACGCCACCGACCCGTTGGATCCCGTCTCGTCGTCGAGGCCCACCTGCGCCGAGAACGAGGTGCAGCGCCCGCCGAGGTAGTACTCCACCTCACTGTGGGCGTGTGCCCCGAGCCCCTTGGCGTGGACGACGCCGCCCATGGTGAGCGGCCCCCCGTCCCCGGCCGCGGCCTCACCGACGCTGGTGTCCTTCTCCACGGGTCCCCAGCCGTTGGCGGCACTCAGCCACGTGGCGTCGCTCAGGTACGACGTGCCGACCGGGGGCGGCACCACCACGGTGACGCGCAGGGGAAGCGTGCTGGTCGCCCGGCCGCCGGCGGCGGAAGTGTACGTCGCGGTCAGCGTCAGGTCGTACGGGCCGATCGGTGTGCCGGTCGGGGGGCGTACGCGCCAGTCGGTGCTCAGCCGGTCGCCCGTCGACAGGGACTTCGCCGTGGTGCCGGACGCCGGCTCGACGCTCCAGCCGCCGGGGGCGGAGAGCCGCACCGACACCCCTCGTGCCGCCGTACGGCCGAGGTCGGTCACCGTGGTGGTCACGGTGGCCTCCGTATCGGCGGTGAGGAACGGGGAGCCCGCCTGGCCCAGTTCCACCGCGGGCGGAGAGGACGCCCAGTCCGTGTCGGTCGAGAGGCGGACGAGCACGGTGCCGTGGGCGGGGACGGTGGCCGAGAACGTGTCGGCGACGTTCTGGCTCGTGTGCTGCCACAGATCGCGCACCGTGTACGCGCGTGCCCCGGGCAGTCCCGCCGCCTTCGCGGTGGTCGCGATGCGCTGTGGCCGGTCCGACTCGTTGAACAGGGCGATCGCCCGGCTGCCGTCGGCCATCGGCTTGACGATCACCCACCGGCCGCCCTCGGCGCTGATGACCCTGCCCTGCTTCCCCAGCGGATCCTGGTCGACCGCGATGACCTCGCGGTTGCCGAGGATGTCGAACGTCGCCTGGTCCGCCGTGCGGAGGTCGGCGCCGATGATCAGGGGCGCGGCCATGACGGACCAGAGGGAGAAGTGGGTCCGGTACTCGGTGTCCGTCATCCCGCCGTTGCCGACCTCGAGCATGTCCGGGTCGTTCCAGTTGCCGGGCTTGGCGTAGGCGTCGAGCGGCAGGTTCTGCTTGGCGATCGACAGCATGCTGCCCCAGCTGTCGCTGATGTCGTAGGTGGTTCGCCACAGGTGGCCCACGTCGGACGCCCACTCCCAGGGCCTGTTCGCGCCCCATTCACAGATGCTGTAGACGATGGGCCGTCCCGTCGCCTTCAGCGCGTCGCGCATGTCGGTGTAGCGCTTCTTGGCGTCGACGCCCTGGTTGTTGCAGTTGTCGTACTTGAGGTAGTCGACGCCCCAGTCGGCGAACTGCCGGGCGTCGCTGTACTCGTGGCCGAGCGCGCCGGGGAAGCCAAGGCCGTCACAGGTGTGGGTCCCGGCGCTGGTGTAGATGCCGAACTTGAGTCCCTTGGAGTGGACGTAGTCGGCGACGGCCTTGATGCCGTGCGGGAAGCGGGTGGGGTCGGGGACGAGCTTGCCGTCGGCGTCGCGCTCCGGCAGCGCCCAGCAGTCGTCGAGGTTGACGTACTGGTACCCCGCGGCCTTCAGGCCCTTCTCGACGAAGAGGTCGGCGATGCCCTTGACCATGGTCTCGTCGAAGTCCGGCCGGCAGTGGGTGGAGTTCCAGTTGTTGAAGCCCATCGGAGGCGTGAGGGCGAGCCCGTCGCCGGCGGCGGGGGTCGGAGCGTCGGCCGCGGAGGCGGGCGCCATGAAGGACCCGCCTGCGAGAAGGACGCCGGCGAGTCCGACGGCGAACCCTCGGCGCGGGGCGCGGGAGCGTGGTGCGGTGGACACGAGAAGACCTCCGTGGTGAGGGGACGGGACGGCGGGTGTGCGCCCGATCAGGCGGGCAGGCCTCCCGCGCGTTGGCGGTTGCGGTGCGCGGCACGAGGGCGCCGGGGGCGCAGGCGGGTCGGGCCGGTGGTGCAGCTCTGGTCGCCGGAGGCGAGCAGGGCGTCCTCCGCCCCTGCGGCGCCTGGCCGGTGGAGCACCCGGTCAGGGCGCGGGCCGCCACGAGGCCCACTGCCGCCAGTGCATGGTTGCGGGTCGCGGACATGGGAGCTCCCGAGCATGAGGGTCAAGCGGTCAACGCAACTCAACAAAATCAAGCGCAACTTGACACGCTCTGCACCGCAGGAAACGCCTTGTTTGCGCGAACGTCAAGGGTTTTACCGGTAATTCTGCAAGCAAGAGCTTACAAAGTCTTGTTACCGAGCAGCATCGAGCATGAGATGTGTGATTTTGTTGTCCGTCCTCTGGACAGCAGGGAGTCGAGTGGTGAGAATCCATCCGATCCGCCGTGGGCTCACGGCTCCGCCCGCCCATCGGCGCCGACCGCCGGACGGAATCCCTCTTCACCCGGCCCGTCCTCACGCCCGCGCCCCTCGAACACGGCGCCCGCACCCCTGACATCGCAGCCGGAGCCGCACGCCCGCGCAACAGAACCGAGCCCAGAAGGGACCGCACCTTGCGCACAACTCCCAGAACGCACGGCCGACTCATCAGGCGCATGGCCACCGTCGCCGCCGCGCTCCTGACCATCGGCGCCGTCCACGGTCAGGCATCCACCCAGGCGCGCGCCGCCTCCCCCAGATCGACGATCACCGTGGACGGCACCAGCGCCGGGCGGACCTTCGACGGCGTCGGGGCGATCAGCGGCGGCGGGGGCAACACCCGCCTGCTGCGCGACTACCCCGCCGCCCAGCGCGACGAGATCCTCGACTACCTCTTCAAGCCCGGTCACGGAGCGAGCCTGCAGATCCTCAAGGTCGAGGTCGGCGGCGACACCAACTCCACCGACGGCGCCGAAGCCAGCATCGAGCACAGCAGGGGCGTCGTCGACTGCGACGCCGGCTACGAGTGGTGGCTGATGGAGCAGGCCAAGGCCCGCAACCCGAACATCAAGCTCGCCGCCCTGTCCTGGGGCGCGCCGGGCTGGATCGGCAACCATGATTTCTACTCCCAGGACATGATCGACTACCTGATCACCTGGCTCGGCTGCGCCAGGCAGCACGGTCTGACCGTCGACTACATGGGCGGCTGGAACGAGCGCGACTTCGACGCCTCCTGGTACAAGTCCCTCAAGTCCGCGCTCCGCACCCGGGGCCACGCCTCCACCAAGATCATCGGCGGTGAGTCCTGGGGCTGGCCGATCGCCACGGCCATGAAGAACGACCCCGCCCTGTACGACGCGGTGGACGTCGCCAGCTCCCACTACAACTGCGGCTACATGTCCGCGATGACCCACTGCGACTCCTCCACCGACGCCCAGAGCCTCGGCAAGCCGATCTGGGCCAGCGAGAACGGCTCGGAGGGCGCCGAGGTCGGCGCCGCCCCCGTCGCCCGCGCCATCAACCGCGGCTACATCGACGCGAAGATGACGGCCTACATCAACTGGCCGCTCGTCGCCTCGCTCTACCAGAACCTCGGCTTCCACGACACCGGCCTGATCACCGCCAACCAGCCGTGGTCCGGCAACTACAGCGTCGGCCGCACCACCTGGTCCATCGCCCAGACCACCCAGTTCACCTCTCCCGGCTGGAAGTACGTGGACGGCGCCACCGGCTACCTCGGCGCGCGCAACGGCACCGAGGGCAGCTACGTCAGTTACGCGGCGCCCGACAAGTCCGCCTGGAGCACCGTCTTCGAGACGATGGACGCCACCGCCCCGCAGACGGTCAACCTGAAGGTCACCGGCGGTCTGCCCGGCGGCGCCCTGCACGTGTGGTCGACCGATCTCTCCCAGAACGGCGGCGCCACCCCGCGCATGGTGCGCGGCGCCGACCTGACCGCGAGCGGGGGCACGTACAGCCTCACGCTGGCCCCGGGCCGCGTCTACACGGTGACCACCACCACCGGTCAGGGCGCGGGCGTCACGACGCCGCCGCAGCGGTCGCAGCTCGCCCTGCCGTACGCGGACTCCTTCGCCGGCTACGCCAAGGGCCGGGAGGCCACGTACTTCTCCACGATGAACGGTGCCTTCGAGTCGGCGCCCTGCGGCGGCGGCCGCACCGGTTCCTGCCTGCGGCAGATGTCGCACGTGTCGCCGATCCAGTGGACCGACGAGAAGGCCAACCAGCCGTACACCGTCATGGGTGAGCTGAGCTGGAGCGACTACACGGTCAGCGCGGACGTGCTCCTGGAGCAGGGCGGCAGCGCGGCCGAGCTCCTCGGTCGGGTCGGCACGCAGGACAAGAACAACAACGGTCTCAACGCCTACCACCTGCGCCTGAGCGACACCGGCAGCTGGAAGCTCCTCAAGTCCGGCCGCCCCTGGGGCGACTGGGACACCACGGCCCCGCCGCTCGCCGAGGGAACCGTGCCCGCGCCCGGCACCGGGACCTGGCACAACCTCGCCCTGACCTTCCAGGGCGACTCGATCACCGTCGCCATCGACGGACAGGCGCAGGCCACGATCACCGACGGCAGCTTCGGCGGCGGGCAGGTCGGCCTGGGCACCGCCGGCTACTACCCGGTCCAGTTCGCGAACTTCCGCGTCACCCCGGGCAGCACGCCCGGGTTCTCCGGCACGTACAAGATCGTCAACGCCCACAGCGGCCAGCTCCTCGACGCCTCGGGCGGCCAGACCGCCGACGGCACCCCCGTCGTCCAGTGGCCCGACAACGGCGGCACCAACCAGCAGTGGACCCTCGTCCGCAACGACGACGGCTACTACACGGTCACCGGCGCCGGGAGCCTCAAGCCGCTGGCCGTCCCCCAGGCCACCACCTGGCCCGGCACGCAGCTGGGCATCTGGTCCGCGAGCGGCGGCCCCGAGCAGCAGTGGGTGATCGCCCCCGCGAACAACGGCACGTACACCATCGAGTCCCGCGCCACCGGCTACGCGCTCGACGTGCGCGGGGCGTCGACGTCCAGCGGCGCCTCCGTCGACCAGTACGTCACCACCGGCGGCACCAACCAGCAGTGGCGGCTGGTCAAGGTCTCCTGACCATCCGCGTCCCCCTGGGGCGGGGCAGGTCCGACAACGGTCCTGCCCCGCCCTGCGTCATCGGACGGCAGCACACCAGCAGAGGAGCACAGGAACGTGATCGGAAACAGCAGTGGCATGAGGCGGCGGGGCGTCCTCGCCGCGGGACTGGCCGGTGCGGGGGCCGCCCTGGTGCCCGCCGGGCAGGCCGCCGCGACGCCGGCCGGCCCGTCGCTGCCCGCGGCGGCCACCGCCACGGGCGGGCGCCGTGTGCTGAACCTCAACACGGGCTGGGCGTTCTGGCGCGACGACGCCGCCGGAGCCCAGCACCCGGGGTTCGACGACTCGGAGTGGGCCGCGGTCTCGCTGCCGCACACGATGCGGCTGGAGAAGAAGCGGCCCTCCGCGTACGACGTGTACGCCGGAATCGGCTGGTACCGGCGGTACTTCCGGGTCGACCCGCAGGACCAGGGGCGGCGGCACTCCGTGGTCTTCGACGGAGTCCAGACCGACTGTGCCGTCTATCTGAACGGGGAGAAGCTCACCGAGCACTCCGGCGGGACCATGGGCTTCGTCGTCGACATCACCGGCAAGGTCCTCTTCGACCGCGACAACGTCCTCGCGGTCCGCGTGTCCAACCTGGACGACCCGCTCACCCCTCCCGGCAAGCCGCGGAACGAACTGGGCTTCCTCACGTACGGCGGCATCTACCGGGGCGTCACGCTCCGCGTCACGGAACCGGTCCACATCTCCGACGCCCTCCAGGAGGACCTGGTCGCCGGGGGCGGGGTGTCCGTGACGTACCCGAGGGCGACCCCGACGCGGGCGACGGCCAAGGTCAGGACCCACGTGGTGAACCGGACGGCGGTCACCGTGCGGACAACGCTGACCACGGTCCTCCACGACGCCCAGGGCATGGCGGTCGCCCGGACCTCGGACACCGTCTCCGTCCCGGGAGGCGGCAGCACCACCTACGCGCAGACGCTGAGCGTGCCCCGGCCGAAGCTGTGGCACCCCGACTCCCCCTCCCTGTACAGCCTGGTCAGCCAGGTCTTCGTCGACAACCGACTGGTCGACACCGTGACCACGCGCACCGGCATACGGCGGATCGACTACCGGGCGGACGGCTTCTACCTCAACGGAGACCGGATCTACCTCCGCGGCGCCAACGTCCACCAGAACTACGCCTACGTGGGCGACGCGGCCCCGCCGTCGATGAAGTACCGCGAGGCGCTGCGGCTCAAGCTCGGCGGATTCAACGCGGTACGGGCGGCGCACTACCCGCACGATCCGGCCTTCCTCGACGCCTGCGACGAGCTGGGCCTCCTCGTCGTGGCCTGCCAGCCGGGCTGGCAGTACTGGAACGGCGACCAGACCTTCGTCAGCCGCACGTACCGCGACATCGCCACGATGATCCGGCGTGACCGCAACCGGCCCTCCGTCATCCTGTGGGAGACCTCGCTCAACGAGACCCACTACCCGCAATGGTGGGCGAAGGAGGCCAACGCCGTCGCCCACGCGGAGATGCCGGGCGACCAGATGTTCACCTCGGCGGACTACGGCACGTGGGGCGGCGAGTACGGGGTCAACTACAAGGTCGTCAACACGGACGGCTCGGATCCCGCACCCTCCGTGCCGTTCCTCACCCGCGAGTGGGGCGACTGGGAGAACCCGTCCCGGTGCGACCGGGACGAGGGCGAGGCCGCACTCGTCGGCCAGGTCGTCACCCGCCAGCGCTACCTGGAGGGCACCGGCTACTGGGACTGGGGCGGCCTGGACGCCCACCCCCGGATCGGCGGGTACTTCCTGTGGGTCTTCGAGGACTACGGCACCAACGACCCGTACCAGAAGTCCGGCGCCGTCGACATCGACCGCCACCCCAAGTACTGCTACCACTGGCTCGCGTCCATGCAGTCGGCAGGCAATCCGCACCACGGCGGCCCGATGGTCTTCGTCGCCAGCGCCTACACGGCCACGTCCAGTCTCGACGTCATGGTCTTCAGCAACACGGACCGCGTCCGCCTGTACCAGAACGGCACGCTCGTCGGGGAGAAGACCCGCGCCCAGAACGCGGGCACGGCGCCGCACATCGCGGCCAAGGGCGGCAGCCCGTACTACACCTTCACCCTGCCCGCGTTCGCCGCCGGGGAACTCCGGGCGGAGGGCTACCTGGGCGACACGCTCGCCGCGACCCACGTCGCCAGGACCCCCGGTGCCGCCCACCACCTGGAACTCGTCGCCGACGACGCCGGCGGCCTGGGTGTGCTGACCTCGCTGGTGGCGGCGTCGCTCGGGGACAGCTCCGAGGCGGGGAAGGAGGCGGCCCGGGAACTCCTCGCGAGGAACACGGGCGGACCGGCCCTCGTCGACCGCATCGGCCAGGCACGCGGCCGCGCCCTGTCGGCCCAGGAGGCCGACGTCCTGAGCGGGTACGCGGAGCGGCTCGACCGCATCCGGCCCGTCGCCGACGGCTCGGACCTGATCCCCGTCTTCGTCAAGGTCGTCGACGCCGACGGCACCCTGGTCCCCGACTCCGCGGCCGTCGTCACCCTCGACGTGACGGGAGCCGGCTCCCTGGTGGGCCACGGCATCCCGAGGATCTCGGCACAGAAGCAGAGGGTCCAGGGCGGCATCGGCTACGCCCTGATCGCCGCCGGCACCGTCGACGGCCCCGTCACCCTCACCGCGACCGCGGACGGGCTGCAGAGCGGCCGGTGCACCGTACAGACCGCGCCCTACACGGGTACGCACGTCACCGACGGCACCCACCCCGTGTGGCAGGACATCTCCACCCTGGAGGGCCAGGGCGCGCAGAACCTGGCCCTGTTCAAGCCGGCCACGGCCTCCACCTCGGAGTACGGGAACGGGCCCGCCAACGCCGTGGACGACGAGGGCGGCACCAAGTGGGTCGGCGACGGCCCCGACCCCGCCTGGTGGCAGGTCGACCTCGGGGCTCCGGCCGAGATCGAGCAGTTCCAGATCGTGTGGGAGACCGACCGGACCAGCTACCGCTACCGCGTCCTGATCTCCGACGACGCCACCACCTGGACCACCGCGGTCGACGCGGCGGACAACACCGCGATGGTCGCCGCCGTCACCCACCAGGTGGCGCTCACCACGCGTCACGTGCGCGTGGACATCCTGTCCGCCGGCGACTGGTGGCCGGCCCTCCGCGAGTTCCGCGCGGTGCCGCCCGGCGGCAGCGGCGGCGTCCCCCCGGCCGACCCCGGCCCGAAGATCGCCCGCGACCGGATCAAGACCGTCACCGCGTCCAGCCACGCCACCGGCTTCGAACCGGAGAAGGCCTTCGACGGGGACATCACCTTCGGCACCGGCTGGAGCGCCTCCGGCCCGACCGTCCCCCAGACGCTGACCGTGGAGCTGACCGACCCGCACGACCTCGCCGGAGTCCGCGTCCACTGGGGCAAGGACAGCAGCTGGTACACGTACGACCTCCGGACCTCCCCCGACGGGACGACCTGGAACACGGCGCACTCCGGTCTGACGCGAGCGGGCCAGTACATCCTTCCCGAGGTGTTCACGGCGACGGACGTGCGTCAGGTCCGCTTCGTCATCACCCAGGTGGCCGGTGGAGGCGCGCAGACCGTCGCCGGTGTCGCCGAGGTGGTCCTCTACGGCACACCCGTGCAGGACGCAGGCGGCCTCAGCCGGTGACGGACAACCGGTAAGCCGCGCCCGCACGGGCCTCGACGCACACACGCGGCCCGAAGCCGGTCCTGCCGAGGTCGACGTCGGCCTCGGCAGGGGCACCGTCCGTGTCGGTGACCGTGAGGTGCGGCGGGGTGCCGACCGGGAGCTGGATCGTGAGGGTGCCGCTTCGGGCCACGCCCAGAACGGCCTCCGTCAGGACTCCCCCGGCCCAGTGGAGATCGACGCCCGTGCCGCCCCGCGCGCGCAGACCCGTCGCCGAGCCGGTGGGCCAGGCGTCCGGAAGCGCCGGCAGCAGGCGCAGCACGCCGTTGTGGCTCTGCAGCAGCATCTCGCCGATCACGGCGGTGATTCCGAAGTTCCCGTCGATCTGGAAGAGGTCCGGCGGGTGCAGGCCGAAGAGGTTGGGAGCGGTGTACTCCGCGAGGAGGATCCGCACGCTCTCGTGAGCGAGTTCCGCGTCTCCCAGGCGGGCCGCCAGCGCGCCCACCCAGGCACGGCTCCAGCCCGTGCTGCCGCCGCCGTGCTCAAGGCGGCGTGCGAGGGCGCGCCGTGCCGGTTCGACGAGGGCGGGGGCGGTGAGCGGGTCGACGGCGTCGCCCGGGTAGAGGCCGTAGAGGTGGGACAGGTGCCGGTGACCGGGATCCTCCTCCGGCAGGTCCTCCCACCATTCGAGCAGGCGTCCCTCCTCGTCGGTGCGGGGCGGGCGCAGGCGGGCCCGGGCCGCGTCGAGGGTGTCCGCGAAGTCCTGGTCCACCTCCAGGAGGCGGGCCGCCTCGGCGGTGCGGGTGAGGAGTTCCGCGGCGAGCCAGTGGTCCATGGTGGCGCCGGCCGACACGGCGGCCAGGCCTCCGCCGGGGAGGCGGAAGTGGTGTTCGGGCGAGGTGGACGGGCAGGTCACGAGGGCTCCCTCGCCGTCCTCGGTCAGGAGGTCGAGCAGAAACTCCGCCGCGCCCCGCATCAGCGGATACGCCCGCTCCCTCAGGAACGCGCGGTCCCCGTCGAAGAGGTGACGCTCCCACAGGTGCGCGCAGAGCCATGCGCCCGCCATGGGCCAGTTCGCCCACGACTGCGATCCGGACACCGGATGGGTACCCCGCCAGAGGTCGAGGTTGTGGTGGACGGTCCAGCCGCCGGCTCCGTAGTACGTGACGGCCGTGTGCGCGCCGGGTTCGGCGAGGTCGGCGATCAGGTCGAGGAGCGGTTCGTGGCACTCGGCGAGGCCGGTGGTCTCGGCGTGCCAGTAGTTCATCTGCAGGTTGATGTTCGTCGTCCAGTTGGCGTTCCAGGGCGGGGCGACCTCGGTGTTCCAGATGCCCTGGAGGTTGGCGGGCTGGGTGCCGGGACGCGAGGAGGCGATCAGGAGATAACGGCCGTACGCGAAGAGGAGGGCCGCGAGCCCCGGATCGTCCTGGCCGGCCGTGAGCCGCTCGTCGGTGGGGAGCTCCGGCGCCTCCGTGCTCAGGTGCAGTGCGGCCCGCCGGTAGAGCCGCTGGTGGTCGGCGACGTGTGCGGCGAGCAGCTTCTCGTACGGGAGGCCGGCGGCGGCGTCGAGGAGGCGTCGTACGTCGGCGACGGGCCCGTCGTCGGGGCCGGCCGGCGGTGTGGTGGGCCCTCGGTAGCCGGTCTCGGCCGCCACCAGGAGGAGCACCTCGTCCGCCCCGTCGACCCGCACCGTGCCGTCGGTCCAGGTGACGCGGCCGCCCGTGGCGATCACGCGGAGTCCGGCCGCGAAGCCCATGCCCTCGTCGGCGGCGTAGCGCGCGGGGTCGGCCGCGCCGAAGGAGAGGTGCGCGGGTGCCCGCCCCGACACCACCGCCCCGGTTCCGTCGCCGGAGTGGCGGGCCTCCGGGTGGGGGGTGTCGAGGTGTGCGGTGAGGCCGACGCGTCCGCCGTCGCTCGCGGTGATGCGGGTGACGAACACACCGGCGGGCGCCGACACGAAGGATTCGCGGAGCATGTCGGCGCCGCCCGTACGGTACGAGACCCGGTGGACGGCGGTCTCCAGGTCGAGCGCGCGGATGTAGTCCTCGGCGGGGTCGTCGTCCCCACAGGTCAGATGGAGGGTCGCGAGCGGCTGGTACGCCTGCGAGTAGGGGCCTTGCATCCGTTCGGCGAGCGCCTCGGCGGCGCCGTGGTCGCGGTCGGCGAGGACGGCGGTGCGAAGCATCGGCAGGTGCTGGGCCGCACCGGCGCGGTCGCGGGGGCCGGGGCCGCCGGACCAGAGGGTGTCGGCGTTGAGGTGCGCGGTCTCTCCCGTGCGCCCCTGCTCCCCCGCCCCGTGGAGCAGTGCGCCGAGCCGCCCGTTGCCGAGGGGCAGGGCTTCCAGGAAGCGGGTGGCGGGGGTTCGGTACCAGAGGCGGTCCGCGGGAGGGTGGCGGTCCTTCGGCAACGGAGGTGTCCTTTCGGGGGTTTCGGAAGCCGCCACGCACCCCGCCGCGCTCACCCCTGGGCGGGCCGGGGCGGGCACGTGCTGTCGCGGACGACGAGCTCGGGGCGCAGCAGCTGGAGCGAGTTGACGACGGTGCCCGACTTGGTGAGGGCGCGCAGCAGCAGTTCGACGGCCTGGCGGGCCATGTCGCGGGTGGGGACGGCGACGCTGGTGAGCGCCGGTCGCCCGAGTCCGAAGCGCACCTCGGGGTCGTCGTCGTGGCCGACGAGGGAGAGGTCTTCCGGCACGGAGCGTCCCGCGGTCCGCGCCGCCTCCAGGACACCCAGCGAGAGGATGTCGTGGGTGGCGAAGATCGCGGTCAGCGCGGGGTCGGCGGCGAACGCCGCGTTCGCCGCGGCGAAGCCGCCCGCCGCGCTCGGTTCGGCCGCCATGTGGACGGCGCTGTCGGGGACGGTCAGGCCGTCGACGGCGAACGCGCGCCGGAACCCGGCCACGCGGGGGGCGTGGTCCGGGCTGGCGAGGACGGCCACGCGCTCGTGGCCGAGCTCGCGCAGATGGCGGCCGGCGAGGAAGCCGGCGTGCTCGTAGTCGATGGTGACCACGGGGAGGTCGACGGGTGCGTCCGTCTCCCAGGCGCACAGGGCGACCGGGAAGCGGGCGTCGGCGAGGAGCGGCAGATGGTCGATGAGGTCGCGGTCGCCCGCGATCAGCAAGGCGTCGACGGACCGGCTGGTGAGGCCGGCGAGGTGTCTGCGGGCCCGCTCGCCGTCGAGGCGGGTGGTGCACAGCAGCAGGTGGTAGCCGTGTTCCTCCAGGACGTCCTCGGCGGTCTCGACCACCTCCGAGTAGAAGGCCCCCGCCACGGTGGGCACGAGAAGACCGACCGTCTTGGTGCTGCCGGTGGCCAGGGACCGCGCCACCAGGTTGGGCGTGTAGCCGAGTTCGTCGATCGCGGCACGCACCCGAGCGGCGGTCGCGGGACGCACGGGCACGCGCCCGCTGAGGACGTTCGAGACCGTCTGCTTCGTGACGCCTGCGCGTTCGGCCACGTCCTGCATCGTCACCATGGGGCGCCCTCGATTTGACCGGTCCATCAACGTGACCAGACCGTAAGAGCCTTACGTGAGGTCAGTCAAGGCCTCTTGATCGATTTCTCGACGGCATGAGCGGCCGACGAGCGCGTCTCGCACACAGTCAAACATGATCGATCACCAATTCTCGCCAAGCCTCTTGTTTTACCGGTCAATTCGCCTCTACGGTTCCCAACCATTCAGCGTCACCGAGAGGACACCTCCATGCGTAGATCCACCCTGCCCACGGTCACCCGTACCGTGGGAGCCCTCACCGCCACCGCCCTCGTCTTCGGGCTCAGCGCGTGCGGCGGCGACTCGGACGGCGGCGGCGACGCGAAGAGCTTCACCTACTGGTCGATGTGGCGGGCGGAGGAGCCGCAGGCGCAGGTGCTGAAGGCGTCGATCGCCGAGTTCACCAAGTCGACGGGGATCAAGGTGGAGGTCGACTGGGTCGGCCGTGACGTCTCGAAGAAGATCGGACCGGCGATCGCCGCGAACCAGGCCCCCGACCTGTGGGACCAGGCCAATGACGCGATCTACGGCGCCGTCGCCTCGGCCGGCCAGGCCCGCGACCTGTCCTCCGTCCTCTCCGCGCAGGTGCCCGGCGAGAACGTCCCGGTCGCGCAGGTCATCCCGGCCAAGTACTTCGACATGCTGCCGAAGGACCCGGGCGGCTCGAACCACTACGTCATCCCGTACGAGGTGGCCACGACCGGCCTCTACTACAACGCGGCGGACCCGGACATCAGCGCGGCCATGCCGAGCGCCCCGACGGACTGGGCCGGCCTGATCAAGGTCTGCGACACCCTCAAGGCCAGGAAGAAGCCCTGTTTCGCCTCCGAGGGCGAGGACTACTGGACCAACGGCCTCTACCTCGACTACCTGCTGAACGCGGGCGGCGTCGACGTGAACAAGCTCGCCGCGGACAAGTCCGGTGCCACCTGGGACGACCCGGCGGTGCTCACGGCCGCGCAACAGGTCGAGCAGGTCGTCAAGGGCGGGTACCTCATCCCCGGCTACGACGCGACCAAGTACCCGGCGCAGCAGACCAACTGGGCCGGCGGCAAGGCCGGCTTCCTCATGAACGGCAGCTGGGTCACCGCCGAGGTGGCCAAGCAGGTTCCCGCCACGTGGAAGTTCGGCTCGATCCTGCCGCCCGGGACGAAGAGCGCGGACGCGACGCTGTTCGGCTTCTCGATCCCGAAGAAGGCGAAGCACGCCGAGCCGGCCGAGAAGTTCATCGCCTTCTTCATGCAGAAGGAGCAGATGGCCGGCATGGCGACGACCGCGCTCAACATCACGCCCCGCGAGGACATCCCGGCCCCGGCCGGTCTCGAGGCCGCACAGAAGGCCCTGAGCGGCGCGAGCGTCCGCCTGCCCTTCGACGGCGTCGCCGGCGAGTGGCCCGCCAAGGTATTCAGCCAGAACTACCTCGACCTGTGGCACGGCAAGACCACCGCCGCGCAGTACGTCGCCAAGTCCAGGGCCGACCAGGTCTCGTACTGGAAGACCCAGGGCTGAGACCGTGACCACCACGCTCCACGACCGCCCCCGGACGGACGCCGTCCGGGGCGCCGCCCGGGCCTCCCGACGCCATGGCATCGGCCCCCGGGCCCGTCAGCAGCGCCACATGTTCCTGCCGTTCACCGCACCCGCGATCATCGCCTACGCCGTCCTGTTCCTCGCTCCGGTCGGATACGCGATCTGGACCAGCCTGTACAAGTGGGACGGCATGGGCGAGATGGAGTGGCGCGGGCTCAAGAACTACCAGCTGCTCCTCGAGGACCCGTTCTTCCGGACTTCGCTGGTCAACACCCTGAAACTGATGGTGATCGGCGGGACACTCACCTTCGCGATCAGCTTCCTGCTGACCCTCGTCCTGCGTGAGATGAAGGCCCGGCTCTTCGCCAGGTCCGTGCTGTTCTTCCCCTGCCTGGTCAACGGCATGGTCTTCGGGATCGCCGCGGGGTTCCTGTTCTCCCCGGACGGTCCGGTCAACAAGGCGCTGCACTTCCTCGGGGTCACGACGCCGCCGAAGTGGCTGTCGACGGACAACCTGCTGCCGATGATCCTCGGCACGCTGATCTGGACCGCGACCGGCTACTACACGGCGATCATCATGGCCGCCGTCGACCAGATCCCGCCCCACCTCTACGAGGCCGCCGAACTCGACGGCGCGAACGCCTTCCAGCGCTTCCGCCATGTGACCCTGCCGTGCGCGTGGGACGTCATCTCGGTCTGCGCGGTGCTGTGGACGGTCAGCTCGGTGAAGATCTTCGAACTGATCCTGCTGTTCGGCGGGACGAGCAGCTCCTATCCGCCGGCCCAGAGCTGGAACACCGCGCTGTACGTGTACACACAGGCGTTCCCGCAGGCCACCACGCCCCGGCTCGGCATGGCCACGGCGGCCGCGCTGGTCAGCCTGCTGATGGTGACCGTGGTCACGGTGGTCATGCGGCGGCTGATGCGCCGCGAGCCCCTCGAGTACTGAGAAAGGTCGCAGCACATGCGAAGCGAACACGGGTCGTCCGGCCCGGTGAGACGGATCGCGACGGCGTTCGTCTGGTGCGTGGTGGCCGCGGACCTCCTGCTGATCCTCTGGATCGCGCTGACTTCCGTGCGGGGCAGCGCCGACATCCTGCACGAGGCCTTCGGGCTTCCCCTCCCGCCCCACTTCGACAACTACGCGAAGGCGTTCGACGAGGGCGGGTTCGGGCCCGCCGCGCTCAACAGCGTCGTCGTCTCGACGTTGTCGTCCCTGGTGGCCGTCGCGCTCGCCGCGCCGTGCGCCTACGCCCTCGCGCGCCGCCGCACGCGGACCTCGTCCGCGCTCACGATGACCTTCGCGATGGGTCTGGGCGTGCCCGGGCAGGTCCTCGTGGTCCCGCTCTTCGTCGGCATGGCCCAAGTGGACCTCACGGACGACCAGTTCGGATTGACCCTCGTCTACGTCGGCCTGGCGATGCCCTTCACCGTCTTCATGCTGACGGGCTTCTTCTCCGGCATCCCCGCCGTACTGGAGGAGGCCGCGGCCCTGGACGGCGCGGGACCGCTGCGCTCCTTCGTCCAGGTCGTGCTCCCGGTGGCACGCGGCGGACTGATCACCGCCTTCCTCCTGCAGTTCATCAGCGCCTGGAACGAGACCCTGTTCGCCCTCGTCCTGACGCACAGCCAGGAACAGATCACGCTGCCGGTCGCGCTCGCGTCGTTCGTCGCCGCCGCGCAGCTCAACGGGCTCGACTACGGAACGATGTTCGCCGGAGTCTGCATCATCCTCGCCCCGATGATCGCGCTGTTCTCCTGGATGGGGACGCGGATCATCCAGGGCATGACCGTGGGGATCGGCAAATGACCTCGACACTGCGCACCGACGTCCTGCGGATCGAGGGGGCCGCCGATCCGGTCGGCACGCTGCCGATCCTGCACGGCATCTCCTCGTACACCGCGGAGGGCGCCGGGATCGACGACGAGATGCGTCGCAGCCTCGCGTACGGAGCACCGCACACCCTGCTGCCGTACACCCGGCAGAACGGCTACGACCGCGTGCGCACCGCGCGGGAACTGCCCACCGTGGTCCTGGAGAACGAGACCCTGACGGCGACTTTCCTGCCCGGTTACGGCGGGAGGCTCTGGTCCCTGATCCACCGCCCGACCGGCCGGGAGCTGCTGCACCGCAACCCCGTCCTCCAGCCGGCCAACCTCGCCCTGCGCGATGCCTGGCTGGCCGGGGGTGTGGAGTGGAACCTCGGCACGACCGGCCACTGGCCGCTGACCTGCGAGCCGCTGCACGCGGTGCGGGTCACCGCACCGGACGGCACGCCGGTCCTGCGGATGTTCGCCTTCGAGCGGCTGCGCGGGCTGCTGCTGCGGATGGACGCCTGGTTGCCGGCGAGCTCCCCGGTCCTCCTCGTCCACGTCGCCGTGCACAACCCGGCCGAGGAGGAGGCCCCCGTCTACTGGTGGTCGAACATCGCCGTGCCGGAGCACCCGGACGTGCGGGTGCTCGCCCCGGCCGGCCACGCCTTCCACTGCGACTACGTCAGCGAGCTGAAGCGGGTGGAGTTCCCCGTCGCCGAGGCCGAGGACCGCAGCTACCCGGGCCGGGCCGCCCGCGCCGCGGACTACTTCCTCGACGTCCCGAACGGCGAACGCCGCTGGATCGCCGCGCTCGACGCGGGCGGTACGGGCCTGGTCCAGACGTCCACGGACCGGCTGCGCGGCCGCAAGCTCTTCTGCTGGGGCACGTCCACGGGCGGCAAGCACTGGCAGGAGTGGCTCTCCGGACCGGACGCGTCCTACCTGGAGATCCAGGCCGGGCTCGCCCGTACCCAGCTGGAGCACCTGCCGATGCCCGGGGGTGCGACCTGGTCGTGGGTCGAGGCGTACGGGCTCCTGGAGGCCGACCCCGAGGCCGTGCACGGCAGCTGGGACGAGGCCCGGTGGGCCGTGGCCGACGCCCTGGACCGGCTGGTCCCCGCCACGGAGCTCGACCGTGCCCTGGCCGAGGCCGACGGGTTCGGCGAGCCCGAGGCCGTGCTCGCGGAGGGATCCGGCTGGGCCGCCCTGGAGATCGAGGCGGGCCGCTTCCCCGCCTCTCCCCTGCTGCCGTTCGGGGCCCCGGGTGCCGAGCAGGAGCCCTGGCGCCAGCTGCTCGCGACCGGCACCCTGCCGGTCAGTGAGCCACCGGCCGCTCCCGTCACCGGAGCCCACTGGCGGAGGCTCCTGGAGAAGGCGGCGCACGACTGGCACGCCCTGTACCACCTGGGCCTGGTCCGGCTGGCCGACGGCGAGCGGGAGGCCGCGTGCGACGCCTGGCGGCACTCGCTCGCCGAGCGGCGGACGCCGTGGGTCCTGAGGGCCCTGGCCTTCCTGGCCGAATCGTCCGCCGCGGCCGCTGATCTGATGGCCGAGGCGCACCGGCTGCGTCCGGAGCTGTTCGAGCTGACCGTCGAGGTGCTGGACACGCTGCTGCGGGCCGGGCGCCCGAAGGAGGCGCTCGCGGTCATCGAGGCGTTGCCCGAACCGGCCCGCGGCCACGGCCGGGTCCGCCTCGCCGAGGCGACGGCCGCGCACGCCCTGGAGGACGAGGAGCGGGTCCGGCGGCTGCTCGCCGAGGGCATCCGGGTCGACAACATGCGCGAGGGCGAGGTCTCGCTGGACCGGCTGTGGCTCGCTGTGCATCCAGGAGAGCCCGTACCCCCGGAGTACGACTTCCGCATGACGGAAGACTGAGACCCGGCCCCCTGCATCCGCCGCAGGGGGCCGCCCATCGGGCAGGTGCGTGTCATGCGCACCTCACCACCCCCACAGGGAGGATTCAGTGTCAGCCGCTCGAAGAAGGTTCCGTGGCGCTCTGCTCGCCACCGCCCTCATCGCCGCCGTCGGGACGGCGTCGTCGACCGCGCCCGCGTCGGCCACGACCACCGCCACCACCTACACGGTGTCCGTCGGATCGGTCGGAAGCTACGCGTACCCCACGGACACCCCGGCCGCGACGTACATCGACAAGGACGGAACGTTCTACTTCCAGCAGTCCGCCGCCCTCTACGGCGCGAACGACCCCCGGTACTGGGAGTTCTACACCGGCAAGGACCTGGAATCCGCCACCAGGTCGCCGATCAGCGACGCCGTGAACCCGGCGAACAGCTCCGACCGGAACAACGACACCACCTGGCGCTGCAACAACGGCCCCACCGGCGTGGAGTCCACCTCCGCGCCCGCCGGCTCCGGCTACTCGCAGAAGAACTTCTGCGACCTCGTCGGCACCTGGGTCGATCCCGACACCGGCGACTGGTACGGCCTGGTGCACAACGAGTTCACACCGCAGCCCTTCGGCGACGGACTGCACTACGACGCCATCGACTACGCCAGATCCACCGACCAGGGCCGGACGTGGACCATCCTGGGCCACGCGATCACCTCGGCGTACAGCACCGCCCGCGGCGACAACGCGGCCTTCCCGAACCAGACGTACCACTACGGCAACGGCGATCCCCGCCTGTTCGTGGACACCGCCTCGGGCTACTTCTACGTCTACTACGGCTCCCGCGTCATCCCCAAGGGCGGAGTCGGCGGCGGCAACGGCGGCCTCGCGCACGTCGCGCGCGCCCCGATCTCCGGCAAGATGGCGAGCGGCTCCTGGCAGAAGTGGTACGACGGCGCCTGGACGCAGCCCGGCGTCGGCGGCAGGGAAAGCAACATGGTGCCGGCCACCACGAGCAACCCCAACGGCTACACGCCGGTCGCCGACGACTACGACCCCGCCAACACGGGCACCGTCGACCAGCAGGTCGCGGCAGGGCAACTCCCTGCCAAATCGGATCTGTTCATCATGAACATCGCCTACGACGCCCACCTCGGCCTGTACATCGGCGAGCCCGAGGTCGTCTCCGGCACGGCGCCGCAGCGCTTCTACGTCACCGACGACCTCGCCACCCAGAAGTGGCGCCTGATCGGAGACAGCGGCGGCTACACATCGGGCTCCTGGTACCGCTGGTTCCTGGACGACGTCAACCGCACCGACTCGACGATCGTCGGCAAGACCTTCCGGTCGTACTGTTCGATCGCCTGCGCCACGTCGAGCGGCGAGTACGCGAACATCACCGTCGACACGGACACGCCCGCCATCCCGGTCGACACCTCGAAGACCTACCGGATCGGCAGCGCCGGCGGCCGGGTCCTCGCCCAGGTCCCGGGTGGTTCGGCGACCACCTCGGTGGCCTCCGCCACCGGCTCCGCCCTGGAGTCCTGGACGTTCCTGGCCCACGGCGACGGCTCGTACCGGATCGTCAACTCGGCGACCGGCCAACTCCTCGGCGTCGACTCGACCGCCACCGCCAACCGGGCCTGGGGCACCCGCCCCACCGTCACCGCGGCCGGCAGCGGCGGCGCGAGCGCCGGACAGCAGTGGTGGATCGTCCCCAGCACCTCGAACCCGGGGACCTTCCGGCTTGTCAACCGCTACAGCGGACTGGTGATCGGCATGTCCGCGACCACCGGCCGCCTCGCCGAGACCACGCCCGGCCGCTCGTGGACGGACAGCACCGGGAGCGCGGTCGGCGGCGGACGCACGGCCGCCGAGCAGACCCTCTCCTTCACCCAGACCGGCTCGGCCCCCGAGACGATCGTCTTCAACGGCCCGGGTGACCAGTCCGGTACGGCGGGGGCGGCGGTCTCCCTGCAGCTGACCGCCATGGACAGCGCCGGCAAGCCGCTGACCTTCTCGGCGAACGGCCTTCCGGCGGGCCTGTCGATCAGCTCCTCGGGCCTCATCACGGGAACACCGACCACCGCGGCGACTTCTCAGGTCACGGTCACCGCGTCGTCGGGAACCGCCACCGGCCAGGTCGCCTTCACGTGGACGATCAACCCCGACTTCAGCGGAACCCACCGCCTGATCACCGGGGGCAAGGCGCTCGACAACGGCAACAGCATGACCGCGGGACGCCAGCTCACCACGGTGACCGCGGGCAACAAGAGCAACCAGAAGTGGAAGTTCGTCCGGCAGTCCGACGGCTCCTACGAGCTCGTCAACGTCAGGTCGGGCATGTGCGCCGACGTCAACGGCGGCTCCACCGCCGGCGGCGCCGCGATCATCCAGTGGCAGTGCAGCGGAGACAGCAACCAGCGGTGGAACGTCCGGCAGCTGCCGGACGGCTCCGTCACGGTCACCTCGGTCCGCAGCGGCCTCCTGCTCACCACGGCCTCCACGGCGAGTGGCGCACTCGTGACCCAGCAACCGGACACCGGCTCGGCCCTGCAGCGGTGGTCGATCAACTGATCCGGCTCCGCTTGCCAGTACGACCCTGACGCCGGATCCCCGGGGAGGGCCCCCGGGGATCCGGCCCGTCAGGTGCGCTCGGACTCCACCGCGTCAAGCGTTCCCCGCAGCCACTGCTCGACCTCGGCGACGCGCACCGTCGCCCTGGCCTGGGCGAGTTCGGGCTGCCGGGCGGCGACGGCCTCGTAGATCGCCCGGTGCTCCCGCCAGGCCCGGGCCAGGGCGCCCTCCTCGATCCGTCCGCGCCACCAGCAGGTGTTGGACCTCGCGCACCCCGGGGCGTACGCCCACATCGCCGGCCGTCCGCACGCCCTGCTCGACGAGTACGATCTCGGCTCGATCTGAGGTGCTCTTCGTGGTGTGCATTTCCTTCCCCAACGCCGAGCCGTCTTCCGTGCGGTCGTTTCCGGGCGAGGTCAGCCCGTCTGCGCCGCCGAGGCGAGTGTGCGGATGACGGACAGGTCGGCATACAGATGGTTGCCGGGGCACTCGGTCGGGTAGCCGTCGCGATGGCCCGAGATCCGGTTCAGGGTGACCTTCTGGCCCTTGGTGTACTTGCCGTTGTCGGCGGCCGCGGCGAGGACGACGGTGCCGGCGGCGTCGTAGCCGTACAGACCGAGCTTCCAGGCGGCGACCCCGGCCACCGCGTCGAGCACGGGCTGCGAGGAGATCGCGTCGTTGTAGTTGCCGAGGACGGCAACGCCGGTGGTGTCCGTGTTGAAGCCATAGGTCTGCGCGCCGAGGACCGGCTTGTCGATGCCGCCCGCGCGACCCTCGAAGACGGTGCCGCACTTGTCGACGAGGAACTGGTAGCCGATGTCGTTCCAGCCCTGGCTCTGCACGTGGTACAGGAAGATCGCGCGGATGATGGCCGGGGACTGGTCGCAGGTGTAGTCGTTGGTGCCGGCAGTGTGGTGGGCGAACACCACCTTGGTGTCGGTGGTGTACGTCGGCGGGTCCTTCACCAGCGACTCGTCGGCATTCCAGCCGGAACGCGGGATGACAGCGGGCTGCGGAGCCGTGCTCGCCGTGGCCGTGGCCGTCGTCGTAGCGCTTGTGGCGGCGAACGGCGTGGCCGAGTCCGCGACCGCCTCCGGGTCCACAAGCTCCACCCGCAGCCCGGCGGGCAGTTTCGACAGCTTTCCGTGTTGCCCGGTCACCCGGACCTGGACACCGTCGGACGGACCGGTCCACAGCGGCTGGGTTCCGGCACGCGCCCTGCCGGTTTCGGCGGCGGTCCCCACCTCGGGCGTACGCATGTCGAGTTCGAGCTCACGCCAGCCGGACCAGACACCGGTGACGCTGTCGCGGGTACGGACCTGCGCCGTTCCGCCGAGCTCAGCGCGCGGGTCGGCCCAGGTGACGCCGAGCATGCTGAACGGCGTGGTGCTCCGAGCGGACAGCGCGCGCTGGGCGGGGTCGGCACCGTGCAGCGCGATGCTCCGCACTCCGGCCGGAATCTGCGCCGCCGGCGCCACCGGGGAGGTGAGACCGAGGGTCGCAAGAGTGACGGCGGTGGCCGCCACGATCCTGGCCGTACGACGGAAACGGAGGTGCGGGGTCACTGGGCTCCTTCAGGGGCTGCGGATGATTCGAGGGTGGGGAGTTCACTGCCGCACGCGGTCCGGCCGAAGGCCGCGGTGGCGGTGGCGGTGGCGGTGGCGCGTTGGACGTACTTGCCGCGTTCGGCCCGGGTGCGGCTGACCGTGCCACCCTTTTCGCCGAGGGTGACGATGGCGATCGGGGAAGCGCCGAGCGGAACGCTCACGATCTCCCTCCACGGCAGGACGACGTTCGACCTCCGCCGGTCCCGCGGGACGAGATGTCGGGCGCGCGCCCTCACCGAGCGCCTCGTAGGTCACCTCTTGAGTGAGCACGGCCGTCCAGGCACCCGAAAACCCTTGTGACATCCGGGGTTTCGGAGTCATCTGGTCTTATCGGCTGTTCGGCCGTCGGCATGGCGGTGCTCTCTGTCGATGGAAGATCACCCGGGTTATACATCATCGGATTCAACGAATGCCAGGCAGCGGAAAAGTCGGACATGGCGACCCTGATCACCATCGCCCGGGCAAGATAAATGCCCTATATGCGTGCACGGTTGACGAACCATCAACTCTGTGTTGGAGAATCCCCCCCGCCACGATCACTCACCTCTGGCGAGGCCTTTCCCTGAACGGAAGTTGGCCTTTTTTGGCATGCCTTGAGGTGCTCCGGTCGAGGCCAGATCCGCCGTGACCGGCGACGGAGCACCCGCGCCGGCGCGTGGGGCGCCCATTTCACCAAGCGCGGGAGGGGCTCCGATGAAGGGAATGGCGTGAAGGTAGATACGGGCGGGCGATAGCCTGCCTCGTGGTTTCGGCGGTCGCCGGAACCACGCTGCCACACGTCGCTTATGCGGCACCGGTTTCGAGTAACTGATCGTTTCAGAATGGGTCGAGCTACGGGCCTTGCGTTTGTCGATCTCGATCGGCAGGGTGTCCCGGTTGCATGTTGATCTTGTTCCGGGCGACCTGTGGGAGCGGGTGGCCCCGCTGCCGCCTCCCGCTCCCGAACGGCGCCGTCGGCATCCCGGGCGGCTTCGCGTTCCGGACCGGGCGGCTCTCGCCGGCTTCTTGTACGTCCTGCGGCGGACCGGCGTCGCCTGGCGCGACGTACCGGCCGAGACCGTGGGCTGTTCCGAAGTCACGGCCTGGCGCCGGCTGCGGGACTGGACCGAGGCCGGCGTCTGGCCACGCCTGCCCGCCGCCCTGCCGGCCGAGCTGCGCCGCGCGGACCTGCTGGACCTGGACGACTGCGCCGTGGACGGATCGCATGTCCGGGCCCTCAAAGGGGGGATCACGTCGGCCCCTCGCCCGTCGACCGCGCTCACCCCGGTTCCAAGCACCACCTGATCGTCGACCGGCACGGAACCCGCTCGCGGTAACACTCACCAGCGGCAACCGGCACGACGTCACCCAGCTCCTGCCGCTGATGGACGCCGTCCCGCCGATCCAGGGACTCAAGTCGCAAGCCGAGGAGGTGGCGGCCTACTTCGCTGACGCTCCGCGCGGACCGTTGTTTCCGCCGGTCACACCACCTGAAGTCGAAGCCGCCGAGGACATCATCGGGCGTCCGCTGCCGACACTCCTTCGGAGGATGTACACCGAGGTCGGCGACGGCGGCTTCGGGCCTGACGGCGGTCTGGCCTCGCTCACCGACGGCCGGCGCGCGCCGGGGGACCTGATCGACTGGCCCTGTTCGATCACCCGGCACGAACGCGACCGTGCGGCGGGGCTGCCCGGATCATGGCCGTACCTGGCACCGGGCGGCTGCACGATGCAGTGGCATCTGTCATTGCTCGCAGTCGGCAGCCCCATGCTGCTCTATGACGCAGACGGCTGGGTGCCAAGCTGGGGCGAGGGCCCCCATGACGGCCTGCGCCACGCGACCGGATCACTGCGGCAATGGTTGTGGACGTGGGCCAATGGCGACGATGTCTGGGCCGAAGCACTCAGCCTCCCGTAACCGATACACAGAGCTGCACTCGGCTCCGCTCAGCAGCCTCGTCATTCTGAAACGATCAGTGAGAGCGGCGAGGGTGTCTTCGACGGCTTCGCCGGCTGGTTCTCGGAGGACGAGGGCGAGTCGGGCGGGCCGGAGGAGCCGATTACCGGTGGGACTCCGGTGCTGTCGAGCCGCGGGAAATTACCGAAGGGCAAGGCCGCGCAGAAGCCGAAGCGGGTCGCCGAACTGACCGGGAAGCGGACGGCGAACGCGCGGCACTGGCAGCTGGGCCGTGGAATCCCTCGCCCAGCTCCTACTTCGGTCCGGGGCCGCCCCGCCCAAGCGGGGGGGGTGCCGAGGTGATGCGCATTGCGCATACCGAGCGTTCGTGATCCTGGACGGCACCCTGCTGCCGATCGACCGGAGCGCCGCCGACTCGGGCAAACACGAACGCCACGGCATGAACATTCAGGTCCTCCCCGATCCTTTCGGGCGACTGCTGCCGGCCACGCCCGTGCTACCCGGATCCACCTACGATCTCGACAAGACACCCTCTGAGTGTGGCCGTGTGGCCGACGGGGAACTCCGCGGTACGCCAGGTCGTCCCTCTGCTAAGGGACGGCATCGGGGGGTGCGGTTGAGAACGATGACGCTGCGGGCAGCGGGGCTGTTCGCCCTGGCCGTGACGAGCCCCGTGGTGGTCACGCTGCCGGGTCTGGCGACCAACCAGGCTTCCTCGCAGGAGCGTTGGCCGGGGCCGCTGGACGTGCTGAGGGAGTATCCCTGGGCCGCGGGAGCGCTGCTCACCGTGGTCGGGGTGCTGCTCAGCCTCCTGCTCCAGCGCCTGACGAGCCGGTGGACCCCGACCGGGCCGCCGGTACCGGCGGTGCCGCCCGTACCGGAGTGGGTGGTCGCGCGCTCGGAGTCCCGCGATGTGATCAAGGCGTTGTGCCGGCGGGCGCAAGGGACGATCGGCATCACCACTGCTCTGCGGGGAGCCGGTGGCTTCGGGAAGACGACGCTGGCCGAGATGGCGTGCGCGGACCCCAAGGTCCGCAGACGGTTCCGGGGACGGATCTTCGTCGTGACGATCGGGCGCGAGGTGCGCGGTCGTGAGGCCCTGGCTGCCAAGGTCGCCGAGGTCACCAGGTTCGTCACCGGGGACACCACCACGTTCGACGACCCCGGACTGGCCGGGGCCCACCTGGGCCGGCTCCTGGACGAGCAGCCGCGGACCCTGCTGGTGCTGGACGATGTCTGGGAAGGGGAACAGCTCGAGCCGTTCCTGCACGGTGGACGCGACGTCGTACGCCTGGTCACGACCCGCGTCCCCAAAGCGCTGCCCGGCGACGCCCATCACGTACGGGTCGACGCCATGTCCGACGACCAAGCCCGCGCAGCGCTGACCTGGGGACTCCCGGAACTGCCCCGGGCCACGACCGAGCTGATCCTCGCCGTGACGGGAGGATGGCCCCTCCTGCTCCGCCTGGCCAATCGTCTCATCGCCGCCGACCTGGAGACGGGGGCCGACCCTGCGGACGCGACACGCGACGTGCTGGAGCGGCTGCGGGCGCACGGTCCGGTCGGCGTCGATCCGACGGTGCCGCTCGATGTCGACGACCCCAAGGAGCGGCGCAAGGCCGTCCGGGCGACCGTGGAGGCTGCCACGCGTCTGCTCACTCCCGAGGACACACGGCGTTTCATCGAACTGGGCGTGTTCGCCGAGGACGAAAGCATCCCGGTCGCACTGGTAGCTCGCCTCTGGCACGGGGAGCACGACGGGAGCCGCGCCCGTGAGCTGATCCGCACGCTGGCGAACCTGTCCCTGCTGACACTGCACAGCGAAGGCAGTGGATCCATCTCGCTGCACGACGTCGTCCGTGACTACCTGCAGCGACAACTGACCGACGGACAACTGAGCCTCGTGCACGACAAGCTCACGCGCGCCATGGCCCTTGGCCTGGCGCCGGCCGAACCGCTGGTGGTGGATGATCCCTCGCCCGAGACGAGCTGGTGGGAAACCCCGTACGGCTACGCGCTCGATCACTTGATCACACACCTGATCGCTGCCGACCGCTCCGAACTGGCCCGCACGGTCGCCCAGGACCTGCGGTGGATCGAACGCCGGTTGTACCAGCGCGGCCCGGTGGCGCCGTACAGCGACCTCGCCCAGCTGGGCACCCGCGAGGCAGCACAACGTGTCCGGGAGCTGTCCCGCGTCGCGCACCTGCTCACACCCACCAACCCCGAGCACGCGCTGAAGCACGTCCTCCACAGCAGGCTCGGACATCGCTCGGCCTGGCGTGGTCAGATCGCCGCGCTGGCCCGCGACCGGACGGGACCGGGGCTTGCGCAACGGTGGGAGCCACCGGACCTGACCGACGGCCTCCTGCGCAGCTCGCTGGTCCACCCCGGTCCTGTCACCGCACTCGCCGTGGCCCCCGATGACGGGTGGCTGGTCGGCGGCTGTGCGGACGGCAGCCTCCACGTGTGGGAGACACGTGCCTGGCGTCGTCTGGCCACGGTGCGGGCGCACACGGACCGGGTGGCTGCCATCTCCGTAGCGTCGGACGGCTCCTGGCTGGTGACGGGGAGCGCGGACGGGACCGCGAAGAAGTGGGAGACGGCGACCTGGACGTGCGCGGAAACCTTCTCCGGCCACGACAAGGCGGTGACCGCACTCGCGCTCTCCCCCGACGACAGTCTGCTGGTCACCGGCAGCACGGATCGCACGCTCAGAGTCTGGAACCCGAATGACGGCTCCTGCAGCGCAAAGCTCAAGCACCACGCGGGGCCGATCAAGGGGATCTCCTTCCACCCGGACGGCTCACACTTCTTCTCCACCTGCCAAGGAGAAGTGGTGCGGTGGGAGACCGGCACGTCCCGGCGCACCACCCCCGTCTCCACCGAAGACGTCCATGTCGGCCCTGTCGCCGTGGCCCGTCATCGTGGGGTCGTCCTGTCCACGAGCAGCGGACTGTACTTGGTGAGCCGTCCCACCCATCGCGCAGTGCCGGCGTTGGACGGCGAAAACGCACAACGCATCGTGGATGCCGGGCCGGTGACCGCTCTCGCCGTTTCCGACGGTGGCGACCTCATCGCCATCGCGGGCCCTACCGGCGCGACTCGGATCCAGCCCCTCGGCAGCGGCTCCCAGCTCGTCGCAACCGGGCACCTGGGGGCGGTGAACGACGTGGCCTTCGCCCATTCGGGGTCCTGGTTCATGACCGCGGGGTCCGACGGGACGGTCAGGACGTGGGACCTACGGCGCGAGAGACCGCGCACCGTGCCGTCGGAGGGCGGTGGGGGCGCTTTTACGCGATCCGCCCTCAGGGCCTCCGTATCCGCAGGCGGTGAACACCTCGTAGTCCTCAGCACAGTCGGTCACCTTTCGGTGCGGAGATCTCCCGTGGAGCCGGGAGCCGGCCGGGCGACGGAGCTGCCGCTCTACGATCGGTACGAGCCCTTCCGTCACGGCTACGAACCGTTCGCGGCCCTGTCTCCAGATGGCACGCTCATCGCCGCGTGTGAGGAGGGGACGTGGACGACCCCGGGCAACGGCAGCGCTCACATACGGTTGTTCGACACGTCAGGAGAGCGGCTGCACCGGTACCAGTGGTACGAAGCGACGATCACCGCCCTCGCCGTGACCCCCGACCGCACGATCGCCGCGGGTACCGCGGACGGGAGGGTCATGTTCTGGGCGCCCGGAGCTCCGGAGGACACGTCTCTGGCCGTGGCCGGTCACCGGGGGAAGGTGACCACTGCGGCCTCGGCACCGGACGGCAGCTGGATCGTGACAGGCGGTGCTGACGCACAGATCAAGGTCTGGGACGTCGCATCTCGAAAGCCGCGCAGGACCGCCCGGCACCCGGCCGCGGTGACGAGCACGGCGATCGCCTCGGACGGCACCTGGCTCGCCAGCGGAGACCTGCACGGGACCATCTGCGTCCTGGACGTGACCCGGGGCACCGTCACGGGAACCTTCCGCACCGCTTCGAGCCCGGTGAAGAGCATCGCCATCTCTCCCGACGGGGTGTGGATCAGCGTCGTGTCCTCGCCACGAACCATCGAGGTCTGGCACAGGGCAACACGCAGACGAGTAACGATGATGCGTACGGAGGCACCGTTGCTCACCTGCTCCTGGACCGGCGGCAACGATCTCGGCATGGTCGCCTGCAGCACGCGGGGTCTGCACGGCTTCACCTTCCTTCCCCCGCCGACCGCATAGGTGCTGACTGCAGGAACGGCCGGCGTTCCCACTCGGCATCCGCGTCGACCGCGGCCGGCCAGTCCGTCCCCTGGCAGAGCGGCAGGGCGGGGGCGGGCGTCCGCCCAACCTGGGCACGCTGCCGATCACCTGAGGCAGTCATTGCCGAAGCCGGTCAGATCCTCGGCCTGGTGTTCTACCGTCTCCTTCATGCCACCGCCGCTGCTGCACACCCGCTGCCCCGAACTGGCCGGCTCGCTGCCCTTCCTCCGGCTGGGCGAGGGCCCCACGCCGGTCCGGCGACTGTCCGGCCTGGGCAGGCACTCCGAGCTGTGGGTCAAGGACGAGGGCGGATACGGCGACGGCGGCTGGGGCGGCAACAAGGTCCGCAAGCTGGAGTGGCTGCTGCCGGAAGCCCGGCGACGCGGCGCGAGGACCATCCTCACGGTCGGCGGCCTCGGCACCAACTGGGGCCTCGCCACCGCCTCGTACGCGCGGGAGAGGGGGTTCGGGGTGGCCCTGGGCCTGATCGACCACCCCGTCGACGAGCACGTGCGGGCCCAGCTGGAACGGCTGCGCGCATCCGGCGCGACGCTGCACGTCCTGCACACCAAGGCGAGGCTGGTCCTGGCCGCGCCCTGGCTCTTCGCCCGGCACATCCACGGCCTCACTCCGCCGTACTACCTCCCGGCGGGCGGCTCCTCGCCGCTGGGCGCGCTCGGTGCCGTCGAGATCGCCCTGGAGCTGGGTGCCCAGGTCGAGGCCGGGGAGCTGCCGGAGCCGACCTGGCTCGTCACCGCCGTCGGATCCGGCGGTACGGCCGCGGGGCTCGCCCTCGGAGTGCGGCTCGCCGGGCTGCGCACCCGCGTCCTCGGCGTCGTGGTCAACGACACCCTGCGGCTGGACTCCGCCACGCTCCTCAAACTGGCCCGCCGCTCCACTGCCCTGCTCAGGGCCCGGGGCGCCGATCTGCCCGGCATCGAGACCGCCCCCGACGCGATCCGCACGGAGACGGCCTGGCTGGGGGACGGCTACGCGCACCCCACCGCAGCCGGCGACCGCGCCCTCGCCCTCGCCTCGGCGGAGGCCGGCCTGAGCCTGGAACGCACGTACACCGCCAAGGCGCTCGCGGCCCTGCTCGACCTCGAAGCGGCGGGGCAGCTGGACGGCGGCCCGGTGGTCTTCCTGCAGACCCACGGCCCGCGATGACGTGGCATCAGGCCACGTGTTCTTCGTCCGTGACCCAGGCGAACAGGTGGTCCCCGTGCTGAGCCACCAGTGAGGGGCCTCCCGCGTCCCTGGCGAAAGTGCGGCGGGTTTCCCGCTCGAGCACGCGGGCTCCGACCCCGCCGGAATGGCATCCGGCCTCGCGGGCCTGGTCGCGACCGGCCTCGTCGAACCCGTCGTCGGCTGAACCGGACGTACGATCCCCCCGTGCCGTCCCGCCCACGCACGCGCGCGCCACTCGGCCTCCGACTCCCGGCAGGGCTACGTGCTCTGCGCCGGCGACACCGCGGAGGACGCCGTGGCCAAGGCCGAGGCTGCGCGCGACCTCGTCCGGATCGACTCCGTGCCGTTGGCCGAGGGTCCTGGCGCGGCGCGGCGACCGTGAGCGCCGCGGAGATGGCGGGATGGTCGTCCTGAGAGGTGGGGAGACCCCACCGAGACGCTGTGCGGCAGCCGGGTTCCGTGCCCGCGCCGCACCACCGGAGGGATCATGCGAGTTCTCGTGATCGGCACCAACAGGGTGTGCCACGAACGGCTGCGTGAGCAGGGCCACGAGATGGTGCTCTTCGTCCCCCGTGGCAGGGCCCGACGTGAGGACGCGGTCGGCCCGTACGCCCATGTGGTGATCCTCGACGACGAAGCCGACACGGACATGTGGGCCGAGACCGCCGAAGTCCTGCACCGTCGGAAACCCTTCGACGCCGTGGCCGCGTACAACGAGCACACCTACCCCATCGTGGGCGCCGTCAGCGAGCGGCTGGGCGTGCCCACCACGGTCGACGTCGCGCTGTTCCAGCGGGTCCTGGACAAGGCCCGGATGAGGCGGATCCTCGACGAGCACGCGTTCCCCAGCTGCCGCTTCGTCTTCGCTCGCGGCCGCCGGGACGTGCTCGCGGCCATCGGGAAGATCGGCCTGCCCTGCATGGTCAAACCCGTGGACACCGAGGCCAGCCTGGGTGTGTCCCGCATCGACACCACGGAGGACATCGGGGCGGCGCTGCGCCGGGTCGGCCCGTACCACATCGAGAGGGGGGTGGTGGTCGAGGAGTTCCTCGATGGTGAGGAGTTCAGTGTCGAGGCCCTTTCCACGGGCGGCCGCCACCACATCATCGCGGTCACCCGTAAGTTCACCGATCCCGTGACCTTCGTCTCCCGGGGCCACGTGATCCCCGCGCCGCTGACGGCGGACGGCCACGCAGCCGTCTCGGCGTACGTCACCGAGGTCCTCGACGCGTTCGGCTTCCACGACTGTCCCTCGCACACCGAGGTCATGGTGACCGAGCACGGCCCACGGATCATCGAGATGCACAACCGGATCGGCGGCGACGCGATCATGGACCTCGTCCGCCTCTCCACCGGAGTGGACATGTACGACATGGTGGCACGCCAGAGCATCGGCGAGGACATCGGCCTGCTGCTGCCCGACGAGGTCGTCCACGAGCGCAGCGCCGCGGCCTGGTACGCGGCACCCTCCGGCTCCCCGACGCACACCCTCCTCGCGGTCGAGGGCGTCGAGCGGGTCCGCAGCCTCCCCCACGTCCGAGAGGTCACGCTTCTGAAGGAACCGGGCAGTCGGCAACCCGTCGTACGAAACAACTTCGACCGCTCCGGCCGGGTCCTCGCCGTCGGCGACTCACCGCGGCAGGCGCTCGAGCGTGCCCGCGAGGCAACCGGCATGCTGCGCTTCGTCTACGGCTGGAGTTCCGTGGACGTCTGAACAGAACGCCCACTTGGACGACTTGGCCGGCAGGTACGACCGGATGCCGGGCAGAGTGGTGACCCGGTCCCCTGGGGCCTCGGCCATCCGAATCGGCGCGCATCCGGGCCGGTGTGCGATCGGCGTCACCACGACCGTCGACCTGCGGAAAGGGTCGTGCCGAAGGTCTGGTCCTGTGGCGGATGGTGACGGTGTGGACACGCACCGCATCCACACATCACACTCGCCTGAGCCCCTCGACGGGGAATCAGATCTCAGGACGGAGACGCGATGCTTCGGCGCACCATCCGACTCACCCTCTCACTTGTCATGGTCATGGCGGCAACGCTGGGTGGGATGCTGTTCACGGCCGCATCCGCCCAGGCCGACGAGTGCTACACCTGGGGCCGCACGCTGTCCGAGGGCATGTCGGGCTCCGACGTGACGCAGCTGCAGATCCGCGTGGCCGGACACGCGGCGTACGGCGAAGTCATCGCCGTCGACGGCGCATTCGGCCCGGCCACGAAGGCCGCGGTGACCCGATTCCAGCAGGCGTACGGGCTGCCCGCGGACGGCATCGCCGGTTCTCAGACGTTCAGCAAGATCTACGCCCTGCAGGACCCGGACTGCACCCCCGCCCACTTCACCTACGCCGAACTGAACAAGTGCAACTCCGACTGGTCCGGCGGCGCGGTCAGCGCCGCGACGGCCAAGGCCAACGCCCTGCAGACGATGTGGAAGCTGGAGGCCATGCGACACGCCCTGGGCGACGTGCCGCTGACCGTGACCAGCGGATTCCGTTCGTACGCCTGCAACAGCGCGGTGGGCGGCGCCTCGAACAGCCGGCACCTGTACGGTGATGCCGCCGACCTGACCGGCAGCCCGTCGTTGTGCACGCTGGCCCAGCGGGCCCGCTACCACGGCTTCGGCGGCATCTTCGGTCCCGGCTACCCCGACCACAACGACCACACGCACGTGGACGGACGCACCAGCCGATCCTGGTCCGCGCCCAACTGCGGCGTCTGACCCGTACGTACGACACGGACAGCGGGCTCTCCCCCGGACCGGCTCCGGCCCGGAGGAGGGCCCGCACCGGCCGCGAGGCGCGAGGCCGGCAGGACTCCGACCCTCCGGACGGGCACCGCTCACCCCCGCCCCGAACAGACCTGGCCCATCACTCTCTCCCCTCCCCGCATCGAGTAGGAGTGCCCTGATGTCCTCCCGCATCCCCTGGCGCGTCCGTGCCGGAACTGCCACGCTGGCGGTGCTCGCCGGTGTCGGCGCGTTCGTCGCGCCCGGATCCGCCTCTGCCGCCCCACCGCCCGGGGCCGGCCGACAGGCCGTCAGCTACCACGGCTACCGCATCGAGGTCCCCGCCGACTGGCAGGTCGTCGATCTGGCCGAAAATCCGCAGGCCTGCCTCCGGTTCGACCGACCCGCCGTCTACCTGGGCGAGCCCGCCGAGCAGAGCGACTGCCCCGCACACCTCGTGGGCCGTACGGCTGGCGTCGTCGTGGAGCCCCTCACCGCCCGCTCCGCCGGACAGGCGACGGCGGCGACCGCGCGGACTCCACGCGGCAAGGCCACCGCCCCGACCGCCGTGTCCAGCAACGACACCATCCAGATCGCGGTCGAGGACGCCGGTGTACTCGTCACCGCCGCCCACACCCCGGCGACCGAGCAACTGGTGCGGGGCGTTCTGGCCTCGGCCGAACTCACCCCGGGTGCCCGGCGCACCGAGCTGCCCCGCACAGCCCGACGGCCCGACGCCGCTCCCCTGACCGCGGCCGGGCCGCAACCCGGCAGCTACCTGGGCAAGGGCTTCGACACCTGCGCCGCGCCCTCCCAGGCCGCCATGAACGCCTGGCAGGCCGGCTCGCCGTACAGCGCGGTCGGCGTCTACATCAGCGGCTCCTTCCGCGGCTGCGCGCAGCCGAATCTGACCGCGAGCTGGGTGACCGGTCAGACCGGCAACGGCTGGCGGCTGATCCCCATCGACGTCGGCCGCCAGGCCCCGTGCACGAGCTTCTCGCTGAGGATGTCCAGCGACCCCGCCACGGCCAAGTCCCAGGGCGTCACGGCGGCGGCGGCCGCCCTCACCGCCGCGGCGAACCTCGGCATCCCCGCGGGCAGCGCCGTCTACAGCGACATCGAGGGATACGCCTCCACGGCCTCCTGCAAGGCGGCCGTGCTGTCGTACCTGTCCGGCTGGACCGAACGGCTGCACAGCGGCGGCTATCTGTCGGGCTTCTACTCCAGCGCGTCCTCCGGCATCAAGGACGCCGCGAGCGAGTACGGCGACAGTGCCTACACGCGGGTCGACCACATCTTCTACGGCTGGTGGAACGGCGCCGCCGACACCAACACCGGTTCCTACGTCCCGTCCACCTACTGGGCCGGCCACCAGCGCGTCCACCAGTACGCGGGCGAGGTCTCCGAGTCGTACGGCGGCTACTCGATCAACATCGACCGCGACTACCTGGACGTGGGCACCGGCACACCGCCCGCGCCCACCTGCACGGGGACGAACCTCGACTTCACCACGTACCCCACGGTCCAGAGCGGATCGACCGGCGACCAGGTCAAGGCGGCCCAGTGCCTGCTCAAGGCCGCCGGATACGACCCGGGCGCCCCGGACGGGGTGTTCGGCTCCTCCACGACCACCGCGACCAAGAACTTCCAGACCGGTACGGGGCTCACCGCGGACGGAGCGATCGGGCCGAAGACCTGGACCGCGCTGCTGTCCCGCGGAACCACCCCCACCGTCCAGAACGGCTCGACGGGAGAAGCGGTCACCCGACTGCAGCGCGCCCTGACCGCCGCGCTCGGCCGGACGGTGGCCGTCGACGGCGCCTTCGGTCCGGGCACCGACCAGTCCGTGCGCGACTACCAGTCCTCACGCGCCCTGGCGGTCGACGGCATCGTCGGCTCCGGCACCTGGGGCGCCCTCCAGTCGGGAAGGTGAGGAAGACCTCGTGAGACGGACCTCGTGAGACCGTTCGCGGGTCACCGCACGCGCCGAGCTGTCACCGCCGGGGTGATCACCCCGGCGGAACGGTGATCACCTGGTCCGGTCGAGCACGTACGTGAACAGCCTGTCCCATTGCTGTACGGCGGTGTGCGTGAGGGACGCGTCGCGCAGCGCGCGGCGGGCGGTGTCCAGGTGCCGGCGCGCTTCGTCGCGGGTCGCGGTCCGCCCGCCCAGCTCCTCCACGAGTGCCGCGACGCGTGCGGCGCCCTCGTGGTCGAGCGGCCGGGGAGGGTCGAGCAGCGCCGCCAGTTCGTGCGCGGCGCTGCCTCCACCGGCCAGTGCGGCGAGCATCGGGTAGGTCTTCTTGCCCCTGCGCAGGTCGGCGTGGACGGGTTTGCCGGTCACGGCGGGGTCGCCCCAGATGCCGAGGATGTCGTCCACCGCCTGGAAGGCGAGGCCGAGATGGCGCCCCGCCCTTTCGAGCGTGGTCACGGTCCGGTCCGGGGCGCCGCCGAGGACCGCGCCGAGTGCGACGGCGCAGCCCAGCAGGGCGCCTGTCTTGTGTTCGGCCATCCACCGGTACTGCTCAAGTCCGACCGAGCCGGGGCCGTACCACGGACGGTGCTCGAAGCGCAGGTCCTGCGCCTGGCCGGACACCAGCGCGTTCAGGGTGCGGCAGAGGCAGCGGACCGCGGCCGCCGCGTGCCGGCCCGGCGCCTCGGCCAGGGTGGTCACGGCCTGGGCGAGAAGCGCGTCGCCCGCGAGAACGGCCGGGCCGGTCCCGTATGCCTTCCACACCGCGGGCCGCTGCCGGCGCAGGGCGTCGCCGTCCATGATGTCGTCGTGGAGGAGCGAGAAGGTGTGCACGAGTTCGACGGCCACGGCGCCGGGAACGGCCTCCGCGCCATCAGCCCCGACCGCCTCCGCCCCGAGCACGGCGAGCGCCTGGCGCACTCCCTTGCCCTCGGACCCGCCGGACACCGGAGTACCGGCCGTGTCGGACCAGCCCAGCGCGTACGCCGCCATCTCACCGGTCCACGGATGGAGGCTGCCCACCGCCTCCACCAGCGCAGGTCGGACGAGTTCACGACAACGCTCCAGGACACGGACCGTCGCTGCGTCGTGATCGACGTCGTGATCAATCTCGCGATCAATGCCGTGATCATGAGAGGAACGCACCGCGGCCAGGACGACAGCGCCCGGCGAGAACGGTGTCGGGACGGCGCTCACCGCAGGCCCTCCACATCAGCGGCCCGAAGCGCCTCGGCCCCGACCGCCGGCAGCACGGGCCTCGCGGCGCCCTGCTCGTGGCCGCCGGGGTCCGGCAGCGCCCCGACCCCCAGTTCGGCTACTGCCTTGTCCACCATGTCCCGGGCATGCCGCAGCCCGATACGGTCCAGCGTCGAGCGCAGTTCGGCCAGGTCCGCGGCAGTGTGCGCGGCGTCGCGGCCCAGATGGGCGGAGGCCTTGACCAGCCCCAGTCGCGACAGCGCCGTCCCGCGCGGCTCGTCCATCTCCTGGAACTCCTCAAGGGCCAGCGCGTACATCTCACGGGCCTGCTCGTAGCGGCCCGCCCGGTACAGCACGTTGCCGCGCATCTTGTGGTTGTAGGCGAGCGCGCTGGACAGCCGCATCTCCCGGCAGGCCTCCTCCGCCTGGGACAGCAGCGACAGGGCGCGTTCCACGTCGGCGTCGCGCACGGACACCACGTCCGCGATGCCGCGCAGCGCCCATGCCCACCCGCGCCGGTCCTCGGCTCGGGACGCCGTGTCGGCCGCCTCCTCGAACAGGGCCAGGGCCTCGTCGTATGCGCCCGTGTTGCGGTGCATCTGCGCGATGCCCTCCAGCGCCCACACCGTGTGCCGGGCCTCGCCTCGGCGGCGGGCCTCGGCAAGCAGCTGCTCGTGCAGCCTCCTCACCGCCGCGTAGTCGCCCTGGATGCGCCCGGTCTCGGCGAGTCCCGCCAGCGAGTAGCCGCGCACGACGACGTCACCACCCCGCTCGCCCGTCTCGGCGGCCAGCCTCAGCAGCCGGTACGCCAGCCTGAATGCTCCGCGCTGTCGGGCCAGCGTGCCGCCGCTCCACAGAGCCCACGCCATGGCCCCCTCGTGACCGGCCGCACGCGCCGCGCGGTAGCTCGCCTTCCACGCCCGGTCGGCCTCCTCTATGCGCCCCAGCCTGCGGCAGGCCTCCGCCACGGCCAGCCCGCAGCGCGCCTCCTCACGCCGGTCCCCGGCCCGTTCCGCCGTCCGCAGCTCCTCCATGCCCCGGGCCAGCACCTCGGGGAGTGAGGCGTTCACCGACAACGATTCGAGAGCACCCTGGTACTCCGGCGCCGATGCCTTCGCCCGCCTCGTCCTGCACACCTGACCTGCCATCACACCCCTCCTCGTGTCGACTCGACGATCAAGTCGACACGGGAACCAAGACGGCGACCGCGGGCCGGGGTTCCCTCTCGGCCGAGAAGTCCGCCTCCCTACGGACGCGGGATAGTCCTCAAGTGCTACGCGGCTGTCGACGACTCGTCAGCGAGATGTACGCCGGGTCTCCCGGACCGGCAGGTGCGGTCAGCACGGTCCCGCTCTCCGAACCGATCACAGGAAGTTCGGAAGATTCATTCGTCATCAATAGGTACGCGTACCCGATCAATTCCTGAGTGATATCTCGGCGATGACGTGGGTACCGTCGCGCCTTGCGCGAACGATGCAGCACAGCGCATACGCTTCGACGATCTCCAGGCCGCGTCCGCCGCAGACGAGCTCGTCCTCGCGGCGCGGCCGGCCGGCGCGCGACCGCCACCGACCGTTGTCCTTGACCTCGACGGCGAGTGTCGAGAGGTCGGCGGAGAGCAACAGCGCGACGTCCGGGCCGCCGCTGTGCCGTACCGCATTGCCCACGAGCTCGCTCACCACGAGTCCCAGGGCTTCGTCGACCCCGGTCGGCAGGCTCCAGCGTGCCGCCACACCACGAGCGAACCGCCGGAGGACCGGCACCGAAGCAGCGGTCGCGGCCGTCAGGCAGCCTGCGGTCCGCCGCTCGGCGCACGGCAGGTCCGGCCGGTGCATCGAGTGGACGCCGGCCCGGTCCTCGACGAGGGCGGCCGGGCTGAGATGCGGGATGGCGGACATCTGGTCTCCCGAGACTGCGGACGGATCCCCCGCTCTCCACGATGGGGGCCGGCCCCGAGGCAAACCATCCGGGTCGGCGCTTTTAGGGGTACGCAAGACAACCGGACCTGTGGGAAGCAATCCCTCCCGGTCCTGCGGCCCGGCATCACCTCAGCCGTCCGGCCCGGGCTCCCCGAGCGCGCCCGCCACGGCCTTGCGCGTGGTGCGCAGCTTGCGCAGCACGCTGGCCACGTGGTTCTCGACGGTCCGCGGCGACAGGTACAGGGTGTCCGCGATGACCTGGTTGGTCGCGCCGGCCGCCAGCAGCTCTGCCACCTGCCGTTCGCGCGGCGACAGCCGGTCCCCGTAACCGCGGCGACCCGGGGTGCCGGGCCGGGTGAGACCGAGATCCCGCATCAGATGCCGGCAGCGGGAGACGTCGGCCCGCGCGCCCAGTGCGGAGTACGTGTCGACGGCCGCCACCAGGAGCTCTGTCGCCTCATCGGTCTTTCGGGCCAGGGCCAGCGCATGACCCTGGCGTTCGGTCGCACGCGCCGCCTCGTACGGGCGCCCGATGTCAAGCCACCCGCGCCGGGCAGCCCCGAATTCCTCCGCCGCATGCTCGGGGTCGTCCTCGAGGCCGAGGAGTCCACGGGCCACGTGGATCTCCGCCACCGCCGCCGGAGCGTCGCTGCCCCGGAGCCCCTGATGCGCCTCCTCGACGAGCTGCCGGGCGGAGGCGCGGTCGCCACAGGCGAGCGCCGCCTCGACGGCGACGGGAACCAGTCCCGTCGCCTTGGTCCAGGCCTGCGCGCTGCGCAGCGCGGCAAGGGCGGGCCCGGCCGCCGCCCACGCCTCCTCTTCGGCTCCCTGGGCGAGCCGGACGGACATGAGGCCGGCGGTGCCGCGCAGCTCGGTGCTCACGGCGATCTGTCGTGCTCCGTGCTTCGCCGCCCGGTCGAAGTGCTCCAGTGCCAGGTCGCGCTGTCCTCGTGCGAACGCCAGCGTGCCGAGGGCGAGCAAGCGCTCCACATGGGGCACGCTGATGTCCGGATATGCGGCGATCAGCGCGTCGAAGCGGTCCTCAAGACCGTCCCAGCGCCCGGCGAGGGTGTCGAGCCACAGATCGAGTACGAGCCCGTAGCACTCCACGATCACCGCACCGGCCCGGCGGCCCTGCTCCCGGCTCTCCGTGACCAGCCCGGAGGCACGGCCGTCGTGACCGAGCGCGATGGCCGCCTCGGCGACGTTGTGCAGTGCTCGGGCGGTCTGCCAGAGCTCGGCCGGGGAGTCCGCATCCCGCGGCAGCCGGTCGAGCACGTCCCAGATCGCACGGTCCCCTCGCCAGCCGAGCAGGGTCATCCACGTCGCGTCGTAGGCGGCCTGGAGAGCCTCGTCCCCGCTCTCGTCGAGCGCCTGCCGGGCCCGGTCCATCCAGTGTTCCGCCCACTCGGGACCGGCCCGCTCGTTGAGTACGAGGGCGAGCATCCCCCGACCGGCCGTCGCGGGACGCTCCGACAGTTCCTCGACCGCGAGTTCGAGTTCGCTCACCCATGACGGGGAGGCGGATTCGTTCAGGAGCAGCAGGCCGAGCCCCATACGGATCTCCCCCCGGACCGCCCTGGGCAGGTGCGGGTCCTCCACCAGCCGCCGCAGCAGTCTCGCGGCGGAGGTGAAGTCGACACCGTTGTACGCGATCCGCGCGAGCACGGTGGCGGCGCGGGAGCGGCGCTCGGTGTCGAGTCCGGGCTCGTCGAGGATCTGATGGAGCAGTGCGGCAGCTGTTCCTTGGTCTCCGACGGCAGCGGCCTGCTCGGCGGCCTCCTCGGCCCGGTGCAGCCACGCGGCGCGGTCGCCGAGCGCCAGAGTGTGATGGGCGATCTGCACGAGCGGAGGCGGCGCCAGCTCCTGAAGGGCCGCTACGGCCGACCGGTGCAGCCGGTCCCGTCGCGGCGCCGGGATGTGCTGGTACGCGACCTGCTGGGCCAGGACGTGCCGGAACGCGTACCGATGGTCTTCCGTCTGCCGGAGCAAGGAGCTGCGCAGCGCCTCGACCAGCCCGTCGGTGCCGGTCTCGGCGTCGAGGCCGGCGACGGCGGCGAGCAGCGTCTCGTCCGAGGGGACGGCGAGCACGGCCGCGGCGGCGACGATCGCCGAGCCGGCCGGCGACATGCCGGCCAGCCGCTCGGTGACCGCCTCGCGCAGGCCCTTGGGCACATCGGTGTCCTGGAGGCGCAGGACCGCCTCCCGCTGATCGATCGTGCCGCCCTGCTCGGTGAGCGTGAGCAGGTCTTCCTCCGCGACCAGCGGCAGGCCTTCGCTCCGTTCGTACAGCGCGGAGGCCAGCGCGGGTGTGGCCACCGGGCCCAGGGCCGCGGAGGCCAGTTCCCGCACGTCCTCCGCCGTGAGCGGGCCGAGCCTGATCACCGCGCCGCCCGCGCCCGAAGGGTGGCGGTACGCGGCGCCGAGCACCGACGTGTCGGGCGGCAGGTCCTCGGCGCGGTAGGTGAGTACGAGGCCGAGCTCGTTCGGCAGGTCGCGGGCGAGCAGCAGGAGCAGGTCCCTGGTGGCCTCGTCCACCCAGTGCATGTCCTCGATGATCAGTACGGTCGGCCCCAGGGCGGCGAGGAGCGCCCGCACGCCATGGATCAGCCGGAGCCGCTCGGCCTGCTCCCCTCCGCTCTCCGGAGGGGCCGGCGGGAGCCGGTCCGCCAGATTCGGCAGGAGCCGGACCAGTGCGCCGACGGCTTCGGGCAGTCCGGTGTCCGGCAGCCACTGGCCGGCCTTGGTCAGCGCGTCGGACACCGGTCCGTAGGGGAAGGGCTCACGCAGCGGCTGACAGAAGCCGGTGAGGACCGGCCGGCCCTCGGCGCGCAGTGCTGCGGCGGCCTCGTCGACCAGCCGCGACTTCCCGATCCCGGCTTCGCCCTCGACCAGCACCACCGCCGGCGGGCGCCGCGCCGCGGCCATGAGCAGGTCCAGCTCACGACGGCGCCCCACGTAACGGAACGTGCCCACCGTTGTGGCCGTTCCCTGGCCGAGTGACCCCGCCACGTGCTCACCCACCTCGTCGCCGGACGCCCCCGGCCCTTCCAGCCTATGCGAGCGCGGCCGAGTCGTCGTGACCGAGCCGGCCTGCCCGTCGCCCTCGGTCTTCGGTTCCTCACCACCGCGCGGGGGTCCTGCTGACGACCGGCGTCACCCATCCGTCCTCGGTCGGGCCGTGGCCCGGCGTCGAGCCCCATCCCTGCCTGCCTGCCGAGGCGCACCAAGATCCGGATCCGTCCCGGGCCCGTACGGGCGTCCTGACGGGTGAACCCGCGCGTGTCCTGACAGGCCCAGGACGGTCGTGCCGCACAACGTGGGAAGCAAGGCTCCCCATCGGCGTGAGGACGCGACGAGATGACGACAGTGGTGGTGACCGGCGCGACCGGGAACGTCGGACGACACGCTGTGAGCGAGCTGCGCCGGCGAGGCATCCCCCCTCGTGCCCTCACCCGCAACCCGGAACGAGCCACTGCCGTACTCGGCCCCGACGCCGACCTTGCGCAAGGGGACTTCACCGATCCCGCATCGCTCCGTGCCGCCTTCTCGGGCGCCGAGCAGGCCTTTCTCATCTGCGCCAACGACCCGCGGCAGGTCGAGAACGCGGCACAGGCGATCGAGGCCGCAGCCACGGCCGGTGTCCGACGGGTCGTCCTGCTGTCCACGGTCGGAGCCGAGGTCGGCTCCGCGAAGACGTTCGCCGATCAACACGGCCGCATCGAGCACCACCTGCGCTCGGCCGGAATCCCCTACGTGATTCTCCGGTCCGCTTTCCTGATGTCGAACCTCCTCGGTTCACTGCCGACGATCGGGCAGGCCGGACGGATCTTCCTGCCCGCGGACGACGCCCGTGTCGCCATGATCGACCCCCGTGACGTGGCCGCCTGCGCGGTCTCGGTGCTCTGCGGCCGGAGCGGGGACGGAGAGACCCAGGTGATCACCGGCCCCGAGGCCATCACCTTCACGGAGGTCGCCGGCCGGCTCTCCACCGCCCTCGGACGGGCGGTGGAGTACGTCTCCGTCCCCGACGAGGCCACCCTTGCCGGCATGCTCGGGGCGGGCATGCCGGCGTGGCTCGCGGAGGGAGTGGTGGGCGTCTTCCAGCTGCTCCGGGAAGGCGCGAACGACCACACCACCGACTCCGTGCTCCGGCTGACCGGGCACGCCCCACGATCCGTCGACGACTTCGCCCGCGAGCTCATGGCACCGCTCATGACCCGTTGACATCGCGGCGAGAGGCGGCCGGCACGGCACTGTGGATCCCTGCACAGCGCCTCGCCGAAGTCCGCCTGGCGCGCGATCGGCGTCCATCGCCTCTGGCGAGACGGCGGCTTCGCCGTCAGCACCCTCCTGGTCGGCGTCGGGTCACCAGCGCGTGATGAGCGGCGTGTCCGGTTCGTGCTTCCGCCAGGCTTCGGCGAGGCGACCGAGGCGGGTGGGGGCGGCGATGCCGCGCACGGTGGCGATCCTGCCGTCGACGATGTCGAATGTCACGGCGCCGACGACTCGGTCGCCGGGCACGAAGAGGATGGCGGGGGCGCCGTTGACGAGCGCGTAGTGGACGGCGGAGATGCCGCCGGCAAGGCGCTGCTTGGCGGGTGTGGGCTTGAAGCCGGCCCGTGCGACGGCGGCGATGCGCTGCGGAGTGTCGAACCGCAACAGCTTCTCGGTCAGGCCGGCCCCGTCGGAGATCGCGATCGCGTCGTCGGTGAGCAGCGCCACCAGCCGTTCGGTGCGGCCCGAGGAGGCAGCGGCGAGGAACTCCTCGACGATCCTGCGGGCCGACGCCGGGTCGACTTCGCCGCCGCGGCGCGCGGTGGTGATGCGGCGCCGGGCCCGGTGAAGATGCTGCTGGCTCGCGGACTCGGTGATGTCGAGGATCTCGGCGATCTCGGCGTGGCCATAGGCGAACGCTTCGCGCAGGACATAGACGGCCCGCTCGACGGGTGACAGGCGCTCCATGAGCGTCAGCACGGCCAGGGAGACCGATTCGCGCTGCACGAACGTGTCGGCCGGTCCGAGCATCGGGTCGCCGTCCAGGAGGGGTTCGGGCAGCCAGGCACCGGCGCTGCGTTCGCGGCGGGCTTGTGCCGAGCGGAGCCGGTCGAGGCACAGGTTGGTGACGACCTTGGTCAACCAGGCCTCCGGCACCTCGATCCGCTGCCGGTCAGCCGCCTGCCAGTGCAGGAACGCATCCTGCACGGCGTCTTCGGCGTCGGCGGCGGAGCCGAGGAGCCGGTACGCCAACGAGGCCAGCCGGTTCCGGCCGGCCTCGAACCGATCGGTGCCGAAGCGATCAGTACCGGTGCTGTCCACGTGGACCACCCTAGGTGTCAGACGGCTTACGCGATCGCCTTCTCGGCCGACACACGCGGTTCGGCGGCCAGCGGGCGCTTGCGCCTGGGCAGGCCGAACGTCGGGTGCGAGGTGGTCCACAGCGACATCTTGAGGATGCCCGCCTTGATCCGCGCGGCCTTCCTGCCGCCCACGTACTTCGGCTTCGCCCGTGCTGCGTCGTCGACCATCTGAAGGATTCCGTCCCGCCGCCCGAGGCTGATGTGGTTGCCCAGGTACTCCAGCTTGGTGTTCGGGATCCTGCGTCCGGTCAGGCGTCCCACGATCGCGGCCGTCGCCCGCATTCCGGTGTAGCCGGCCGAAGCGCAGGACATCGGCAGCGGGCGGCCGTTGTCGCCGATGGCGCAGGCGCTGTCCCCGACGGCGTAGACGTCGGGGTGCGAGACCGACCGCATGGTGCGATCGACGACGATCCGACCGTCGGCGGTGACCTCAAGACCGCCGGCGGCGGCGATGGGATCCACGGCGAACCCGGCCGTCCACACGGTCGCGTCGGCCGCCAGGGCGGTGCCGTCGGCGCACAACACCCGTACCGCTTCGACGGCTTCGACGTTCGTGTGCTCCAGGACGGTGATGCCCAGCCGGTCACAGGCCCGGCGCAGGTGGCCGCGGGCCCCCGGGGAGAGCGAGGCACCCAGCTCGCCGCGGGCGACCAGTGCCACCGACAGGCCGGGGCGGGATTCGGCGATCTCGGTGGCGGTCTCGATGCCGGTCAACCCGTCGCCGACGACCAGCACGCTCCCGCCTTCGTCCCGCCCGCTCAGGCCGTCCAGGCGCTCGCGCAGGCGCAGCGCTGCCGGGCGACCGGTGACGTGGAAGGCGTGCTCGGTCACGCCGGGGACGCCGTGGTCGGCGACGTGGCTCCCGAGCGCGTAGAGAAGCGTGTCGTAGTCGAGCTCCCCGCCGCCGTCGGCGTCGGCCACGGCGACGACCCGACGCTCGGGGTCGACAGCGGTGACGCGGGCCAGGCGCAGCCGTATCCCCGTGCCGGTGAAGACGTCGGCGAGCCTCGGAGCTTCGATCTCCTGCCCGGCCGCGAGCTGGTGCAGCCGTAGCCGCTGGACGAAGTCCGGCTCGGCGTTGACCACGGTGATCTCGGTGTCCGCCGGGGACAGCCGCCGGGCCAGGGTCCCGGCCGCGTAGGCCCCGGCATAGCCGGCGCCGAGAACGACGATGCGGTGCTTCATGTGATGCTCCTGTCGGCTCGTCTGCTTCCTGTCGGCGACTTGAGCGGGACAGCGCCCCGATTCCTGACAGGAATGCCGTGTGATGTGGGTCACATAGCAGCAGAGCAGCCCTAACGGCACCACCGTCCGGTCAGGGACGGCGAAGCCGCGCAGGGGGGCCGGCAGCCGGTCGGCGAAGACCAGTTCGTCCTGCCTGATGACGAAAGGCTTACGGCCCGGCGTGGGCGGCTCCTGGAATCGCGCGGCGGTCCGTAGCGTCGCGCCCATGCGCGTACTCGTCACAGGAGGAGCCGGCTTCATCGGCTCGCACATCGTCACCTCGCTCCGCCGGAACGGCCACGAGCCGGTCGTACTGGACGCTCTGCTGCCCAGCGCGCACCCCATCGCCCCGGATCCGCCTGAGGTGGAGTTCCTGCACGCCGACGTCCGAGACGCGGCCGGCACCCGGGCTGCGCTGAGCGGCGTCGACGCGGTCTGCCACCAGGCCGCCATGGTCGGGCTCGGCAAGGACTTCGCCGATGCTCCTGCCTATGTGAGCTGCAACGATCTCGGCACGGCCGCTCTGCTGGCAGCCATGGCGGAGACCGGCGTACGGCGGCTCGTCCTCGCCGGGTCGATGGTGGTGTACGGGGAAGGGCGGTACGAGTGCCCCCGGCACGGAGTCGTCCGGCCGGGCCCCCGCCACCCGGAGGACCTGGAGGCAGGGTGCTTCGAACCCCGTTGCCCCGTCTGTGGCTCCGAGCTCGCGTCCGGCCTGGTCGGTGAGGACGCGCCGGCCGATCCCCGCAACGTGTACGCCACGACGAAGCTCGCCCAGGAGCACCTGACGGCGGCATGGGCCCGTGCTGTCGAAGGAACGGCGGTCTCGCTGCGCTACCACAACGTCTACGGGCCCGGGATGCCACGCGACACCCCGTACGCCGGGGTGGCCTCCCTCTTCCGCTCGGCCCTCGCCCGCGGCGAGGCCCCTCGCGTCTTCGAGGACGGCGGTCAGCGCCGGGACTTCGTCCACGTACGGGATGTGGCGGCGGCCAACGTCATCGCATTGGAGGCCGTCGGCGGCCTACCGGTCGGCGCCCTCACCACGTACAACACCGGCAGCGGGGATCCGCACACCGTGGGCGAGATGGCGACGGCGCTCGCGCTCGCCCACGGCGGTCCGCGGCCCGTGGTGACGGGCGGGTTCCGGCTCGGGGACGTACGGCACATCACGGCGGACTCGTCGCGGATCCGGAGCGAGCTCGGCTGGCGCCCGGAGGTCGGTTTCGACGAGGGGATGGCGGAGTTCGCGCGGGCCGGGCAGCGGGCCTCGGCGGCCGTCGGCGGATAGGAACGGGGCTGCCCCGCCTCGGCAGTCGGCAGACAGAAGGCGGGCCGGCAACCCCGCCTCGGCAGTCGGCGGATGCGGGACGGACAGGCAGCCCGGCCCCGTCGTCGGACCCCGTCGGTCAGCCGGCCGCCGCGGGCAGAGTGACCTCGAAGCGGCAGCCGCCCGGCACGTTGCGCACCTCGGCGCGGCCCGCGTGCGCCTCGACGATGCCGCGCACGATGGCGAGGCCGAGGCCTGCCCCGGCCGGCGGGGTGCGGGCCTCGGTGCCGCGCCAGCCGGTGTCGAAGACGCGGTCGAGATCCACGTCCGGGATGCCACCGCAGCCGTCGGTGACGGAAAGGACGACGGCGCCGTCCCGGTGTGCGGCGGCCACCGCGACCGTGCCGTCGGCGGGCGTGTGGCGGATGGCGTTGACGAGGAGGTTGGCGAGGACGCGGGTCATCTCCTTGCCGTCCACCGTGACGGGCACGGCCGCGACCTCCTCCCCCAGCAGCCGCACCCCCCGCTTGCGGGCGAGCGGGTCGGCGCCGCTCAGGGCGTCACCGACGAGGTCGTACACGGACATCCGGCTGGGGCTGAGGGTCAGCGCTCCGGCGTGGATGCGGGAGAGCTCGAAGAGGTCGGTGACCATGGCGGTGAGGCGTTCGACCTCGGTACGGATCTGGCGGTGGTAGCGGGCGGGGTCGGCGACCACCCCGTCCTCCAGGGCCTCCGCCATGGCCCGCAGTCCGGCGAGCGGGGTGCGCAGGTCGTGCGAGATCCAGGCGACGAGCTCACGGCGGGACGCCTCCAGGGAACGCTCACGGTGCCGGGACGCGTCGAGTTTGGCGCTGGTGGCGGCCAGTTCGCGGGTGAGGGCGGCGAGTTCGGCGGTGGCGGCTCCGTCGGGCGCGGAGAAGGTGCCTCCGTCGCCGAAGTCGCGGGCGGCGCGGGCGAGGGCTCGGCTGCGGGCCACGACCCACCGGCCCAGGACGAGGGCTGTGCAGAGGGACACCAGGGCCGCCATGGCGACCACGACGGTCACCACCCACAGGTCGTGCGAGGACAGGAACATCGCCTGGGCGACGGCGAGCGTTCCGGCGAGCATCGCCGTCACCGTCACGGCGGCGACCACGGCCAGGGAGACCGCGACCGAGCGGTGGCGGACGAGGCGGAGCACGACCGCCCCGGCCAGCCCGGCGCACACCGCTCCCCCGAGGGCGAACGCGGCGATGAGCAGGAGGTCCTTCATGCCGTGGTCTCCTCCGTCGGCTCGGGCTCGAATCGGTAGCCGACGCCCCAGACCGTCTGGATCAGGGACGGCCGGGCCGGGTCGTCCTCGATCTTGGCGCGCAGGCGGCGGACGTGCACGGTCACGGTGGACAGGTCACCGAAGTCCCAGCCCCACACCCGTCGCATCAGATCGTCCCGGCTGTGCGCCGTGCCGGGGCGCGCCATGAAGTACGCGAGGAGATCGAACTCCCGCAGAGTGAGGGCGAGTTCCACGCCGGCACGGCTGGCCCTGCGGGTCGCGGGGTCGACGGCCAGGTCGCCGGCGCGCAGTACGCTCCGGGCCGCGGCCGGCGCCGCCGCCCGGCCGCGGCGCAGCACGGATTCGACGCGCAGGACGAGTTCGCGCGGGCTGAACGGCTTCGTGACGTAGTCGTCCGCGCCCACCTCAAGGCCCGTGATCCGTTCCTCCTCGTCGCCACGCGCCGTCAGCATGATCACCGGAACGGGTCCGGCGGCGCGCAGCCGACGGCACACCTCAAGGCCGTCCAGGCCGGGCAGCATCAGGTCGAGGACGACGAGGGCGGGCCACCGCTCCCCGGCCCGGCGCAAGGCGTCGAGTCCGTCGGCCGCGTGCTCGACGGAGAAGCCGGCCCGTTCCAGGTAGCCGGTGACGACCTCGGCGACCGTCGGGTCGTCGTCCACCACCAGGATCCGGCCCCCGTTTCCCGGGGTGCTGCGCTCGCTCATGCCGCACAGCCTCGCATCCGATTCCGTACGGCGGCCACGGCCACCCGGGCGGACGTCGCACGGCGTCCGCGTTTCGTAAGGACTTCCACGGCCCTGAGCGGCCCGGGGATTCCTACGGTGAGAACCGTGACCTCCATGACCGCAGATGTCGTCCTTCCCTGTCTCGACGAGGCAGAGGCTCTTCCCTGGGTGCTGGCCCGCATCCCCGCCGGGTGGCGGGCGATCGTCGTCGACAACGGCTCCAGCGACGGCTCCGGAGCGCTCGCGGCCGGCCTCGGCGCCACTGTCGTGCACGAGCCCAGACGCGGCTTCGGCGCCGCCTGTCACTCCGGGCTGCTCGCCGCCGAGGCCGAGTTCGTCTGCTTCTGCGACTGCGACGCCTCCCTCGACCCCGGCCTGCTGCCCGGCCTCCTGCGTTCCGTCGCCGACGGCTCCTCCGACCTCGTCCTGGGCCGCCGCCGCCCCACCGCGCGCGGCGCGTGGCCGGCGCACGCCCGGGCCGGGAACCTCGCGCTGTCCCGGCTGCTGCGCCGCCGCACCGGACTGCGGCTGCACGACCTGGGCCCCCTGCGGGTCGCCCGGCGCGAGGCGCTCCTCGGCCTCGGCCTGTCCGACCGGCGCAGCGGCTACCCGCTCCAGATGGTCGTCCGGGCCGCCGACGCCGGCTGGCGGGTACGGGAGGTGGACGTGCCCTACCTCCCCCGCTCCGGCCGCTCCAAGGTCACCGGCACCTGGAAGGGGACCTGGCAGGCCGTGCACGACATGCGTCGCGTGCTCGACGAGCCGGCGCCGGCCGGTGGTGAGCGCCCGTGACCACTCTCCTCGTCATCGCCAAGCAGCCCCTGCCGGGCCGGGTCAAGACCCGCCTCACTCCGCCGTTCCCGCCCGAGGAGGCCGCCGCCTTGGCCGAAGCCGCCCTCGCCGACACGCTCGGCGCGGCTCTCGCGGTCCCCGCCGACCGGCACGTGCTCGTGCTCGACGGGCAGCCCGGCGGCTGGCTGCCACCGGGATTCCGGCTCTTCTCGCAGGTGACGGGCGGGCTCGACGTACGCCTCGCCGCCGCGTTCGCCGCCTGCGACGGTCCGGCGCTGCTCATCGGCATGGACACTCCTCAGGTCACCCCCGCCCTGCTCGCCCCGGCCCTGTGCTGGGACACGTACGACGCCTGGTTCGGTCCTGCGGCCGACGGCGGCTTCTGGGCCCTCGGCCTCGCCTCCCCCGACCCCGCCCTCCTGCTCGGCGTCCCGATGTCGCGCCCCGACACCGGCGCCCTCCAGCACGGACGACTGCGTGCGGCCGGCCTGCGCATCGGGACCCTGCCTGTGCTGCGGGACGTGGACACCGCCGAGGACGCGCGCCTCGTGGCGGCCGAGACGCCCGGCACCCGCTTCGCCGCCCTGCACTCCGCGCTGACCACGACGGCGGCGGGAGCGGGCGCGTGACCACGACGACGGCCTGGCGCGCCGACCCGTACAGCGACGCCCTGCGCACGGGTCGGGGCCCGCTGTTCCTGCGCCGCGACGACGGCTGGCTCCTGCCCCTGGAGGTCGAGCGCTGGTGCGAGGCGCCCGACCACGCGGACCGGTCCGTCCTGGACCGCTGCCACGGTACGGTCCTCGACGTGGGCTGCGGACCGGGGCGGCTCGTCGCCGCCCTCGCTGCCGAAGGGCATCGCGCGTTGGGGGTCGACGTCAGTCCGGAGGCCGTCGCCCGTGCGGTTCGGCTCGGCGCGACGGCCCTGTGCCGCTCGGTCTTCGATTCCCTGCCCGGGGAAGGACGCTGGGACACGGCCCTGCTCATCGACGGCAACATCGGAATCGGCGGAGACCCCACGGCTCTGCTGCGCCGGCTGCGACAGGTCGTCTCCGGCTCGGGCCGGGTCATCGCGGAATGCGTGCCCCTGGACGTCGACGAACGCTGCGAGGTGCAGGTGGACGACGGCCGGGGCGGGCGGGGCACGCCGTTCCCCTGGGCCCGCGTCGGGATACCCGCGCTGTCCGCTCACGCGGCCGCCACCGGCTGGACCGTGTCCGAACGATGGGACCTGTGGGGCCGTCACTTCGTGACCCTCACACGTCAGTCGTCGTCCGTGCTCCGCTGAGAACGCCCCCGCCACCGTCGTACGAGGATCACTGCCACCGCCACCACGACGACCGCGGCGAGGACGATCACGAGGTTGCGTCCGTACGGCAGCGGCAGGGCGGAGGGGTTCGGCGGCTCCCCCGGCCGGACCAGCAGCGGCAGCGTGACCAGCAGCAGGCTCCCTGCCACGACCAGCGCGCCACGCAGCACACCCCGCTCCGGGCGTCCGACGACGAGCAGCCCGATGGCGAGGACCAGCGGGGCGATGATCCCGTCGTGCAGGACGACCGCCCCGGCCAGCCACACCAGTACGCCCAGCGGGTCCGGCTGGTCGGCCACACGCCACGCTCCGACACCGATCAGGACGAGCCCCAGGCCGCCGACCCCGTACCGCAACACGCTCGCCGTCCTCACAGCACCTCCAGACGGTGCACCCACTTGGTCTGCAGCACCCCGGGCCGGTCGGGGGCGATGATCCGCGCGGGAAAGCCGTGATCGAGGGAGAGAGGCTGCCCGTTGAGGGTCAGGGCGAGGAGGGTCAGCGGATCGTCCGCGTAGTCGGCGCCCATCTCCATCACCCGATAGGCACCGCTCACCTCCAGTGAGGTCACCCGTACGGCGACGGAGCCGGGCCACGCACCGGCCCGCTCCACCAGGTCCCGTACCCGCACTCCTCCCCAGTGCGCCGCCACGCTCCAGCCCTCGACGCAGGCGATCGGCAGCCGGACCCGGGTCTGGGGCAGGGCCCGCAACGCGTCGAGCGACAGCGTGTACGGATGTGGACCGGCGACCTCCAACCGCCAGGCCCCCAGACCGTGCGCCGAGACGCCGGCCGCGGCGGCGGTCCGGTTGACGGGCAGGCCCTGCGGACCATGGTCCGGGTGCCGAGGGGCGAGCAGGTCGAACGCCTTCAGCGGCGTGAAGGACTGCCCCACCGTCGTCAGCGTCACCACGCCGACGGCGGCGCCCGCGCCCAGCAGCAGCGAGCGACGGTCGGGGCCGTCCTCGGCCGGCAACGCAAGCGTCCCTGCCGATCGCCTGCCCCAATGGGCCCTGATCTCGGGAGCCTTGACGGCGATGTGCAGCAGGATCGACCCGGTCACGACCCAGGCGACGGCGAAGTGCACGGGCACGAAGGAGAAGGGCCAGGGGTACCACTCGACGATGTTGAGCAGCCCGGTCAGCACCTGGAACACGGCCGAGGCGACCAGCACCGCGACGGACAGCCGCTCCAGCGCGTGCCGCGCGGACCGGACCGGTGGCCACACGAACAGCCGCGGGTACACCGCCCAGAGCTTGACCAGGAGCAGCACGATCGCCGCGAGACCGGTGGCGACGTGCAGCCCCTGGGTGAGCCGGTAGCCCCACACCGGCCGGGTGGGCAGATCGTCGGCGAGCCAGTCGGGTGGGTGCTGGAGGTAGTGGCTGACGAGGCCGGTCGCGAAACAGACGGCGAAGGCCACACCGAGCCACCTGCCTACGGCGGTCGCCGTACGCGCGTCGTGGAGACGGCCGGTGAAGGCGGGCAGACGGCCGGTGAAGGCGGGCGGCCGCAGCGCGGGCAGGGCGCTCCGACGCGGTCTGGGCATGCGGGAGGTCATGACGTCCATGACACCGCCGCTCGGCTCCGTACGGAGGGTTCGACACCTTACGAAACCCGAACGCCCCGACGGGTCGCCCGCCGGGCGGCCGTACGCGCTGCCAGGCTGCGCCCATGCCTCGTGCCCGTCCGCTCGTCGTCACCGTCCTCCTGCTCGCGGCCCTGGCCACCGCCCTCGTCGTCCTGCTCCGCGGGAACGCCCTGGGGGTCGGCTTCCTGACGGGTTACGCGGGCTGCTGGGCACTGTTCGCCACAGCGGTGGTCGCCCTGCGCCGGGTCCCCGCCCGCGCGGTGGTCCCGCTCGTGCTCGCGGGAGCGGTCGCGGTCACGACCACGGGGCTCGTGGCGGCGCCGCGGACGAGCACGGACTCGTACCGGTACGCGTGGGACGGCCGGGTACAGGCGGCCGGCATCTCCCCGTACGACCACGCCCCCGCCGACCCGGCCCTGGTCCGGCTGCGCGACGCGTGGCTCTTCCCCGACCCGGCCGCCTGCGCGCACGCCCGCGACCTCGCGCCGCTGGCCGACGGCGGCTGCACCCGCATCAACCGGCCGGCCGTGCACACGATCTACCCGCCCGTCGCCGAGGGCTGGTTCCTCCTGGTCCACGCCCTCGCGCCGGCCGGCACCCACCACAAGGCGCTCCAGACCGGCGCGGCAGTCCTGTCCCTCGCGGTGACCGGCCTGCTGGTCGCCGTCCTGCGTCGGCGGGGCGCTCCTCGTCAGGCCGCGCTGTGGGCCTGGTGCCCGGCCGTCCCCGTCGAGGCCGTCGACAACGCCCATGTCGACGTCCTCGCCGTCCTGTTCTCGGTCGCCGCCCTCGCCGTCGTCGCCCGGCGACGCGTCACCGGCGGCGTCCTGCTCGGCCTCGCGATCGCCGCGAAACTCCTGCCGGCCATCCTGCTCCCGGGTGTTCTGTCCGGACTCCGCCGACCACGGACGTTCCTGGCGGTCGTGGTTCCGACGGTGGCGGTCGTGGGGGTGGTGTACCTCCCGTACGTCCTGCTCTCCGACGGCTCCGTCCTCGGCTACCTGGGCGGATACGCGCAGGAGGAGGGGTACGACGACGCGGGGGCAGGCGGCCGGTACGCCCTGCTGCGCCTCGTCCTGCCGGACACGTGGGCGCCGCTCGCCGTCCTGCTCGTCATGACGGCGGTGGCTCTCGCGGTCTGGTGGCGCGGCGATCCCGAACGCCCTTGGCGCGGCGCCCTGCTGACCACCGGCTCGGCCTTCCTCCTGCTGACCCCCGGCTACTCCTGGTACGCACTCCTGCTCGTCGCCCTCGTCGCGCTGGACGGCCGTTGGGAGTGGCTGGGCATCGCCCTCGCCGGCGCCGTCGCCTATCCGGCGGGACCGGTCATCGGCGTCGAGTGGGTGACCGGGGCGTACGGAGCGGCGGCGCTGCTGGTGGCCGCGGGGTGGTGGGCGCGCCGGAGAGGCCGCCACGCGATGCGACTGGGGACCATTCGACCCAAGCGGGATGCCTGTCCTGTGGATCAGACTGGTGGTGTCGGGTCCCGGAGGTCCACATGTGGGCACGTGGCGTGCCGGACCGAGTACGCCGTCCGCCCGTTGATCGAGCCGGCAGGTGCGGCCGCTCCTGGACGCCGGTCTCCCCGGGCGTGGGGATCGTGCTGCGCGGAGCGCTGCGGGCGATCGAAGCGGCGGCGGAGACCCGAGAAGGAAGCCTGAGGAGATGAGTCGTCATGCGTGCTGTGATCGTGTACGAGAGCCTGTTCGGCAACACGCGCGAGATCGCCGACGCGATCGGAGAGGGTGTGAAGGCGACGCACCCGGACGCCGAGGTCGAGTGCGTGGCAGTGGCCGACGCGCTGCCGGAGCGCATCGGCCCCACCGACCTGCTGGTCGTCGGCGGGCCGACCCAAATGCGAGGCATGACCACCGGGATGAGCCGGAAGATGGGGCTGAAGGCCGAGAGGCAGGAGGCCGAGAAGAAGGAGCGTCCCTTCACCGCCGAGGCGGGCGCCGAGGGCCCTGGCGTTCGCGACTGGTTCCACGACACGCTCCCGAAGGCCCACACCGGCACCCACGCCGCCGCGGCCTTCGACACCCGGGCGGACATGCGCCTGGCGGGCGCCGCCGCCAGTGGCATCGCCCGTCGGCTCCGCGGCCACGGCTATGAACTCGTCGCGGAACCGGAGGGATTCATCATCGAGGACACGGACGGGCCGCTGCGCGCCGGCGAACGGGATCGCGCGAGGGCGTGGGGCGCGGCCCTCCAGGTCGTGTGACTGACCCAAGAGGACTGTGCCGCACGTAGCGCGCCGCCGGAGGCGGGGCTGGCACCCTCGCACGGCCGCACAGGGCCTCGTGGGGGCCATCCGGCCCTCCTCTCCCACTCGCACCGCGGCCAGACTGGAGTGGACACCGATGCGCATCTTCACCCCTCCGGGAGAACGTGATGACCGCCTCGCGCTACACCGTCAGCGACGTCATGACCCACACCGCCATCGCCGTCGGGCGTGACGCGCCGTACAAGGAGATCGTCGCGCTCATGGATCAGTGGAAGGTGAGTGCCTTGCCCGTTCTGGAGGGGGAGGGACGGGTGATCGGGGTCGTGTCGGAGGCCGATCTGCTGGCCAAGGAGGAGTTCCGCACGGACGACCCCCGCCCGGACGAGTTCGCCGCGGCGTCCAAGGCCGGAGCCGTCCGGGCCGGGGAGCTCATGTCCAGCCCGGCCGTGACCGTCCATCCTGACGCGACGCTCGCCGAGGCGGCACGGATCATGGCGACGAGGAGGGTGAAGCGCCTGCCCGTGGTCAATGGCGTCGGCATGCTGGAGGGTGTCGTCAGCCGGAGTGATCTCCTGAAGGTGTTCCTCCGTACGGACGCCGAGATCGAGGAGGACATCCGCCGCTCCGTGCTCAGCGAGCCGACCGCGCCCGCGGAGCTCGACGTAGCGGTCGAGGAGGGTGTGGCCACGATCCGTGGGTCGCTCTCCGACCGGTCGATGGTGCCGCTGGTCGCCCGTGCCGTGCGTGCTGTGGAGGGCGTCGTCGACGTCCGGATGGATCTCGGTGCCCCTTGAGGGGCTCCGTGACGGACAATCCTTGTGGGGGCGGGCACCACCCGACCGACCACAGGGGTCGCCATGACCGATCTGCCGACAGCCACCGCACTCACCCGGGTGTTCCTCGTCGATGATCACGAGGTCGTCCGCCGGGGCCTTCGCGACCTGATCGACGACGAGCCCGACATGGAGGTGGTCGGCGAGGCCGCGACGGCGGAGCAGGCGCTGGCCAGGGGGCCCGCCCTGCGGCCGGACGTGGCGGTGCTCGACGTCCGTCTGCCGGACGGCGACGGCATCTCCGTGTGCCGGGAGCTGCGGTCCCGGATGCCCGAGCTGGCGTGCCTGATGCTGACGTCGTTCGACGACGAGGACGCTCTCCTCGACGCGATCATGGCCGGTGCCGCCGGGTACGTCCTCAAGCAGATCAAGGGCTCGGACCTCGTGTCGGCCGTGCGGACCGTCGCCACCGGGCAGTCGATGCTGGACCCGGCCACCACAGCGCGGCTGATGCACTCGCTGCGTGACCCGGAGGCGGTGAAGCCTCCGGAGGACGAACGGATCGCCCTGCTGTCCGAACGGGAGCGTTCCGTGCTCGAACTGATCGGCGAGGGTCTCACCAACCGGCAGATCGCCGCGCGGCTCTACCTGTCCGAGAAGACCGTCAAGAACCACATCTCCCGGCTGCTCGGCAAGCTCGGCGTGGAGCGCCGCGTGCAGGCCGCCGTCATCGCCGCGCAGGCCCACGAACACGACGCCGAGAAGACGTAGCTCAGTCCCGCTCGGTCGGCAGCGGGATCCGCCACTCGAGTACCGTGCCGTCGCCGGGCTCCACGCGTGCGCGGACCGACAGGGTGCCGCCCAGCAGCTCGGCCCTGGCGAGAAGGTTCCGCAGTCCGCTCCGGGACCCGTCCGGCGGAATGCCGATGCCGTCGTCGCGTACCGTCACCTCCAGAACGCCGTCCCCGGCGACGACCGACACCTCCGCCCGGCGGGCCCGGGCGTGCCGGGCGACGTTGGTGAGCGCCTCACCGATGACCGCGAGCACCTCTTCGGCCGCCTCGGCCGGCACGTCGGTGTCGAGGAGGCCCTCCATGCGGAGCGCCGGCGCGAATCCGAGCATGGCCGCGGCCTCGTCCACCGCCTTGACCACGCGGTTCCTCAGCTTCGGGGCGGTGCCCGAGGTGTCGTGTTCCCGGAGCCCGAAGATGGTCGACCGGATGATCTTGATGGTGGCGTCCAGGTCGTCGATCGCCCGGGTCAGCCGGTCCACGGCCTCGGGGTGCTCGACGAACCGCCGGGCGCTCTGCAGCGTCATGCCGGTCGCGAACAGGCGCTGGATCGCGAGGTCGTGCAGGTCACGGGCGATCCGGTCGCGGTCCTCCAGCAGGCTCACCTGTTCGGCGTCCCGGCGCCGGTCGGCCAGTTCGAGTGCGAGGGCGGCCTGTCCCGCGAAGCCGGGCAGAGCGGTGACCTCGGCGGCCGTGAAGGGGAGCCGCCTGCGGCGGCGCGCCAGGATCAGCACTCCGCTGAGTCGCTCCTTGGTGCCGACCGGGACGGCCACCGCCGGCCCGAATCCCTGCCACCGTTCGGGCTGCACCCTGATGCGGGGCTCGTTCTCGACGTCGGCGACCGTGACCAGGCCCTCCTGGGCGAGGGCGACCTCGGCCAGGGTTCCTTCGCTGGTCGGCAGGACGACGCCCCTGTGGGCTTCGGCCCCGTCACCGCGGGCGAGCGAGCCCCGCAGCTCACCGCCGGCGCCGACCAGGTAGAACACCCCCATGTCGGCGGCCGCGATGTCCACGGCCCGCTCCAGCATTCCGTCGAGCACCTCGGTCTCCTCCGTACCGGACAGGAGGGCGCTGGTCAGGTCGGAGCTCGCGGCGAGCCACCGCTGCCGGAGGCGGCCCTCCTCGTAGAGGCGGGCGTTCTCGATGGCGATGCCGGCCGCGACGGCCAGGGTCGTCACGACCGCCTCGTCCTCGGCGTCGAATGCGGCGCCTCCACGCTTCTCGGTGAGGTAGAGGTTGCCGAAGACCTCGTCGCGGACCCGGATGGGCACGCCGAGGAAGGTGTGCATCGGCGGGTGGTGCGGGGGGAAGCCGTACGAGGCGGGGTGCTGGGACAGCTCGGAGAGCCGCAGCGGCTTGGGGTTGCGGATCAGCTCGCCGAGCAGCCCGTGCCCGGACGGCAGGTCGCCGATCCGCGCCCGCAGGTCGTCGCCGATGCCGACGGGGAGGAACTCCGAGAGTCTCCTGTCGTCCCCGATGACGCCCAGAGCGCCGTACTCGGCGTCCACGAGCGTGACGGCCGCCTCCACGATGCCCCTGAGCACCTGGGGCAGGTCGAGTTCCCTGCCCACGGACATGACGGCTTCGAGGAGCCCGTTGAGCCGGTCCCTGGTCCCCCGCACCTCGTCGATGCGCACCTGGAGCTCGTCGAGCAGCTCGTCGAGTCGCAGCCGCGGAAGCCTGCGGTCCGCCGGCACCGGCCCCTCGTGCTCCATCACCACCTCCGGGCACGCCGAGCGCGCGGTTCTCGCCTGACGGGCACGTACTCACGGTAGTTCCGGTGCCCCCGACTCTCCAGCCGGATTCGTCCCATGAAAGGCGGTGCGGACGAGTCGCGCGGCGCCCGGGGAAGCCGGTTCGTCACCCGTGGCGACTCCGGTGCGGCCGAGCGCCACGAGGCGTGGCGACGCTCGCCGGCCGTCTCCGAGGTGCTCCGCTTCGGCTGAACCGCTTCTCAGGGGCGGAGTCACTTCTCACAGACGGAACCACCGCTCCTGTCCGGGTGCGACGGTGACCCTTCGGTCGCCGGGGAGAACGACGGCGAGCGGGCCCGCGGGCGAGCCGGGAACGCGGATGGCCAGCCGCCCGGGAAGAATCCTCAGGCGCACGCCTCGATGACGGCCGACGCACAGGGTGAACGTGAACCGTGGGATCTCGGCAAGCGGCACCGGCGCCACCCGAAGCCCTTCGGGTCCCGTTTCCAGACCGGTGATCCCGCGTTCGACGAGGTCGATCGTGCCCGCCATCGCGCCGAGATGGACGCCCTCCCCGGTCGTGCCGCCCTGGACGTCGGCCACGTCGGCGAGCAGGGCCTCCTCGCAGTACCGCCAGGCGTCGGCGCCCATCAGCCGGGCCAGCACCCACCCGTGGACGAGACTGCTGAGGGTCGATCCGTGGCTGGTGCGGCTCAGGTAGTACGCGACGGTCGCACGCCACACCCCGTCGTCCAGCGCGTAGCCGAGCCGTCCGAACAGACCGTGCAGCTCATCGGGCCGGAAGAGGTAGCCGAGCATGAGGGTGTCGGCCTGCTTCGACGCCTGGTAGCGGTTGACCGTGTCGCCCTCGGCCTCCAGGATTCGGTCGAGTCTGCGGATGTCGCCGTACCGGGTCCGGTACGCCTCCCAGTCGAGCTCCGCCAGGTCGCCGTAGCCCTCGAACTGGCTCACCACACCCTGGTGGAAGGGCACGTGGAGGCGACAGGAGACGTCCTCCCAGCGGTCGAGTTCGGCGGCGTCCAGGGACAGTTGCTCCGAGAGTTCCGAGCGGCGGGCCTCGGGCAGTTCGCCGAGCAGGTCGAGGCCGCGCGCGAGCACCCAGGCGGCGGTCGCGTTGGTGTAGGCGTTGTCGTCGATGCCCGGGAGCGTCGCCTCGGGATAGGCGTCGTGGTACTCGTCGGGTCCCACGACCCCTCGGATCCGGTAGCGGCCCAGCGCCGGATCGAGGGCGGCGGCCCCGGCCCAGAAGCGGGCGACCTCCAGGAGGGTCTCCGCACCGGCGGAGTGGAGGAATCCGCGGTCGCCGGTGGCCTGCGCGTACCGCCAGACGTTGAACGCGACGGCGGAGCCCACATGGCGCTGCAGCCGGGAGTGGTCGGCCAACCAGCGCCCCGAGCGCGGGTTGAGATGCAGCACCTGCGTCTCCTCCCGCCCTGAACTCGCGCTCTGCCACGGATACATGGCCCCCTGTCGGCCGGCGAGGCGGGCGGCCTCGCGCGCTGCCGGCAGTCGGCGGTGCCGGTACATGAGCAGCGCCCGGGCCACCTCGGGGAAGTGCAGGTCGAGGTAGGGCAGGACGAAGAGCTCGTCCCAGAAGACGTGCCCCCGGTACGCCTCACCGTGCAGTCCGCGCGCGGGAACGCCCACGTCGAGTTCCGCCGTGTGCGGGGAGAGCGTCTGCAGCAGGTGGAACACGTGCAGCCGCAGGATGCGGCCCGCCTCGCCGGGCGCATGCAACTCCGCCTGCTCCCAGACGCGCTGCCAGGCCGCCCTGTGGGCGGACAACAGCCTGGGAAAGGCCGGGGCACGAGCGATCACGTCGACGGCTGCGGAGAGCGGGTCGACGGCGGGCCAGTCCATCGAGGTGTGCAGCGCAAGAGTCTTCACGACCATCGCAGAGCGGCGGGGAACGATCGGCAGGTGGAAGGTCTGCACGGTGCCGGTACCGGTCGCCGCCTCCCGCGCGGACCGCGCGGGGCGGGTGACCGTGCGCACGGCCATGGTGATCCCGATGCCCGGGTCGACGGTGCGGCAGGAGACCCAGGCGACACCGCCGGACTCGAATCCCGTCCGGTGGTCCGTGAGATGACACCCGTCGAGGTGCCTGTAGCGCTCCACTCCGGCGTTGGTGACGGCTCCGTCGAGGACGGACTGCACCTCGACGGAACCGCTCCAGCCGTAGGCGCGGAACAGCGTGCACTGGGCCGCGAGGCCGGCGTCTCCCATGTGCACGATGCGGAGGTGGCTGACGCGCAGACCCCGCCCGCGGGCGTCCTCGAAGAACAGGCGCCGGGTGAGGACTCCCGCGCGCAGATCCAGACGCACGTCGGAGTGGCGCAGCTCCCCGGAGTCGGGCGTCAGCCAGTCACCGGCGGGGCCGTCGTCCGGCCGGCAGCGATATCGCAGAAGCGTCCAGTTCGGAAGGTTGACGAGGTCCTCGTTCTCGACCCGCTCGCCTGCGACGACCGAGGTGAGCCGGTCGTAGCAGCCGGCCAGATAGGTGCCCGGGTAGTGCGTGGTCCCGGCCGTGCACTCGGGAGCGGAGCCCCGGGTGGCGAACCGGCCGTTGCCCAGGGTGCAGAGCGCTTCCACCAGCCGCTCGCGCTCCGGCTCGTACCGGTCGTAACTCCACGTCCAGCCGCTCGTCATCCGCGCGTCGGTGTCGCGGACGACACCGTCCGGCGGCCGAGACCCCGGGCCTTTCATCAGGCCAGCGGCGGGTCGGGAAAGCTCACGACCGTGTGCTGCGGGCCGCCCAGCGCGACTTTGATGGCTCCGGTCTCGGCCGCGCTGCCGAAGACGTCGTACGCCTCCTCCATCTCCCCCAGCTCGAAGCGGTGAGTGACCAGCTCTGCCGACGGCAGCCGCCCGCCGGCCAGCATGCGCAACAGCATGGGCGTGGACGAGGTGTCCACGAGTCCGGTGGTGATGGTGACGTCCTTGATCCAGAGGTCTTCGAGGTGGAGGGCCGCCGGCTTGCCGTGGACGCCGATGTTGGCGACCCTGCCGCCGGGCCGGACCATCCGTGTGCACATCTCGAAGGCATCGGGGACGCCGACGGCCTCCATGACGACGTCGGCGCCGAGGCCGTCGGTCAGGTCCGTGACCAGTTGCTCCGGGCCTTCGGCGGCGTTCACGGTGGCGTCCGCGCCCAGGGTGCGGGCAGCGGCCAGCCGCGACTCGGCCAGGTCGACGGCGACGATCCGTCCCGGGCTGTAGAACCGGGCGGTGGCGATGGCGGCGAGACCGATGGGGCCCGCACCGACGACGACCACCGTGTCGGCGGGGCGCACGGCGCCGTTCAGGACGCCGACCTCGTAGGCGGTGGGGAAGATGTCGGCGAGCAGGACGGCGTCGAAGCTGTCGATCGATTCCGGCAGCGGGTGGACGGACAGATCGGCGAAAGGAACCCGGACGTACTCCGCCTGGGTGCCGTCGACCGTGTGGCCGAGGATCCAGCCGCCTCCGCCCCGGCACTGCCCGTAGCGGCCTTCACGGCAGAAGCGGCACCTGCCGCAGGCGGAGATGCAGGAGATCAGGACGCGGTCGCCCGGTCGCACCGTGCGGACGTCGCCTCCGGTCTCGACCACCGTGCCGACCGCCTCGTGCCCGAGGACCCGGCCGGGCGTCACCTCCGGCACGTCCCCCTTCAGGATGTGCAGGTCCGTGCCGCAGATGGTGACCACGTCGACCCGCACGATCGCGTCGCCAGGGTCCTTGATGACCGGATCGGGCACATCCCGCCAGTCCATACGGCCCGGTCCCTGGAAGACGAGTGCCTTCATGGCGTCCACCCACTTCCTGTCGCGCATCGCTACGGTCCTCGGCACCAGGCTCCGCGGAGCCCCCCTGCGGCGCATGAGCCGGTCGGCCCCCGAAAGGACCCGCTCGGACCCTCTGGATCGGCCGGCCGGATGCGAGGGTGGAGACCGGCCCCCACAGAAGGAGGGCTGGCCATGTCCGAGACAGCCCCGAACCCGGCTCCCACCGCCTCTCGACCGGCACTGCTCAGCTTCCTGGGCGGGGTGGGTACGGTCACGGGAAGCAAGTTCCTGGTCGAGAGCGACCATGCCCGGATCCTCCTCGACTGCGGTCTCTTCCAGGGTTTCGCGACCTTGCGGCGGCGCAACTGGGAGCGGTTCGCCCGCGACGCCGCCGACCTCGACGCCGTGGTGGTGACCCATGCACATCTGGACCACTGCGGCTACCTGCCCCGTCTGGTCCGGCAAGGCTTCCGGGGACCGATCCTCACCACCGCCCACACCGCCCGGCTGGCAGGGATCGTGCTGCGCGACAGCGCCCGCCTCCAGATGGAGGCCGCCCGGCACGCCGACGAGCACGGCTGGTCCAAGCACCGCCCGGCCGAGCCTCTCTACGACGACTCCGACGTCGAGAAGACGCTGGCGTACTTCGACCCCGTCCCGATCGGCGAGGACGTCGAGATCATGGCCGGCAACCGGCTGACCCTCCACCACGGCGGACACATCCTCGGTTCCGCGTGGGCGCACCTGACCCTGGAGGACGGCCACACCCTGGCCTTCTCCGGAGACCTGGGGCGGCCCGGACACCCACTGCTGCTGCCGCCCGAGCCGTTCTCGGGCGCGAACGCGCTGCTCGTGGAGTCCACGTACGGCGACCGGCGCCACGACCAGGAGTCCGCCCGGTCCGAGTTCGCCGCCGTCATCTCCCGCGCCCTCGCCCGCGGCGGCACCATCGTCATCCCGGCGTTCGCGATCGACCGTACCGAGGTCGTCCTGCACGAACTGAGCCGGCTGCGCGACACCGGCGGCCTGCCCCGGTCGGTCCCCGTGTACGTGGACAGCCCCATGGCCCTGGCCGCCCTCGACGTCTACCGGGACGCGGTGCGCGAGCGCTCCCCCGAGCTGCGGCCGGAGATCCTCGCCGAGGGAGAGGCCGCGCTGAGCCCCGCGCCGTTCCTCGCCGCGCGCACCGTCCAGGATTCCATCGAGATCAACGAGGCAGAGGGCCCCGCCGTCATCGTCTCCTCGGCCGGCATGGCCACCGGCGGCCGCGTCCTGCACCACCTCCACCGACTGCTCCCCGATCCGCGCAACGCCGTCCTCGTGGTCGGCTTCGCCGCGGCCGGCACCCGGGCACGGGACCTGGTGGACGGCGCCCGGACGCTCAAGATGTTCGGCGAGTACGTGCCCGTACGGGCCGAGGTCGCCGACGTCCCCCACTTCTCGGCCCACGCCGACGCCGGCCACATCATCGACTGGCTGCGCGGCGCCCCTCCCCCGCACACCACCTACCTCGTCCACGGCGAACCGGCCGCGTCCGAGGCACTGCGCGACCGCATCGACCACGAACTGGGCTGGACGGCCGTCGTCCCCCGCTCCGGGGAGGCCGTCCTGGTCCGCTGAGGCGGGCCCTTCGGCCGCGCCAATCGGACCTGCGCGGCCCTCCCCGTGCCCGCCCGCCGCGCGGGACCATGTGAGGAAGGGCTGGAGGACACCATGAGCACCACTCGGACGCTCCGGACCGCCTCATCCCGCGCGTCGGCGCGGAAACCCTCGCGTACGCCCGCTGAGGAGAGAGTCATGACCACCCAGCCGTTCACCGTCGCCGACGTGATGACCAAGAAGGTCGTCGCCGTCCTGCCCGGCGCGGAGTTCAAGGAGATCGTCACCACCATGGAGCGGTGGAAGGTCACCGCCGTGCCCGTGGTCGAGGGCGAGGGCCGCGTCGTCGGAGTGGTCTCCGAGGCCGATCTGCTCCTCAAGGAGGAGTTCCACGACCACCGCCTCGGCCTCGTCGAGCAGCTGCGCAGGGGCGACGCCACGGCCAGGGCCGGCTCTCGCCGGGCCGACGACCTGATGACCACTCCCGCTGTCACCATCGGCCGCGAGGCATCACTTCCCCAGGCCGCACGCCTCATGGCCGCCCATCGCGTCAAGCGGCTGCCGGTCGTCGACGGGAGCGGCACGATCCAGGGGATCGTGAGCCGCTCCGACCTCCTCAAGGTCTTCCTCCGGACGGACGACGACCTCGCCGCCGAGGTGCGCCGCGAGGTCATCGAGCACTTGTTCCCCCTCTCTCGCTCCCAGGTCGACGTCCGTGTCGACGGCGGTGTCGTGACCCTGTCCGGCACCGTGCGCGACAGCTCCCGCATCCCCCTCGCGGAACGCCTGGCGCGGGCTGTCGAAGGCGTGGTGGACGTACGGTGCGAGCTCACCACCGAGGGCGTGGGCAGATGACGAGCGATGGGGCACCGGAGTGTCGCGGATCTGACGACCCCCACGGTCGTCGGCGACGCTGCCCGCCGGCGCTGTGGCTGGTCAAGTCGTGGCTGCTCGCCGCTGAAGGCGCCGCGCGGTCAGTCGTCGTCGGCCCCCGGAGCGCGCCCCCGGCGGAAGCGACCGGACCACACGGGTTCGACCTGTTCCCACTCCCGTTCCCAAGCCGCGAGCCGGCGGACTTCGGTCCGCCGTCGTACGAGGAGGAGCGCGCCGGCCCCCATCGCTCCGACGGCGGCCGTGGCGACGACCCCGCCCGAGATCGAGGTCAGCACACGGTCGGCGGCACTGCCCGGGGGGCGAGCGGGGGTGCCGGTGTCGTCCACCCAGATCGTCACCGTGACGCCCTGGGGCGTGCGCGGAGGAACGTGGACGGTGCCGGACCGACGGACGTGATCGGGCTGTTCCCAGACCGCGGGCGCGACGGAGCTCGGTGTCGACCCGAACCGGGTGGCCACGGGCGGATCCTTGGCCGGCCCGGTGGTGGTCGCCCGCACCTGATGGCGGTGGGCGGCGAGTTCACGGTCGGCCCTGGCTCCGGAACTCCACAGGCTCGCGGCGGCCACGGCACCGCAGATCAGGGAGATCATCAGGACGAGGATCAGAGCGGCGCGTCCGCCAGGTCCACGCCCGGACGGCGTGAGTCGCGGTTCCGACCGCTTGTGGTGGTCCATATCGCACCTCTGGGTGGGGTGGCCGCCCTGACAGGCCGGCGACACCTGTCAGCACCTGGCGTCGAGGTCGGTTCCGATGGATGGGTCCGCTCCTGGATCCGTGCCCGGTTGCGGAAGTCTCCCCTTGGGATTCACGGCGTGGTGCCCTCGGGTGGGGTGCCGCCTCGCTTCACCGGGATGGTGCGCGCGGCGCCGGTCTCCTCTTCGGGCATCGGGATGCGGACGGTGAGGATGCCGTCCGCGTACGACGCCTCGACGTCGTCGGCCGGGATCGTGGCCGGAAGACGCACGGTCCGGCGGAAGGATCCGTAGCGGAACTCCGAGTGCTCTTTGCCCTCCTCGCTCTCGCTGTGCTCCGCACTCACCGTGATCAGGTTGTCGTCGACGGTGAGGGTGAAGTCGTCGGGGTCCATCCCGGGCAGCTCGGCCCGCAACACGTACCCGTCGGCGCCGCTGGTCACCTCCACCGGGATGGAGTGCGCGGCCGTCGCGGGTCGCCACCCGGGCAGCCCCGGGAACTCCCGGTCGAACCAGTCGTTGAAGTCGGGGAAGAGGCTGTGCCTGCGTTCCACCCTGCCTCCGGCCATTGTTCTGCTCCTCGTTCCGGGGCCCTCGGACGGTCGTCGTGGACCCGAGTCGGTACGGACGGGCGGTGGACCGGGTCACGGGCCGGTCCGACTCCGTAACCCCATCGTCCGCCCGCGAGGTCACATCGCGCAGCGTCCAACGGGGCTGTCCTACGGGGCCGAACGGGCCGCACCTGGACCGACCGGCCCATGGCGCCACGGCTCCGGTGCTGTCAGCCGCAGATCTCCGTCCGCGTCCACTCGGCGGTGGCGACGTCCGCTACCGAGCGACCTCGTTGGCGTTCATGTCGGTGTTGGTGCCGCTACCGGTCTGGAAGACGTCGACGACGAAGTGTTCGTCGAGCTCACCGGACTGGACCTCGGTGGAAGCACTACTGACCGGCGATGGTGACCTCTTCGATCACGCCCGGCCTGCAGAGCCGCACGGCGTGCCGGGCGGGGAGCGCGTCGGTCGCCGGGGTGTTCGTCACGCCTCTCCTTCCGTGCTCTCGGAACGCCCCTGGGGTACGACGGCGACCGGGCACGAGGCGTGGTGCAGGGCCCGGTGGGCGACCCTGCCGAGTTCCAGGCCGATGAGCCCGTCCCTGCGCCGTGCCCCGACGACCAGCAGGTCGGCGGCGGCCGAGCGCTCGGTCAGTATCGTGTGGGCGGGGCCCTCGACCGAGCTCCTGCGCAGGCGAACCCGGGGATGTTCGGACGCCGCGGTCCCAAGGGCCTTGTCGAGCAGTTCGGTGGACTCCTCCACGAGGTGGGCTGCCCCGGCTCGCTTCGTCGGCAGGTGGTCGGCCGGTCCATGCGCCGGTCGTCGCCAGGCGCGGACGACGTCGAGTTCCGCGTCCCGGACCGTCGCCTCGCGGAAGGCGAACCGTACAGCCGGCGCGTCCACGTCGTGCTCGCCGACGCCGAGCAGGACACGCCCGTGGCGTGCCTCCAGGGCCTGCCGGTCCCCACGTACGACGACGACCGGGCCGTTGGCCCGGGCGGCCACGACGAGGCTGACGGAGCCGAGCAGAAGGTCCGCGAACTCTCCGCGCCCACGGGATCCGACGACGAGGATCGAAGCCTCCCGCCCCTCCCTGAGCAGCCCGGTGGAGGCGTCCTCGGCAAGGACATCCGTGGTGACGGGCAGGTCGGGCGCACGGCGCCGAGCGCGTTCGGCCGCGGTGCCGGCGATGTTCTCGGCGAGGACCTGGCCCGAGGGCCGTTCCGTGCCCCGGGCCGGGACGACTCCCTCGTACCGCTCCCACATCGAGGCGTGGACGATCCGCAGGGCAAGCCCGTGCCGTACCGCTTCGTCGACGGCCCAGTCCAACGCCGTGAGACTGGCGTCGGACCCGTCGACTCCTACCACCAGGGGCGATTCCATCGTGTCCACCGCCTTCCGGTCGAGTGGTGACCTGCTGCCACGCTCACACCGGGCGGCAGGCCCTGGACAGCCCCGCGTCCCTGGGGCGGGCCCCTCCTCACCCTCAGGAAAGCACCGGTCGAGGGTCCGTGCCAGGGCTGGCCGGGTCCTGACGTGCCCCTTTCGGCCCTTGCCGCTGCCGCCCGCGGCGACACGATCGCAGCAGGTTCGGCGACCCGGCGATTTGGGTCCTTCGGCCCCTTGCCGGGGCCTGGGTGGCCGTAGCCTCCCGTTCCTTCCGGAGGTTGGTATGGAGGGCATGGACACCGACCGGGCACTCCTCGTCGCCACCGGCGTGAGCAAGATCTACCGCACGGGCTCCGTCGAGGTCGGCGCCCTGCTCGACCTGGATCTCCTCGTGCGCCACGGGGAGATGGTGGGCGTCATGGGACCGTCCGGTTCCGGGAAGACCACCCTGTTGAACTGCCTGTCGGGCCTGGACGACATCGACGGCGGTCGGGTCGAGGTCGACGGCCACGACCTGTTCGCGATGTCGGACGCGGCGCGTACGGAGCACCGGGCCCACACCATGGGCTTCGTCTTCCAGGCGTTCAACCTCATCCCGGTCTTCTCCGCGGTGGAGAACGTCGAACTGCCCCTGCTGCTCGTGGGCACCCGGGCCGGTGAGGCACGTCGCAGGGCGCTGGCCATGCTCGACCGGGTGGGCCTCACTCACCGCGTCGATCACCGGCCGAGCGAGATGTCCGGAGGCGAACAGCAGCGGGTGACCATCGCCCGCGCCCTGGCCGGACGCCCGGCGATCGTGTGGGCGGACGAACCCACCGGCAACCTCGACAGCGCGATGGCCGACCAGGTCATGGACCTGCTGTGCGAGCTCAACCGGGACGAGGGCCAGACGATCGTCCTGGTCACCCACGACGGCGCCATCGGCGCACGCGTCCCCCGGCTGATCCGCATGCGCGACGGGCGACTGGTCGACGACGTCCGCCAAGCCGTCACCGCCCCGGTGGTGAGCCGGGACCTCCCGATGGGCTGACCATGTACCCGAACCTCCTCGTCCCGCTGCTCGCCGCCCTCGCGCTCTCCCTCGCGGCCCTGCTGCTGGTCGCCCTCCGGCAGCCGGTGTCACGGCGCCTGGCCTTCCGGCAGGTCGCCCGTCGGCGCACCGAGGCGGCGCTGGTGATCGGCGGATCGATGCTCGGAACGGCCATCGTCATCGGGGCCCTGGTCGTCGGCGACACCCTGAACTTCTCCGTACGGCAGGAGGCGTACCGCACCCTGGGACCGGTGGACGAGCGCGTCGTCGCGCCCCCGGGGCCGACCGGCCGCGCCGTCACCGAACGGCTGGCCGGCCTGGCAGACGATCCCGACGTCGACGGAGTCCTGAACGCCCGGGCGACCCAGGCATCGGCCGTCAGCACGGCCGACGACCGCACGGTCGCCGAACCGCGCGTCCTGGCCTGGCAGATGAACTTCGACGAGGCGTCGCGCTTCGGCTCCCGGGCCGGTGACTCCGGTCTGGGCGGACCGGACCCGAAGCCCGGCCAGGTCGTGGTCAACGAGCCGCTGGCCCGGTCCCTGAACATCGGCACCGGCGACCCGATCTCGGTGTATCTGTTCGGGACGCCGCAGACGTACCGGGTCGAACGTGTGGTGCCGGAGCGGGGTCTGGCCGGTGTGGGCCTCGGCGGCAGGCTGAACCGCGACGTCTTCCTGCCACCGGAGGCCCTGGACTCCGCCGCCCACGTCGCCGGTGCGGAGCCGCGCGCGGTCACCTTTGTCTCCAATCGAGGCGGCGTCGAAAGCGGCGAAGCCCTCACCGACCGCGTGACCGCCGACATCCGGCAGGCTCTGGGCCCGCTCGCCGACCAGTCGGCGATCGAGACGCCGAAGCACACGGTCCTGCGGGACGCGAAGCAGGCCGGGGACTCCCTCGGAGCGCTGTTCCTCATGATCGGCAGCTTCAGCATCATCGCGGGCGCCCTGCTCCTGGTGAACATCTTCGTGATGCTCGGCGAGGAGCGGAAGTCCCAGATGGGCATGGTGCGGGCCGTCGGGATGAAGCGCTCGCGCCTCGTCGGGTCCTTCACCCTCGAAGGGGCCACCTACGCGCTGCTGTCCGCCTTGCCGGGCGTGGCCATCGGGGTCGCCGTCGGCTGGGGCGTCGCCGTGGTGGCCGCGCAGATCTTCCAGGGCTGGTCGGTCGGCGGAAGCAGCCTCCGCATCGCGTTCGACGTCACCCCCACCAGCGTCCTCAACGGACTGGCCATGGGCCTGCTCATCGCCTTCGCCGCGATCCTGGCGACCAGCGTGCGCATCAGCAGGTTCAACATCATCGCAGCCATCCGCGACCTCCCGACGACGCCCGGACAGCGGCCGCGCCGCCGTCTGCTCGTGGCCTCCACCACCCTCGCCGTCCTGTGCGCGTTCGTGGCCGTGCCTGCCGTGTCGCGCAGCCAGCCCGACGCCACGTACCTCATGCCGGCGCTCGCCCTCGCCTTCGCCGCTCCGGCACTGCTGCGCGTGCTCCCCCGCCACACGGTCACGACCCTGGTCGCGGGAGCCGTTCTGGCCTGGACGCTCCTGGCACCCGTCATACGCCCCCGGATCTTCGACGCACCCTCGATGTCCGTGTACGTCATCCAGGGCGCCCTGGCCGCCTTCTCCGCCGTGGTGCTCGTCAGCGACAACCAGAAGACGCTGCTGCGCCCCGTACGGCGACTCCTCCAGCGCCCGACGGAGGGTGGTCTGGCGGCACGCCTCGCGGTCGCGTACCCCTTGGCCAAACGATTCAGGACCGGCGCGACGCTGGTGATGTACACCCTGATCGTGTTCGTCCTCGTCCTCCTGACGGAGATCTCGGGCATCCTCCGCGCGGGCGTCGACGGAGTCGTCGCCGACGCCACCGCCGGTTACTCCCTGCGACTGGACTACAACCCGCAGGTCGCCGGCGACCGACTCGTCGCCGATCTCACGCGCGGCCCTTCGGCAGCCGACGTCGCCGCCGTCACCCCGCTGCTCAACGCCGCGGCGCGGGCCACCGATCCGGGACACCGCAGCCCCCAGCCGCTGGACACGGCCGTCGTCGGAGTGCCCGACGGGGCGATCAGCGGCATCACGTTCCGGGAGCGGCTGCCCGGCCTGACGAACGACGCCGCGGTCTGGCACGCCCTCGCCTCCGACCCCCGCTACGTCGTGCTCGACGGCTTCTTCGGCAGCACCGGTGGCCCCGCCGGCGACTACTACGACCCCGGCGACACCCTCACCGTGACGGATCCCCGGACGGGCCGCAGCGAGCAGAAGATCCTCGCCGGCGTGCTCAGCAACGGGATGGTCTTCTACCCGGGCACCGGGGCCAGTTCCACCACCTACCCCGTGGTGATGGGAGAACAGGCGACGCGCGAGCTCTTCGGCACCCAGGCGCAGAACGCCTCCGCACTGGTGCGCACCACCGCCGGAACCTCCCCCGACGCCCTGGCGACCCGCCTGCAGGGCGAGCAGCTCAAGGCCAGCCTGGTAGCCACGCCCATCGAGTCGGACATCCGCCGCCAGTTCGACTCCAGCACCGCATTCTTCCGCCTCATGCAGGGCTTCCTCGCCCTGGGCCTCGGCGTGGGCATCACCGGCCTCGGCGTCGTCATGGTCCGGGCCGTACGCGAACGCCGCCGCACCATCGGCATCCTGCGGGCCCTCGGCTTCCGCGCACGGACCGTACAGCGGTCCTTCCTGTGGGAGAGCACCTTCATCGCCCTGGAGGGAATCGTCCTCGGATCCCTCCTCGGCGTGCTCACCACCTGGCTCATGTACAGCAACAGCGCCGCGTTCGAAGGCCTGGAAGGAGGATTCCCGGTCGAATGGACCAGCATCCTCGGCCTCGCCGCGGCCACCTTCGTCGCCTCGCTCCTGGCCACGATCGGACCGGCGCGCCGCGCCGCCGCCATCCGCCCCGCGCTCGCGGTCCGCGTCACCGAATGACGGGCACCTCTCGCCTCAAGCAGCGGTGCTGACCTGAGCCCTCAGCCCGAACCGGCGATCAGTGCCTCGGCGAGCGGGGTGCGCCGGTAGAGCACCGACCGTCCGGACCGGGCGCGGACGAGCAGCCCCGCGCCCCGCAGGATGGCGAGGTGGTCTCCTACCGCGCCGGGTGCCATGGCGAGGCTTCGGGCGAGGTGGCTGGTACTGGCCGGGGCGTCCAGTGCCCACAGCAGCCGGGCTCGGGCCCGGCCGACCAGGGCGGTCAGCGCGTCGGGTTGGGGGACGGTCTCCTGTTCTCCCCACAGGGCGGCGGTGCCGCGGGCACGATAGACCAAGGTCCTGGGCCAGGGGTCATCCATGTGGGCGGCTATGTGCCCGACGAGGACCGAAGGGATCAGCAGGAGCCCGTCACCGGCGAGGCGGACTGTTCCGCCTCGGAAGAAGTCGATCTCTATACCGCCCGCGCGCCAGGCGATGCCCGGGTGCAGGCTCTCGATGGTCGTGGCCCATCCGTGTTCGCCGATCACACCCACCCGGTGCACGACGTCGCGCTCACAGATCGCGCGCAGTTGCGGCCAGTCCGCGGCGAGCAGCTCGTGCCACGCCTGGTCCATCGCCTCGGCGATCCTGGAGACGGCGTCCGTCGAGTCCAGCACCGCGCGTACGCGGGGATCACGGGCGGACGGGCCGGTCGCGGTGGTGGCGAATTCACGGCGGGCCGCTTCCAGCGGTGTGGCCCGGATCACGGCCAGGTCGTCTGCCCAGGTCTGGTTGAGGCCGCGCGGGGGCGGGGCGACGAAGTTCGGTCCGCCTTGCGGGGCCTGCAGAGCGAGGGCGGCGTCCAGTTCGGTCTCGCGGCGCAGCCGTTCGAAGGCCGGCAGAAGCCGAGCGGCCCAGGCTCGCGGCATCGGAGGGCCTTGGCCGACGAGCGAGCGCAGCAGCAGGCAGAGGTCCAGCGCGGGTGACAGCGCGAAGCGGCTGCGCAGCAGGTCCTCGACGGAGACTTCGAAGCGGAGCACCCTGCGATGTTATCGCGGGACGTCTGTTCACATTCGTCCAGCGACGAATCATTGGTGAGTGGTGCGGACACACGGCGAGGCTGGGCGTCATGACCCCAACCGCCGAACCCGCGCAGGTCAACCCGCGTGTCACCTACCGGGAGGTGCTGGCCGAGCCGCGATTCCGGCTGCTCTTCTCGACCCGCACCGTCGCGATCACCGCGGACGCGCTGCGGATCACCACGTTCTCGGTGCTGGTCTTCGCGGCCACCGGCTCCGCGCTGTTGAGCGCACTGGCCTTCGGCATCGGCTTTCTCCCGCAGTTGTTCGGCTCGCTGCTGCTGGGCTCGCTGGCCGACCGACTGCCGCCCCGCGCGCTCATCGCCGGCGGTTACGCCCTGGAGTGCGCCGCCGCCCTGCTGCTCGCCCTGGTGCGGATGCCGATCGCGGCAAGCCTCGGTGTCGTGGCGCTGGTCGCCCTCGCCACACCGGTGTTCAGCGGCGCGTCGAGCCGGCTGGTCGCGCAGTCGCTGGAGGGCGACGCCTACGTACTGGGCCGTTCATTGAACAACATCGCCGGCTCCGGCGCCCAGTTGTTCGGCCTGGCACTGGGAGGTGCGACCGTCGCGGTACTCGGCCCGCGCCGGGCGCTCGCGGTGAGCGCCGCCCTCTACCTCGGCTGCGCGCTCGCTGTCCGCATCCGGCTGCCCCGGCTGCAACGGGGAGAGTCCAGCGGCACACCCGGCAGCGCTCGGGGCGATGGCGGGGCCGTCCGGGCGAGCCTGCACCGTGCCGGCCTCCTGCTGCGCGGACACGCGGTGCGACGACTGATGCTGGCCCAGTGGCTACCGCCCGCGTTCGTAGCGGGCGCGGAAGGCCTGATCGTCGCCTACGCGGGAGGACGCCACTTCGCGCCCGGCTGGTACGCGGTGCTGATGGGCTGTCTGCCGCTCGGCATGCTTGTCGGTGACCTGATGGTGGGTCGACTGCTACGGCCGTCCACCCGGGAGCGACTGGTGGTCCCGTTGGTCGCGCTGATGGGACTGCCGCTGCTCGGCTTCGCTGCCGAGCCCGGAGTGGGCGTGTCGTCCTGTCTGCTGTTGCTCTGCGGCTTCGGATTCGCCTACGGTCTCGGCCTGCAACGGCCGTTCCTGGACGCCCTGCCGCAGGATGGCCGGGGCCAGGCCTTCGGCCTGCTCGGCTCCGGCGGCATGACGCTTCAGGGCGTCGGGCCGGCCTGCTTCGGTCCGGTGGCCGCAGGCATCGGAACAGGCGGCGCAATCGCCCTGGCAGGCGGCGGGGCGGCGCTTACCGCCGGCTGGATTCTCACCTGGCGCCCGCCCATCTCCCCGGACCCCGTCCCGAACTCCTCGACGGGATCTTGAGACCACGAACAACCCATGGAAGGTTCATGCCACATGATCGATGAATTCGCGAAGGACAATCTGCACGGGAGACTGCGGCGGGACCGCGAGGCGCTGCTGTGGAAGCTCGACGGCTTGTCCGAATATGACGTCCGCCGGCCTCTGACGGCGACCGGGACCAACCTCCTCGGCCTGGTCAAACACGTGGCCACCGTCGAGGCCAGGTACTTCGGCGAGGTTTTCGGCCGCCCTTCCCCGGAACCGCTGTGCCGGTGGCAGGACTCCGACGGTAGCGACCAGTGGGCGGCCGAGGACGAGACCCGCGAACAGATCATCGGGTTCTACCGGCGCACGTGGGAGCACTCGGACGCGACGATCGACGCACTTCCCCTCGACGCCCCCGGCCACGTGCCGTGGTGGCCGGAGCCCTCCCCCGACACGAACCTGTTCGCCGTCCTGACCCATGTCCTCGGCGAGACCGTCCGGCATGCCGGACACGCCGACATCCTGCGCGAGGGCGTCGACGGCCGCACCGGGTTGCGCGCCGAACACGAGAGGCAGATCGACGAGGAAGCCCGTGCGGCCCACCGTGCGAAGATCGAGCAGGCCGCCAGGTGGTGGAAAACCCCGCCCGCCTCACTGCAGTCCGCAGTGACCGGCTGAACGGTGGTGATTCCTACTCAGGAGAACCCTCATCCCGAGCGCGGCGCCAGTCCCGGTACGCAGCCACCGCCGTGGGCAGTGTGGGGAAGATCAGATCGGCACCGACCGACTCGGCCAGTCCGTAGGCGTCGAGATCGTCGAGCAGGTCCTGCTTCACACGCGCCAGCGCGAACACGATGCCGCGCCCGGACAGTTCGCGACGCAGTTCGTCGACGGAGTCCAGCGCGGTGATGTCCACTTCCACATTGGCCTCGGTATTGAGCACGAACCAGTGGACGGGACCGGGCTGCTCCGCGACGGCGGCGAGTGCACGGCGCCGGAAGTTCTCCGCGTTGGCGAAGAACAGCGGCGAGTCGTAGCGATAGACGAGCAGCCCGGGAATCGTACGGGCCTCCGGATAGTCGTCGACGTCGTGCATGCCGGCCACGCCGGGCACCAGCCCCTGGACGGCATCGTGCGGGCGCGCGACCCGCGTCAGGAGCTCGGCCACCGACAGACCGACGGCCACCAGCACCCCGTACAGAATGTCCAGGGACAGCACGCCGCACAGGCAGCCGACGGCCAGCAGGAGTTCCCTGCGGCGGAAGGAGGCCAGCCGTCGGAAGCCCGCCACGTCGATCATCTTGACGGCGGCGTAGATGACGAGGGCGCCCAGCACGGCGACCGGGGTGAGACTCAGCAGCGGGCTGAGGAACAGCAGTACGGCGAGAACGGCCGCGCCTGCGGTCAGCGAGTACACCTGGCTTCGCGCGCCGGTGGAGGCCGCCAGCGCGGTACGGCTGGCGCTGCTGCTCACCGGGAACCCGCTCAGGACGCCCGCGCCGAGGTTCGCGGCGCCCAGGGCCAGCAGCTCCTGATTGGCGTCCAGGCGTCCCGCCTCGTCGCCGGTGGCGAAGGCACGCGCGGTGAGGATCACATCCGTGTAGCCCACCAGGAGGATGCCGAGCGCCGGAACCACCAGCCGGGACAGCTCGTCGATGTCCGGCAGCGCCGGATGGGGCAGCCCTGCCGGCACCGCCCCGATCACGGCGACGCCGTGCTCGTCCAGGCCGAGGGCCGCCACTGCCGCGGTTCCGAGCCCGACCACCACCAGCGGCCCGGGCACCGCACGCAGGACGAGGGGAAGGACGAAGAGGAGGAAGAGGGCGCCGGCAGCGACGGCGACGGTGGCGGGCTGGGCCTCGGGCAGGCTCTGCGCGAAGGACACCAGCTTCGGAAAGAAGCCTGATCCGGTGGTGCTCACGCCCGTCATCTTCGGCAGCTGATCCACGATCATGATCAGCGCCACACCCGCCAGATAGCCGACCAGGACCGGCCGCGAGAGGAGATCGGCGACGAAGCCGAGCCTGGCCGCCCACGCCACCAGGCACAGCAGCCCGACCGCGACCGCCAGCGCGGCCGTCCACACGGCATATCGCCCGGGGTCCCCGGCCGCGAGCGGCGCGACGACGGTGGCGGTCATCAGCGCGGTCGTCGACTCCGGCCCGACCGACAGCAGCCGCGACGAGCCGAGCACTGCGTACAGCCCCAGTGCGGGCAGGATCGCCCACAGCCCGGCGATGGGCTGCAGCCCCGCCACGGTCGCGTATGCCATGACCTGCGGCACGAGGTACGCCACGACGGTCACGCCCGCCAGCAGGTCGCCGCGCAGCCAGGAGCGCCGGTAGTGGGCGAGGACGGCGATTCCGGGCGCTCCCGGTACCAGACGGTGCCACCTCGAACCGCCGGGTCGGGCATGCTGCGACATGAGGCTCCTCTCCCCCACCCCACCGCCCGTTCGGCATGAGGTGCGCCACAGGGACTTTCGAAGGCAGGTCGGGGCCTTCCGTGCGTGCCGTGCGTTCTGGTACACGTGGTGGCGTACTTGTTCGATTCATCCCGAAAGCACCCCCATGAACCACGACCCCGGTCCTCGTTCCGACCTCGTCGGCTTCAGCATCGACCTCACCGTCGAGGAGGCACGTCGGCGTGCCGAGGTCATGGCAGCCCTGGGGCCCGACTGGGACCCCGTGGCCGTCCTGCGCGAGGAGGAGGCGGCGCACGCGCTGCTGTACTCGGGCTTGGACGAGGAGCAGCAGAGGGTGCACGCGATGCTGGTCGCGGCCGGTGTGCTGCCCGGGGAGGTGCCGGGCCGTGCGTCTTCCGCTTGACCCCCACGCCGACCCGGCCCGCCGGGCCTGGGTCGCGTGTCCCGGCTGCGACGACGCCCGTGACTGCGCGACCTGCCTGGACCGCCGGAACTGCCGGAGCCACTGGCGCTACCTGATCGCGAACAAGGGGCCCCGGGTCCACCTGCAGTGCCCGAACTGCACCCACACGTGGACCCTCGACACCTCCCGTGAGCGACGCGGCCGCCGGGCCTGAGCTCAGCAGATCCGCGGCAACTGCTCTCCGAGTGGCATGTCCACGACGCGGGTGCCGCCGAGTCCGGTACGCGCCACCACCATGCCCGGGTGGGTCTCGACCGCCTCGCCGATCACCGCCGCTCCGGCGCCCAGGGGGTGGGCGCGCATCGCGGCCAGTACGGCGTCGGCGTGCTCACGCGGGACGAAGGCGACGAGCTTGCCCTCGTTCGCCACGTACATGGGGTCGAGGCCGAGCACCGCGCAGGCGTTGCCGACCGCTTCGGGGACCGGGACGGCGCGCTCCTGGATGACGACGCCCGTGCCCGACGCCGCCGCGATCTCGTTCAGCGAGGCGGCCAGGCCCCCGCGCGTGGGGTCGCGCAGCACGTGCAGGTCCCGCGTGACGGCGAGCATCGCCTCGACGAGGCCGCCGAGCGGTGCGCAGTCGCTGGTGATCTCGACACCGAATTCGAGGCCCTCCCGCACGCTCATGATCGCCACGCCGTGCATGCCGATCGGGCCGCTCACGATCACCACGTCTCCGGGCACCACCCGTTGCGGGCGCAGGTCGACTCCGTCGGGGATCAGCCCGACTCCCGAGGTGTTGATGTAGATGCCGTCGCCGTGGCCGGCCTCCACGACCTTGGTGTCACCGGTGACGACCTGGACGCCGGCCACGCGCGCCGCCGCACCGAGGGCTTGCGCGACGCGGGCAACCACGTCGGTCTCGACGCCTTCCTCCAGGATGAACCCGCAGGAGAGGTGGCTCGCCCGGGCACCGCTCATGGCGAGGTCGTTCACGGTGCCGTTGACGGCGAGGTCGCCGATGCTGCCGCCGGGGAAGAACAGGGGGCGCACCACGAAGGAGTCCGTGGAGAACGCCAGGCGGGCGCCGCCGATCCGGATCTCGGCCGCGTCCGTGGTGTGGGCGAGGGCCGGTCCGCCGTAGGCGGGGGCGAAGACGCCCTCGATCAGCTCGGCGGACAGCGCTCCGCCGCCGCCGTGGCCCATGACGATGCGCGGTCGGTCGCGCAGGGGCGTCGGACAGGTCCAGGCGAGCATGTCGGGTGCCGGCGGCGCGGCGTCGGCCGCCGGGGTGGTGCTGACGGTGTCAGGCAAGGGGGCTGCCCTCCAGGGAAGCGGTGACCGGGGACGGGGTGCCGGAGGCCGTGCGGGCCGAAGCGGGAGGCCGCTGTCCCGGGGTTCCCGCGTCGAGCCGCCGGTAGAGGTAGTAGGCGGCGCAGGCGCCCTCGCTGGACACCATCGTGGCGCCGAGCGGGGAGCGGGGCGTGCAGGTGGTGCCGAACGCCTCGCACTCGTTCGGTTTCAGCAGGCCCTGGAGGACTTCGCCGCTGCGGCACTCGGCGGGCTCGCGGGTGTCGATCCCCTCGACGGAGAAGCGGTGCTCGGCGTCGTGGTCGCGGTAGCGTGCGGACAGGCGCCAGCCGCTGTCCGGGATGACGCCGATGCCGCGCCAGGCCCGGTCGGCGACCTCGAAGACGTCGCTCAGCATCGCCTGCGCCGCCGGATTGCCCTCGGCTGTCACGGCGCGCTGGTAGGCGTTCTCGACCGTGCGCTCGCCCCGCTCCAGCTGCAGCACGGTCCTGCGTACGCCTTCCAGGATGTCCAGCGGCTCGAATCCGGTGACCACGATCGGCACCTGGTGGCGTCGCGCGAGCTCCGGGTACTCGGCCGTGCCCATCACGCTGCAGACGTGTCCGGCGGCGAGGAAGCCCTGGACGCGGCACTCAGGGGACCGCATGATCGCGTCGATCGCCGGGGGGACGCGGACGTGGGACACGAGCAGGCTGAAGTTGCGGATGTTCCGCTTGCGGGCCTGATGGACCGTCATCGCGTTGGGCGGCGCGGTGGTCTCGAAGCCGATGCCGAAGAAGACCACCTCCCGGTCGGGGTTCTGCTCGGCGATCCGCAGCGCGTCCAGAGGGGAGTAGACCACCCTGACGTCACCGCCCTGCCCGCGGACCTGGAAGAGGTCGCGGCCCGTGCCGGGGACGCGGAGCATGTCGCCGAAGGAGCAGAAGATCACCCCCGGCCGTGAAGCGATCTCCAGGGCCTTGTCGATCATCTCCAGCGGAGTGACGCAGACCGGGCAGCCCGGTCCGTGGATCAGCTCGATCTCGGGCGGCAGGAGCTGGTCGATGCCGTGCCGGATGATGCTGTGGGTCTGGCCGCCGCAGACTTCCATCAGGGCCCAGGGGCGCGTCACCGTCGCCCGGATCTCGTCGAGCAGCCGGCCCGCCAGGTCCGGGTTCTGGAACTCGTCGATGTACTTCACGGCCGCACCTCTCCGTGCACGTCGTCCTGCGTCTTCCACTCGATCGCCGCGGCCTCGGCGGCCTCCCACGGGTCTCCGAACTCCTCCTGGAGCAGGCCGAGGGTCTCGAACAGCTCCAGGGTCCGCCGGGCCGACTCCTCGTCGAGCTTCTGGAGGGCGAAGCCCACGTGCACGATGGCGTACTCACCGGGCTTCAGGTCCGGCAGGTACTCCAGGCACACCTCCTTGACCACGCCGCCGAAGTCGACCGTGGCCATCCGGGTGCCGTCCCGGACCTCGACGTCCAGCACTCTTCCGGGTACCGCCAGACACATGGGTGTCTCCTCAGTTTCGCTCTCGTCGTGGTGTGCCGGCGGCCGCCCCGTCCGTGATCCGGGCGGCCACGACGAGCTGGCCCAGAGCCAGCCCGCCGTCGTTCGGCGGGATCTGACGGTGGCGCAGGACGGTGAAGCCGTCCTCCCGCAGTCCTTCGGCGCAGGCCGAGGAGAGCACCGTGTTGGCGAACACTCCCCCGGTCAGGGCGACGGTCTCCACACCGGTCTCGTCGCGGGCGGCGGCGCAGACCACCCGCACCCATCGGGCCACGGCCCGGTGGAACCGCGCCGCGACGACGGCCGCGGGGGTCCCGTCCAGCACGTCGGCGACCACCGCCGCCAGCAGGGGTGCGGGGTCGGCGGTGAGCGGGTCACCGGGCTCCGGTGCCCCGAGCCGGAAGGCGTAGCGCGCGTCCTCGGCCTCGGCGGGTGCGCGCAGGGCCGCGGCCTCCAGCTCGATCGCGGCCTGGGCCTCGTATCCCGCGTGCTGGCAGATCCCCACGATCGAGGAGACGGCGTCGAAGAGGCGCCCCATGCTGGACGTGGGCACGCAGTTCAGTTCCCGCTCCAACTGCCTTTCCAGCAGGGGTAGTTCTCCGGGCTCACAGGCGCGCGCGCAGGGCAGTGCCCGGTCGGCGGCGAGGCCCGCGGCCCGCAGGTGGGACAGAGCCATGCGGTACGGCCGTCGTACGGCCGCGTCACCGCCCGGCAGGGGTACGTAGGCCAGGTGCGCGAACCGTCGGAACCCGGCGTAGTCCGCGAGAAGGAACTCACCGCCCCACACGGCTCCGTCGAGACCGTGGCCGGTGCCGTCGAAGGCCACGCCGATCACGGGACGCGTGCCGTCGAGACCGTTCTCGGCCATCGCCGCCGCGACGTGCGCGTGGTGGTGCTGTACGGGGACGACGGGCCGTCCCGCCGCCTGTTCGCGGGCCCAGCGGGTGGACCGGTAGGCGGGGTGGCGGTCGGCGGCGAGCAGTTCGGGTCGTACGCCCGTCACGGACTCCAGCTGACGCTCGGCGGAGGCGAGGGCGAGCTGGGTGGCGAGGTCGTCCATGTCCCCGATGTGGGCGGAGAGCCATGCCTGGCGTCCGGCGCCGAGACAGAAGGTGTTCTTCAGGTCACCGCCGACGGCGAGGACGGGAGCGACGTCGACGGGCAGCGTGACCGGCAGCGGTGCGTAGCCCCGGGAGCGGCGCAGCGTCAGCTGTTCGCCGTCGCAGACGCGGACGACGGAGTCGTCGCAGGGGACATGGATCGGTCGGTCGTGCAGCAGCCAGGCGTCCGCGAGACCGGCGAGCCTGGTCAGCGCTTCCGCGTCGTCCGTGACGATGGGTTCGCCCGAGAGATTGCCGCTGGTCATCACCAGCAGGCGGGGCCCTTCCCGGTCCGCCGGGCCGAGGCCGAGGAGGAGGTGGTGCACCGGGGTGTACGGGAGCATGAAGCCGAGGTCCGGGCTGCCCGGCGCCACCGCCCGCGCCGGCTCGGCCCCGTGGCGCGGCCGGGCGTCGTCGCGGCGGCGCAGCAGGACGACGGGCCGGACGCGGCCGGTGAGGAGTTCGCGTTCGAGCGTGCCGAGGTGGACGAGGGGCTCGATGTCGGCGAGGTCCGCGGCCATCATCGCGAACGGTTTGTCACCGCGCGCCTTGCGGCGGCGCAGTTCGGCCACCGCGTCGGGGTTCGTCGCGTCGCAGGCCAGGTGGTAGCCGCCGAGGCCTTTGACGGCGAGGATCGCGCCGGAGGCGAGCATCCTGCGCGCGACGGCGACGGGGGCGTCGCCGGGGTCGGAGGTGAGGCGAGGACGCGGCTCGGGGCCGGAGGGGGCCGGACGGTCCGGCGTCGTGACCAGCCGCAGCCGGGGGCCGCAGCGGGGGCAGGCGACGGGCTGCGCGTGGAAGCGCCGGTCGGCCGGGTCCTCGTACTCCCGGGCGCAGTCCGGACACATCGGGAAGCCGGCCATGGTGGTGTGCACCCGGTCGTAGGGCAGTCCCGTGACGATCGTGAACCGCGGGCCGCAGTTGGTGCAGGTGATGAAGGGGTGCAGATACCGCCGGTCCGCCGGGTCGGCGAGCTCCGCGAGGCAGTCGTCGCAGGTGGCCGTGTCGGGCGGGACGAGGGTGCGGACGGCACCGCCCCGGCGGGAGGGCACGATCGTGAATCCGTTGCCGCCGCTCGCGGTCACCTCGGCCGTCTCGACCGACTCCACCCGGGCCATGGGCGGGGCGTCGGGCGCGAGGCGGGCGCAGAAGGAGGCGATGTCCGCGGGGGCTCCCTCGACCTCCGCGACGACGCCGTCCGCCGTGTTGGTGACGTGACCGGACAGACGCAGCCCGGTGGCGAGGGCGTAGACGAAGGGCCGGAAGCCCACGCCCTGCACGACACCGCGGACGACCACACGGCTGCGCCGCCGGGCCGTGGCGGGGGCGGGTTCGGGCCGTGCCGTGGTCACGCGCCGGCCTGTGCCATCGCCGGGGTGTGGACACCGTTCCCCTCGGCCACCGCGAGGGCCCGGTCGAGCAGTGTGCCGACGCCCCGGCCGTCACGCACCGAGCTGAGGACGACCTCGACTCCGGGGTTGACCTGCTGCACGTTGGCGCGGAAGGCCGTCTCGTCGAACTCCGCGGCCTCGGCCATGTCGGTCTTGGTGACGATCACCAGCTGGGCGAGGCCGAACGCGGTGGGGTACTTGAGCGGCTTGTCCTCCCCTTCGGTGACCGAGGCGAGCACCACGCGGAGGGATTCCCCCAGGTCGTAGCCGGCGGGGCAGACGAGATTGCCGACGTTCTCGACGAACAGCAGCCGGGTGGACTCGGGCAGCCAGTCGTGCAGGTGCCGGGCGACCATGTCGGCCTCCAGATGGCAGAGGCCGTCGGTGAGCACCTGCTTGACGGGGACGCCCGAGCGGGCCAGGCGGCGGGCGTCGTTCTCGGTGGCCAGGTCGGCGGTGAGCGCGGCGGCGCCGACGCCCCTTTCGCCGGCGAGGCGCAGTTCGCGCTCCAGCAGGGCGGTCTTCCCGCTGCCGGGGCTGGAGAGCAGATTGATCACGGTGGTGCCGCGTGCGTTCAGCTCGGTGCGCAGGATGTGTGCCGCGGCCTCGTTCTTGGCGAGGACGGCGCGCTGGAGATCGACGGCTCGGCACATGCTCAGCTCTCCTCGGTGATCGTTCGGCGATGTCGTTCGTGCGGCGTCTCGGGGCAGGCCCAGCGGACCTCCCGGATCTGGAGTTCACGGCCGGAGATCAGTTCGTCGGCTGCGGCGCCGCAGCCGGGACAGAGCAGCCGGGGCGGCATGCCGACCGCCCAGTCCTCGGCGCACGGTGCGCAGCGCGCGGTGCCCGGAACGGTACGGGTGATCAGCTCGGCGCCCTCGACGACGGTTCCGGCGCAGGCGAGTTCGAAGCAGAAGGCGAGGGCGTCGGCGACGACGCCGGCCAGCTCGCCCACGTCCAGCTCGATGCTGCTGACACCGACGGCCCCGCGGGACTTCGCCGCGGCCTCGACCTGGTCGACGACGGCGACCGCGAGGGACATCTCGTGCATCGGTCTCCGTCCTGGGCGCGGGGGTCTCGGGCGCCATTAGAGAACGGGGGGCGGCGGGGGCGTGCCCGGCACGCCGGACCGGACGGCGGTGTCGTCCGTTCGGTGCAGCCGCCGCCGGCGGCCCGCGGGTGCGTCACATCCTGCTGATGCGCAGATAGCGCCGGAGGTCGGGGAGGACTGCGACGACGACGGCCACGACGGCCAGGGCGGCGGTGGCGGCGACTGCGGCGCCGAGGACGTTCCTGTGCATGGTGCTCTCCGTTTCGGTCTTCATACGACGGCTTCCTGGCGGACCAGTTCGGTCACCATCCGCACCGCCTCGGGCACGGCCGCGGCGACCTGCGGACTGAGCCCGATGCCCTCGTCGAGGCAGGCCGGTTCGCAGCCGACGACGAGGATCCGCCGTGGCGGCGCGGCCCCGGTTCCCGCGCACAGGGTGTCGAGCAGGGCGAGGACGGCGTCGGGCGTCATCCGGTGGCCGTCGAGCGGCGCGGGCTCCGTGCCGCGGCCGCGGTCGTCGGCCGCCGAGGCGTCGATCAGATAGAGCGTCCCCGGTTCACCGCCGCGGGCGGTGACGTCGACGAGGACGAGGGTGTCCCAGCCGTCGAGGAGTTCGTAGGCGAGGTGGACGCCCCGGACCCCGACGTCGGCCAGTTCGACGGAGGCGGGGAGTTCCTCGCGGGTGAGCCGCCGCAGGGTCTCCACGCCGAAGCCGTCGTCGCCGAGGAAGATGTTGCCCACCCCGGCCACGAGGGTGCGGGCCGTGCCGGGCGTCCTGGCCTCGGGCGCGGGGCCGTTCACATGTCCTCCAGGGCTTCGACCTCGTCGGTCTTGAAGTAGAGGAACCGGCCCTGTTCGCGGCGGATGTCGGCGCCCGGGTCGTCCTCCACGGTCACGGCGATGTGGACTCCGCCGTCGACGTCGTGGAGGACGGCCTCGACCAGTGCGCTGCGCCCGTCGAGGAACAGGTCCTGGGCGTCCGTGCGGCGCAGCCGGGGGCGCAGGAGGACCCTGCTGCCCGCGCGGACCGCGCGTCCGTCGACGAGGACGTGGTCGCTGCCCGGATCGACGGCGGTGTCGCCGCCCGGGTCCCACCAGGGTGTCTCCGGTTCGAGGATGTTCCCGGCCGGCTTCGGGGGCCCGGTGACGCTCTGGAGACTCCGTACGGCTCCGTGCAGGCGTTCGAGGACTTCGGGCGGCATGGTGTCCGCCAGCTCGATCACCGCCGCCGCGCGGGCGTCGGTGCCCCTGGCCTCGCGCTTCTCCTCGTCGGTGAGGGCCGCCGTGCGCAGGGCGAGGATCTCGTCGATCTCGGTCGCGTCGTAGAGGGCGCCGGGGCTCTCGGGCGCGATGGCCGGATGGTCCTCCAGGATGATCGGCGAGGAGAGCATCAGGTCGTCGCGTCCGGGTTCGCCGGCCAGGACGGGCCAGGTGTGTAGGTTGCGGCAGGCGGCGACGGCACCCTTCGCCCACTCCGGCGGGTCGGTCATCGACAGGAACGAGCCGCCGTCGATGCGCAGCAGCGTGTGGGCGGCGACGAGGGAGTACGGCAGTGCCGCGTGGCGGTCGGTGTCCCCCTCGGCGGTCCAGTCGCTGGTGTTCTCCACCGTGACCGAGAGGCGTTCGACGCGGTACGGGCCGTCGAGTTCGGCCGCCGAGATCCGCAGGGTGCCGCGGATCTCCTCGCGGCGGCGTACGAGCCGGCCGAGGACGCGTCCGTCGGCGTCGGCGACCTCCTCCGTCTCCTCGGCGGCGGGGCGGGTGAAGGGCAGGGCGGTGCCGTCGCCCCGCAGTTCGGCGACGGGGACGACGAGGGTGACGCGCTCCTCGACGCCCTCGTCCCAGGCCACCAGGACCCGGTCGGCCAGCCGGAGTTCGGCGGTCGGTGCGAAGGTCCCGTCCTCGCGGAGTTCCTCGACGGTACGCCGCTGAGCCCGCAGGAAGCGGACCTCCACGGCGAGTTCGGCGCCGGTCCTGGGCTCCATGAGGCACTCGGTGAGCTGGAAGTCGTGCTCCTCGGCGGCGGCGCTCCAGGACGGCGGCACCAGGACCCCGAACTGCCAGCGGAGCCGGTTCTTCGCGGCGGACGCACGGTACGGGTAGAGGACGTACCCCTCGAAGAGGACGGCGTCGGCGACGTGCCGGGCGACGGCGAACCGCGCCTCGGTGCCGGGGGTGAAGGCGACGGTGGTCATCGTGTCCTCTCCCCCGCCGCTTCGAGCAGGGACTCGACGGTGGCCTCCCACGACGGGAGGGCCCGGCGCGAGCGGTAGGCGAGCAGGGCGTCCATCGCGTCGCCCGGGAGCCGGATCCATCCGCAGCCGGGGAAGTGCTGGTCGATCATCTCGCGCCACACCTTCACGGGCATGCGGTGGGAGACCTCCTTGTCCCAGGGGACGGGCTCGACGTGGAAGCCGCCGGCGCCGGTGAAGGCGGTGCCGGAGAAGAGCAGGAGCAGCGGGACGTCGCCGTCGGAGAGCGCCCGGAAGTAGCGGGACGCGGCGATGTCGGTGTCGTAGGTGCAGGGCACGACGAGGTCGGTCTCGATCTCGCCGGTGAAGCCGGGCACCATGACGGAGGCCTGGGCGAACTGGACCGGGTTGAGGCTGCTGCCCCACCGGGAGCGTTCGCCGAAGAGGTCGGCCAGGGCCGCTGCCTCGTGGTCGTCGTAGCCGCGCCGGGCGGGTTCGACACGGATCTGGCAGCGCAGGGCCATGGCGTGGACCCGGGTGCCGCCGGTGGCGGTGATCCGCAGCCGGAACACGAGCGTGGGTCCGGCCGCGTAGGCGTCGGCGCGGACGTCGGTGCAACTGAAGGAGAACTCGGTCACGGCCGGCTCCCCTGCGGCTCGCGGGCCAGGCCGCGGACGTGCGCGAAGAGGGCGTCGAGGTCGGCCCGCGCCTCCGCGCCTCCGTCGAAGCCCTGCCAGTGCAGTCGCATGCGGCCCACCAGTTCGTAGCAGAGGTCGATCGGCACGAGGAAGCACTCGGTGCGGCCCTCGTGGCGGCGCAGCAGCAGGGCCTCGACGTCGGGTTCGAGGTGGGCGGCGAGCCGGGTGGCGTCGAGGACGGACCGCCAGGCGTCCTCCTCCAGTTCGCTCTCGGTGGCGCCGGCGGGGCTCGGGTAGAGCACCACCGGCCGGTCGAGGGCGGAGTTGCGGAAGAAGAACGCGACCGAGACCGGGATCCGCAGCGACTCCCAGGCCCGGTCGTCGATCCGGTGGCCCGGGTCGCTCAGGAAGCGGCCGGGGACCGCCCGGAACCGCCCCGGGGAGGCGGCGGAGCGGTCCATGAGCTGCGCGCACGGGCCGCAGGCGCAGACCAGGGCCCGCTTGTCCGTGTCGACGAGATGCGGGTGGCGCTCCTCGGCCGCCAGCGGGGCGCCGCACAGTTCGCAGCGCTCCTCGCGGGGCGGGCGGGGAGTGGTGAACCGGCGCAGGCCGGTGGGTGCCGGGGGCCGCACGGCGCTGTTCGGCGGCCCGTTCACCGGGCGGTGGCCGATGAGCGGCCGTCCGCGCCCGCGAGGGACGGACGGGTGCCGATCTGGAGCAGTGCCGGTTCGCGCGGGGCACCGCTCTCCAGCTCCACGCCGGTGACCTCGGGGGCGAAGCAGGCGAGGGCGTCCACGGCCGCCTGCCGGACGGACTCCTGGGTGCCGGAGCAGCCGCAGCCGGTCGAGGCGGTGACCCGCAGCCGCAGCACGCCCGTCGCCGGGTCGAATCCGGCGTTCTCCACGGGCTGCGGCAGGGCGGACAGGGCGCGGTCGATACGGGTCGGCGCGTCCTCGGGGTGCAGTCCGTGGAGGTTGAGGAGGCTCGCGACGAGTTCGTCCGCGAGCAGCGGGCCCAGCGGGTCGGCGGGTGGACGGGCGGCGGGGCGTCCGAGGAGCTCGACGACGCGGGCGATGCCGCTGCCGTAGAACTCCATGAGGACGCGTACGACTTCCTCCGCCGCCGCGCAGGCCTCGGCGTCGCCGTTCTCGGCCAGCCGGTCCAGGACCTCCTCGACCCGTCGGCCCGCCTGTTCGGCCGTGGTCGCGCTCATCCGGCCAGACCGCTCAGGCCGGTGGGCACGTGCATCTGCTTCACGGTCCTGCCGTTGCCCGTGTACATGTGGACGCCGCACGGCAGGCAGGGGTCGAAGCTGCGCACGGCGCGCATGATGTCGATGCCCTTGAAGTTCTCGGGCGTGTTCTCCTCGAAGATCGGGGTGTTCTGCACCGCGTCCTCGTACGGACCGGGGGTCCCGAACGTGTCGCGCGTGGAGGCGTTCCACGGCGTCGGCGGATAGGGGTGGTAGTTGGCGATCTTGCCGTCCCTGATGACCATGTGGTGCGAGAGGACACCCCGTACGGCCTCGGTGAAGCCGACACCGATGGACTCGTCCGGCACGTCGAACTTCTCCCACGTCTGCGTGCGGCCGGCGCGGACCTCCTCCAGGCCCTTCTCGGCGCAGTGCAGGGCGACGGCGGCCGCGTACGCCTGGAAGTAGGTCCGGGCGCGGTTGCGCTCCAGGGCGTTGCTCCACTTCGGGATCTGCCACTCGAAGGTGGTCTCCGGCTTGGTCATCGTCCGGGGGAGGTTGATGACGACGCTGTGCCCGGTGGCCTTGACGTAGCCGATGTCGACGAGGCCGGAGAGCGCGGTGGACCACAGGCGCGCGATGGGGCCGCCGCCGGTGTCCAGTGCCAGGTGGTCCTTGCCGTCGAACCAGCGCGGGGACATGACCCAGCTGTACTTGTCGTCGAAGTTCCGCTTCTGCGGGGCCGGGATGGTGTGCTGGTTCCACGGGTGGCGCGGGTCGACCGGGTTGCCCAGCGGATCGTGGGTGACGAACTGCTCCTGGCCCTGCCAGTCCTCGTAGTACGAGCTGCCGAGCAGGATGCGGATGCCGAGGTTGATCTCGGTGAGGTCGTTGGTCACCAGCTTGCCGTCGACGACGACACCGGGGGTGACGAACATCCGCCGGCCCCAGTCGGTCATGTTGGCGTAGGTGAAGTCGCAGTGCTCGGGGTCGTTGAGCGCGCCCCAGCAGCCGAGGAGCACACGGCGGCGGCCGACCTCCTCGTAGCCGGGCAGCGCCTCGTAGAAGAAGTCGAAGAGGTCGTCGTGGAGCGGGACGACCCGCTTCATGAACTCCACGTAGCGCATGAGGCGGCTCATGTAGTCGGTGAACAGCTGCACGGACGCGACCGTGCCGACGCCGCCGGGGTAGAGGGTGGAGGGGTGGACGTGCCGCCCCTCCATGAGACAGAACATCTCCCGGGTGTAGCGGCTGACCTGGAGCGCCTCGCGGTAGAACTCGCCTTCGAGGGGGTTGAGGGAGCGCATGATGTCCGCGATCGTGCGGTAGCCGTGCTCGGCGGCGTGCGGGGCCTCGGTGCGCTCGGCCAGCTCCAGGACGCCGGGGTTGGTCTCGCGGACCATCTTCTCGCAGTAGTCGACCCCGACCAGGTTCTCCTGGAAGATGTTGTGGTCGAACATGTACTCCGCGGACTCGCCGAGGTTGATGATCCACTCGCCGAGGTGCGGGGGCTTCACGCCGTACGCCATGTTCTGCGCGTACACGGAGCAGGTCGCGTGGTTGTCACCGCAGATGCCGCAGATGCGGCTGGTGATGAAGTGCGCGTCGCGGGGGTCCTTGCCCCGCATGAAGACGCTGTAGCCGCGGAAGACGGAGGACGTGCTGTAGCACTCCGCGACGCGCTTCTGCTTGAAATCGATCTTCGTGTGGATGCCGAGGCTGCCCACGATCCGGGTGATGGGGTCCCAGGCCATCTCCACAAGGCCGGAGCCGTCACCCGTCGTCTTCGCCGGAGATGCCATGGTCGCTGTGATGCCCTTCGTCAACTCTTCGTCTTCGCGAACAGTGGGTTGGATGGGGGGGTCTTGCGGGGTGGCGCGATGGCGGTCACGGTCACCAGGGCGGCCGGTAGCCGGTGGTGACCCGTTCACCGGTGTGCCGCCACTTCGGCTCCTTGTCCACGGTCCTGGACGTCATGCTCCGGAGCCGGCGGATCACCGAGCCGTACACACCGCTGGCGGAGACGGAGACCTTGGCACCGGGAGGTTCGTCCATGAACGGCATGAACTTGTCCGGGAATCCGGGCATCGTGCACGCGATGCAGATGCCGCCGACGTTCGGACAGCCGCCGACACCGTTCATCCAGCCGCGCTTGGGGACGTTGCACTTGACGACGGGGCCCCAGCAACCGAGCTTGACCAGGCACTTGGGCGAGTCGTACGTCGAGGCGAACTGGCCCTGCTCGTAGTAGCCGGCCCGGTCGCAGCCCTCGTGCACGGTCGCCCCGAACAGCCAGGTCGGACGGAGCTTGTCGTCCAGCGGGATCATCGGCGCGGAGCCGACCGCCTGGTAGAGCAGGTAGGTCAGCGTCTCCGCGAAGTTGTCCGGCTGGATGGGGCAGCCGGGCACGCACACGATCGGGATGCCCGCGTGGGACTTCCAGTCCCAGCCCAGGTAGTCGGGCACGCCCATCGCGCCGGTCGGGTTCCCCGCCATGGCGTGGATGCCGCCGTACGTGGCGCAGGTGCCGATCGCGACCACCGCGAGCGCCTTGGGCGCCAGCCGGTCGATCCACTCGCTGGTGGTGATGGGCTGGCCGGTCTCCGGGTCGTCGCCGAAGCCGCACCAGTAGCCCTCCTGCTTGATCGCCTCGTTCGGGATCGAGCCCTCGATCACCAGCACGAACGGGTCGATCTCGCCCCGCTCCCCCTTGAAGAACCACTCGATGAACGTGTCGGCGCCGCCCACCGGACCGCACTCGAAGTCGATCAGTGGCCAGTGGACCGCGATCCTGGGCAGCCCTGGCAGCCCCGCGAGGGCGATCTCCTCGATGCTGGGCTGCATGGCGGCGGTCAGGGCCACCGAGTCTCCGTCACAGCTCAGACCCGCGTTGATCCAGAGGATGTGGATCGGCTTCTCTTCGCTGCCGGGTGCGGCACCCTGGTCCTCGACCGGGGCCGGTTTCACTGCGCTCATGGGTCGCCTCCTGAGGAGGGATGGGGCAAGGCCTCATGTCGGGCCTAGGTCTTGCTTAACAGTCGGCCGATCCGCCCGCGCCCGCACCTGGGCCGTTCGGGAGCGGCGCTCGGGGGGCCTCCTTCCGGGCGAAGGCCCGGCGCCGCGCGTGGTAGCTCGCGGCGGGATCGTCGAAGATCGTCCGCATCCGGGAGAGCTCCCGCTCGCGGTGGGCCGCAAGGGGAGCGACGGACTCCCGGCGCTCGTGCTCCGCCTTCTTGGCCGCGATCCGGGGCTGGAGACCGCCACGGGATGCCAGGTGGAGGGCCAATCGGGTGATCTCGGCGGCGAACTCCCCGGGTCCGCAGTCGACGACCCGGTCGACCAGACCCATGTCGAGCGATGCGGCCGCGGACACCGGCGTGGCCTCTTCGGTGAGGCGCGCGGCCAGGGCCTCGCCCACCTTCCCGGGCAGGGTGCGGGTCCAGTACTCCGATCCGTACAGGCCCATGCGCCGGTAGTGCGGGTTGAGCACCGACCCCGAACGGCACCAGACCTCGTCGGCGGCGAGGGCGAGCATCACCCCGCCGGCGGCGGCGTTGCCGCCGATCGCGCTCACGACGAGCCGGTCGGTCGTGGTGAGTACCGCCTCGACCAGGTCGTTCATGGCATTGATGTTGGCCCAGGACTCGGCGGCGGGGTCGGCGGCGGCCTCGATGACGTTCAGATGGATGCCGTTGGAGAAGAAGTCGCGCTGCCCGCCGAGCACCAGGACGGAGGTGGGACGCCCACGGGCCGTCTCGTACGCGTCAAGCAGGCGGCGGCACTGGTCGGTGCTCATCGCCCCGCCGGGGAACGCGAAGGACAGGACGCCGACCGGCCCCTGTTCGCGGTACGCGATGTCGGTCCAGGTCCGCCGGCCCGGCGCCGGGTCGACGGGTGCCGGCAGTTCGGGGAGCTCCGGCAGCAGGCCCGCGAGGGCCAGGGTGGCGGGGAGCTTGCAGGCACGCGGCCTGCCGGGGCCGGTGCGGGCACGGACCTCGGGGATCCACACCGCGCCGTCCACGGTGGCGCGGCAGACCGCGCCCGCCCGGGTGGCGAGGAGAGCGCCGGGACGCCCGCGCAGACCGTCCTCCGCGTGGCCGCCGTGCAGGAACCACTCGGCGCCGAGCAGCCGGTCCGGTACGCCGGGCTGCGAGTCGGCGGCCCGCAGGGTGCGCAGGACGGTCCCGGTGGTGTCCTCGCCCCAGGAGATCCGGCGCTCCTCCTGGCGGAGAGCGGGTCGGGCGCGGATCTCGCCGGTCTGCGGACGCGGTGCCGCCCCTGCGGCGACCCTCTCGACGGCGCGGAGCACGGCGGCCACGGCGGCGTCGGACAGTTCGTTGCGGTACAGATCGCTCTTGCCGACCTCCGGCACGCGGAAGCTCGCGGATGCCCAGACGTCGCCCGCGTCCATCTCCTCGTCGGCCTGGAGGACGGTGACGCCCCACTCCTCGACCCCGTCGCGGATCGCGTGGTCCAGCGAGGACGGGCCGCGGTCGCCCACGGGTCCGGGGTGCACGATCAGGACACGGTGTGCCGTCCACACATCGCGGGGCACGACGGCCTTCAGCAGGGGGGCCACGACCAGGTCGGGCGCGTGGCGTGCCACGGCCTCGCGCACGGCGGCCCCGTCAGGGGTGACCTCCACGGGGACGGTGTGCCCGCGGTCGCGCAGCTCGACCAGGACACGCTGGGTGAGGCTGTTGAAGCTGCTGGCGACGAGCAGGATGCGCATGGGCGGCCTTTCCGGGTCGCGGAGGGGGGTGCGGCCCTGGGAACCGCGGTCCACCAACCGCCTGCGATCATCGGCCGGCACGAGGAGCCCAGCGGGTTGGCGGAGCCCGCACCTCACCCGTTCGAGGTGTGCGTCCGGCCGATTGGCGGCCTGATCGCCACGGAGCGCCGTCCAGGAGACGCGCCCTGCGTCTCGTGGGAAGATCGGAGTCCCAGGGGTTTGCGAACGCATGCCCCTCGCACGGACAGGCAGGTCGGCTCATGGCCGAGACACCGAAGTCCTCCAGGCCCTCGCGCGGCGAGCCGAGCCGCGACGGCATGGCCGGACAGCACGGCTGGTCCCCTGATGTGGACGAGACGCGCCAGCAGAAGAATCCGAGCGCGTCGCGTTCCTTCCATCCCGAGAAGCACGCACCCCCGCCCGGCAAGGGACGGAAGACCGCCAAGGAGGAAGAACAGAACGTCCCCGGCGACACCGTTCACAGCGACACGGCCAGAGGCGAGAAGCGAGGCCGCTCGCCGGAGAAGGGCATGCGCGACACCGGCCGAAGGGGCCGGACCCAGCGCCCCAGCGGCACGAAGGACGACGCGGCGTTCACCGGCGTGAACCCGGACGACGACTCCTCCGGCCCCCGCCCGGGCTGACCGGCTGGGTTGTGCAGCCGGCAGGAGCGTAGTTGACGTTGCTTCGGGCGCCGTCGGCCTGATGACCCGGCTCGACGGCCGCCCTCGCTCTCGCGGCGCGGCGAGTCCGAATGGCAGGTCCTCCGGGGCCTTGGGATGATGTCCCCCGGAGGACAGCCATGACTCCTGACCTGCACGCGTCTCCGCCGGACGGGGACTCCGCGGACCGCGACAAAGCGGGGACCGGGGACGCCGGGCCGGCCCCCGGCTCCGGGAAGCGCCTCCGGTGGTCGCCGCACCTCACGGTCCCCGGCTGCTGGGGCGCGCTGCTCCTCGCCTGCCTCTCCTTCACCCCGTCGCTGCTGCCTCGCGGCGGCATCCTCCAGGGACTGATCTGCGGCATCAGCGCAGCCATCGGGTACGGGCTGGGCGTGATCGCGGCCTACATATGGCGCGCGTTCGCCGACCGGGAGGCGCGGAGCGCGTCGCGCAGGTCGTGGCAGGTCCTGATCGTGTGCGCGGTCGTACTGTTCGGCCTGGCGTTCGGGTTCGGTCAGTACTGGCAGCACGAGATCCGCGAGCTCATGGGGGTCAGCGACTACAACGTCCTCACCGCCGTCGCCTGCCCGTTCGTGGCCGCGCTCGTCTTCTCGCTGCTGCTGCTCGCGGGCCGGGGACTCCGACGTCTGTACCGCTGGGTCGCCCGCCTGCTCCGCCGCTGGATCGGCCCGCGCGCGGCACGGGTGGTCGGCTGGATCGTGGTGGCGGGCCTCGCATGGTCCGTGGTCAGCGGAGTGCTCCTCGCCGGTTTCGTGAACGCGACCAACGAGGCGTTCTCGCTGCGGGACAACGAGACTCCCGAAGGCGTGCACCAGCCCACGACCACCCTGCGCTCCGGCGGGCCCGGCTCGCTGGTGCCGTGGAACACGCTGGGCTACCAGGGCCGGGCCTTCACCGGCAGCGGTCCGACGGCCCGGGACATCGGCGCGTTCACCCACCGCCCCGCCCTGGAGCCCGTCCGGGCCTACGCCGGGCTCCAGACCGCCGACGACGCGGAAGCCCGCGCCGAGCGGGCCGTCGCGGACCTCGAACGGGCCGGCGGCTTCGAGCGCGCGAACCTGCTCGTGATGACCACCACCGGAAGCGGCTGGGTCGACCCCGCCGCCGTGGACTCGTTCGAGTACCTCGGCGACGGCGACTCGGCCACCGTGGCGATGCAGTACTCGTACCTGCCGTCGTGGCTGTCCTATCTCGTGGACCAGTCCAAGGCGCGCGAGGCCGGCCGTGAACTCTTCGACGCGGTGTACGGCCGCTGGTCCAAGCTGCCCCAGGACCAGCGGCCGCGGCTGTTCGTGGCGGGCGAGAGCCTGGGGTCGTTCGGTGGCGAGACGGCCTTCAGCGGCGAGTACGACCTGCGCAACCGCACCTCCGGCACCCTGTTCGCCGGTCCACCGAACTTCAACACCCTGTTCCGCAAGTTCAGCGACCACCGTGACGCGGGCAGCCCGGAGATCGAGCCCGTCTACAAGGAGGGGCGGACCGTACGGTTCACCGACGCCCCGACCACCGGGATCCTTCCGGCGGACCAGCCGTGGGACGGCACGCGGGTGCTGTACCTCATGCACCCGTCCGATCCGATCGTCTGGTGGAGCCCGCAGCTGACTCTCTCCGAGCCCGACTGGATCGGCGAGGCGCCCGGCGGCGACGTGCTGGACGAGATGATCTGGATCCCGTTCGTGACTTTCTGGCAGGTCACCGCCGACCTGCCGTTCGCCACGGGCGTGCCGGACGGCCACGGCCACACCTACAAGGCCGCGTACGTCGACGGCTGGAACGCCGTCATGCGGCCCTCGGGCTTCACTCCGCAGGACCTGGACCGGCTGCGCGTCGTCATCGAGCCGAAGCACTGACGCCCCGCGCGCGGGCTTTTCGCCCGCCGCGCGGTCAGCGCAGCAGGAAGCCGACGACGTAGCCGAGCGCGTTGACCGCCCAGTGCAGCCCCATGGGGGCCAGCAGACTGCCACTGCGGCGTCGCAGTTCGCAGAGCAGGACGCCCGCCAGGGCCGTGAACAGGACGGCGCCCATGACGGCGAGGACAGAGCCGAGCACGGAGCCCCCGAGGACCGAGGTCAGCGCGGGCTTCGCGGTCGCCAGGTGCAGGGACGGCAGGACGTGCCACAGGCCGAACAGCACACTGGACACGGCGGTCGCCCAGACCGCTCCACGGGCCCGGCACACCAGTCCGTACAGCACTCCGCGGAACGCGATCTCCTCCACCAGGACGGTGCCGACGGGCACCACCACGAGAACGCGTGTCACCAACTCGCCCCCGGTCATCGCGTCGTACCGCCGGTCCTCGAACAGTGACCGGGTGGCCGGCAGCAGCGCCCCGACGACGTAGACGACTCCGACCAGCCCTGTCAGCGCCAGCGCCCATCCGGCTCCGCGGGCCAGCGTCCCGGGCGCCAGGCCCGCGTCCGCCAGGGTGCCGCCCGCCCAGCGGAGCACACCGAGCAGCAGGACGCTGATCGCGACGGCCGCCACCAGGCGGATCGGCCCGGTCCATCGGTTCAGGAGGACATTGGCCGCGACGAGAACGCCGACCACGAGCACCACGGCCGGCCAGGTCCCGATCGGCCCGCGCCATCGCCGATCGGCACCATCCGGATCACGGGAGGACATCGAAGTGCTTCCGTCCTTCGGTTGCGCCCTCCGGTCGCCTCGGCCCTCCCCCGCTGACGCGACGCCGAGCACGTACGTCATGAACGGTCGTGCTTGAGCGAGTCCTTGATGCCTTCAGCACGGTGCCGGATGTCCTGCATCTTCTGACGGATCTTGACCTTCGCCTGGTCCGTTCTCCCCTCGGCCTCCAGACGCTCGTCGCCGGTGAGCTTTCCCGCGATCGCCTTGAATCGGGCTTTGGCCATGCCCATGGCCCTGTTCTTGTCCATCGTCCCTCCGTGGGATCGGTCCCCAAGGTCCACGGTAGGTTCCGGCGAGGCAGAGTGCTTCTTGTCCTACGGCGGTGGACACCGGAGCTTCGCCGACCGAAGCGATCCGGGGGGTGAACCGTGTCCGGGACCACGCGGCCGGTCGGCCTCAGGGGCCGGGGCCGGGGTTTCCTCGGTGCGCTCGGGAAGCAGCAGGACGGCGCCGACGAGGAAGCACACCGCGCCGATCAGGGTTTGCGTGTCGGCCCGGTCGAGGTTGTTCACCTGACCGGTGACCGGGTCGATGTACCCGGCGACCGCGGAAACCCCGAACGCGATGGATCCGATCAGGTTGGTCAGGGTGATCCACCAGGCCCAGGACCGGGGGCGCCAGGCGAGCCAGCCGTGGCAGGTCTCGTACCAGGCGAGCGCGCCGGCCACCAGGAAACACACGGAGCCGATGGCGTCGGGCCGCCACACGTGCTGGTGCGCGGCCTCGGCGGACAGGTTGTCGGCCATGGCGAGCCCGGTGCTGACGTTGAAGTAGACGGTGCCGACGAGCTGGATCGCGGTGGCCCACCAGTCGATCCGGTCGGGCTGGTAGGTGAAGAACCGCCGGTGGTGGGGATTGCGTGCCGGGGGCGCGGCGTCGACCGTCTCGCGGTAGCAGAGGAAGGACGCCGAGGTGAAGAACAGGGAGCCGACGAAGTAGGTGACGGTGTCCCCTCGGGCCCCGACGGCGTCGCCATAGGCAGGAATCGACCCGACCGCGAACAGCAGGGACCCCAGGGCGAACAGCACCGCGATCCACCAACCACGGGCTGCGGGTGCCCACCAGGTCGATCCGGCGGCCGGCACGTGGTGCTTGCGATGACGGCGCGATTCAAGGCGGACGATCACGCCGTCCGATCGGACGTGATCGACGAACGTCGCCGGCGCCCCGCGCCGCTTCGGGCGGCCGGCGCGGCCCCGTCCGTGCGGTGTCCCGTCTGCTCGGCCGCCTGTCATGACTTCCTGCGCAGCCTGCTCAGGGCGCCCCGGAACGACAGACCGTGCTCCGTCCACACCAGGCCGAGTGCCGCTCCCAGGACCAGCACCACCCCGATCGCGATGAAGAAGGACATGAACGCGAACACGGTCCCGATCAACCCGTATCTCTGGTCGTAACTGACGATCAAGCCGGAGAAGATCACCGAGAACACCGCCATCATGCCCACCCAGCAGACACCCGTGGCGACCGCGCAGGGCAGCAGTCTGCGCCAGGCGATCTTCCCGGCCAGCAGGAACCACATCGACAACCAGAAGAAACCGATGCTCAGCACGAAATGCGTGATCCAGAAGAACACCGGACCGCTCTCCCGCAGCCCCGGACCCACTGCGGACACCGCGAACAGCGAGCCCACGACCAGCGCCAGCCAGACGAGAGCGCGCACCGAGTCCGCCACGCCCCGGGCCCTCACGTCGAAGACCCGCTGGTAGAGCTGCTGGACCGCCTTCGCCCCGGCGAGCCCGGCCAGGACGAAGAACACCCAGGACAGCCCGGTCACCGCGGCGGAAATGGCGGACGAAGAGGCGAAGAGCTCTCCGACGTCGGCTGCGGCCTGCTCACTGAGGCCCATGCGCTGCGACAGTGCCGACGCGGCCGAGCGCCCGGCCAGAGCGGTCACGATCAGGAAGAACGGCACCGCGCACAGCAACAGCGTGGCGGCCAGCACCATGGCCTGGCTGATGAAGTCGACCGCACCCAGGCGTCGCCACAAGGAATCGGCCCAGGACCCGGTGTACTTCCCCCTGCCCCAGTCGGCCACCCGCCGCGCACGGCCGGCTCCTCGCCGTGCCGCGGCCCCCTCGCCCGCGGCCTGGGGGCCGACCGCCACCGACGACCGAGCCGGACGGCCGACCCGCCCGCCGTTCGAAGCCTTGCTCGACGCATTCATGTTCCTCTCCCGGTGACGCCTTCACCTGGAGGTCGGCGATCCACTCGCGCGCGCGGATTCCAGACCCAGCACCCGGCGATCACCCGGCCGACGGGACATGCCCTACCTCGATCGTCTCTCGCCCCTGTCGCATGCGCAGGGGCCGGACGGTCCCCGTACCTACCCCCGACCCGGATGCCGAACCTGGCGGTGCCTCGGCCGTCGACCGGCTGACGCAGCCGCCACTCGGTGCCACGATGAAGGGCAGGGGCTTTGTTGCCAGGCGCTTCAGGGAGGCGACCATGGGCCGCGAGTACCACTTTCACTGCGAGCACGCCGGCTGCTCGGTCACCGTGGGCCTGCGAATGGGCGGGACCCGGGAGCTGGAGCTCCTCGTGGACGGGAAGCAGGTCGCCGCCGCCCGCGTCCACGGCCACCACGCCCAGACGGCGGTGATGACCACGATCCTGCCCACCGAGCCGCCTCGCGGCATCGAGGTCGAGGTGGCGCTCCCGGGCGCTCTCGGCGGCGATCCGGCCAGCACCCTGCTCGTGGGTGGCGAGCGCACGCCCATGCCCGCCCGGGAGGTGCCCCGGCGGGCGCGTCCGACGGAGGCCTCCTGGTACTCCTGACCATGTCGGGGCGCCGGACACGGCGTGTCGGAAGAGACGGCCTAGGGGCGGATCCCGTCGCAGGCGATCCGCAGATGGCGCGGCCCGCGCAGTACCGCGTTCTGGCGGTACGGGGGCGGGTCGTCCAGCAGTCGGGGGTTCTCCAGTCTCCGAGCCAGCTCCGACAGGGCGAGTTGGGCCTCCAACCGGGCGAGCGGTGCGCCGAAGCAGCTGTGGATGCCGCTGCCCAGGCCGAGGTGCTGGACGTCCGGGCGGTCCGGGTCGAAGCGGTCCGGGTTCTCGAAGCGCTGGGGGTCGCGGTTGCCGGACGCCAGCAGCAGCCAGAGGGTGGCGCCCTTGGGGATGGTGACGCCGCGGACCTCGATGTCGGCGAGCGTGGTGCGCTGTGGCAGCAGCTGCACCGGCGGCTCGAAGCGCAGGAGTTCCTCCACGATGGGCACGGCCAGTCGCGGCTCGGTCCTCAGGCGCTGAAGGACGTCGGGATTACGCAGCAGGGTCAGCATTCCGTTGCTGATGAGGTTGACCGTGGTCTCATGCCCCGCGATCAGGAGCAGAGCCGCGGTGCTGAGCAGTTCCATCGTGGTCATCGGGCCGTCGTCGCCCTTGGCCGTCGCCAGTTGGGAGAGCATGTCGTCCCCGGGGTTCTTGCGGCGCTCCTCGATCAGGCCGGCCAGATACATGCCCAACGCCATCCGGGCCTCGTGCGCGTCCGTGCCGTGCTCGGCGGGATCGGCGTCCGGGTCGGGGTCCAGGCTGGCGGCGAGGGTGTCCGCCCAGGTGTGGAAGCGTGCCTCGTCCTCGCGCGGCACCCCCAGCAGCCTGCAGATCACCGTCACCGGGAAGGGGTAGGAGAACTCCTCCACCAGGTCGATCCGCCCCGGGTCGCCGATGCCGTCGATGAGACCGGTGACGATGTCATGGAGCTCCGGACGCATTCCGTCGACCCGGCGGGGGGAGTGCGGCGGGCCGAAGTGCCGGTTCGTCATGCGCCGCATCCGGTCGTGTTCCGGCGGGTCGAGGCGTAGGAAGCCCGGCGGCAGGGCGCTCTCCTCGGAGGCCGGGTCCGCCAGCGGGTCGGCGCTGCTGGACGCCAGGTTGCGGGCGTCGGAGCTGATCCGGGGATCGTGGAGGAGGCTGCGGATCTCGTAGTACGTGCTGATCACGTACGGCCCGTCGGCCTCGTGATGGACCGGTGTCTTCCGCAGCTCTTCGTAGATCGGGTACGGGTCGGCCCGGTTGGCGTAGTCCAGGATCTGGTGCAGCAGGGTTCGCGTCATGGCAGGTCCTTGTGGCCGTGCGGGTCAGTGCGCGGGGGTGAACGTCATCCGGCGGTCGGCCGGCGAGTATCCGCTGAGGGTCACGGTGGGGCCGTGGCTGGGGATCGAGGGGTCGGGGAAGTCCGCGTCCCTCGGCCGCTGTCCGTCCGCGTGCCGGTCGACCGTGGGGAACTGCGGCGGGAACGGCGCGGTGCGCTCGATGAGTTCCTCGTAGAACGGCAGCCACCGGCCGTGGTCGAAGGAGACGGCACCGATGACGCGCCCCTGGTACCCGTAGACGCCGACGAACCGGCGGCTGTCCAGTGAGCCCTGCGCGATCAGGATCTCCGTCGCCATCGACGGCACTCCGACCGACTTGATGTTGACGCCGAACTGGGAGGACCAGAAGGCCGGCACGTCCATGTGCGGCAGTCGGTCGATGCTCTCGCTGAGCATGTTGTGCGCCGCGATCCCGGCCTGGGCGACGGCGTTGCCCCAGTGCTCCAGCGACAGGAACTGGTACCCGAACAGGGGATGGGGACAGCGGGCGACGTCGCCCGCGGCGTAGATGTCGTCGGTGACGATTCCGCGGATGTCGAAGGCTCGGCAGCCTGCATCACAGGCGATGCCGCGTGGCCCGGCGCCGAGCCCGGACCCGTACAGCCATTCGGTGTTGCGGAGGGCGCCGAGCGAGACGACCACCACGTCGGTCTCCACGGTGGAGCCGTCGGACAGATGCGCGGCGCGCACCCGTCCCGAGGCGTCGCCCTCCAGGGCGGTCACCATGACCCCGCACCGCAGGTCCACACCGTGCTCGCGCTGGAGGTCGGCGGCCACCGCGGCGACGACCCCGCCGAGCGCGCCGACCAGGGGCGCGGCGCCTCGTTCGGCGACGGTGACGGGGAGGCCGCGTTCGCGGCAGGCGGAGGCGACCTCCGAGCCGGCGAATCCTCCGCCGATGACGAGGACCCGCTTGGGCCCCTCGTCGAGCCGGCGGGCGAGCGCGGCGCCCTCGTCGCGGGTCCGCAGCACGAAGACGCCGTCGAGTTCCGCCTCCTCCTCGCGGGGCCACGGCCGCGCCCGGACACCGGTGGCGATCAGCAGCCGGTCGTACGGCACCTCGTCGCCGTCGGCCAGCCGCACCGTCCTCGCGGCCATGTCCAGGCCGGTGGCGGGAACGCCGAGCCGCCAGGTCGCGTCGACGGATCGGAGCCGGGGCAGCGCGGTGCGGTCGGCGCGCGCCCTGCCCAGCAGCACCCCCTTGGAGAGCGGGGGCCGGTCGTACGGTTCGTGGGGCTCGTCGCCGATCATGGTCAAGGACCCTTCGAAGCCCTTGGCGCGCAGGGTCTCGGCAGCCCGCAGGCCTGCCAGCGAGGCGCCGACGACGACGATGCGGCCCTCGCGTTTGAGCTGCTCCAAGGCTCCGTCACCGAGCATCGGGCACCGCCTCGGCCGGCTCGTCCACGGCATCGACGAGGATGGCCTGGACGGGGCAGGCCGCGGCGGCCTGGGCGAGCTTCTCGCGCTGTGCCTCGTCCGCATCCGGGTTGTACAGCAACGCCTCGTCGCCGTGCATGGTGAAGATCTCGGGAGCGAGGAACGCGCACTGCGCGTACCCCTGACAGCGGTTCAGATCGACGGCAATGCTCACCACGGAATGGGTCCTCTCCAATGGCCAGGGCAGGCCCCCTGCGTCCACTCTCGTCGGCCGGGAGGGGCCCAGCGACGGGGGCGCACCGATCGGGTGAGCGGTGCGGCCCGAACGGCTCCGGTCACCGGCCGGGTTCCGGGTTGACGGGTGCGGCCGGTCCCGCTGCCTGTGTCCTGCGGCCGGTCGCCGCCACCAGGGCGATCAATGCCAGCACCGCCAGGTAGATGAGGACCAGCAGCAGCACCGTCAGGACCGTGGGGTGGTTCCACAGGGCGAACAGCAGGGCCAGCACCAGCAGGGCTCCGATCGTGAGCCATCGCCGGTAGTCCGCCGTCCACGTACCGACGCGGCCGGTGTGGATACCGTGGGTGTCGGCCCATCGGGCCGCGGAGTCGGCGGTCCGCTCGGAGGTGGCCCGTACGGCGCGCGCCCATCCGCCCGGCCCGATGAAGTAGGCGCCGAGAGCGATGATCACGCCCAGCACGATGACGGTGCGCAGCGTGACCCGCAGGAAGTGCAGGAGCTGGTCGAAGATCGCTGCCGCAGCCGCCTCGGACTGCACCTGCGGGGGCAGATGGTCCAGGTAGTAGCGGCGGGCTACGACAAGACCGATGGCGACGATCAGACAGGCCAGTGCGGCGCCCAGGGCGGTCTTCGCCAGGGCGCGTCTGCGCCGGTGCGCGAGGAGGACGCCTGCTGCGGCGAGGAGCACCGTCAGCACCGGCATCCAGTTGCCGAGCACGTCGAGCGCGTGCGCGGCGCCCTGCATGCGTTCCAGCTTGTCGGACTTGAAGAGCACCATCTGCTTGTCGACGTCGGGGATCTTCTCGGCCGGCGACACGCCGGCGTCGACGAGTTCTTCCTTGACGCGGTCGACAGCGGCGCCGACGTCGAGGGTCACGGTGCCCTCCTCGACGCCGACCGCCCCACGTCCGTGACCGGTCAGGGCGTGCACCACGGCGGCATGAGCGGCCCGGTTGGCGGTGGTCCACACCTTCTCGAACCTGTCGCTCTCGACGAAGCGCGTCGCCACCTTTTCCGCTGCGCCGGTGACGGCGGCGTCCAGCTGGGGGGCCAGCCCCTTCACGGCCTGGGCGGCGCGGGGCGGCAGGCCCTGCGACTGCAACCAGGCCGCGATCTCGGCGGTGACCTGCTTGCCGTCGACCCGTACGTCGACGGCCTCGACCATCCGGTGGGCGGCGGCCGCCTCGATCGCGGGGTCGGAGGCAAGCGGTGCGACCGTGTCGACGTACCGGTCCGTGTCGAGGGCGATGTCGTGCACCCACACGGTCAGCACCGACACGGGGACCAGGATGCAGGCGAGGACGATCAGCACCGCCGAGGCCACCTTGCGCGCGATCCTGCCCGGGCCGGCCATGTGTGGTCTGCCGTCCGACGGCGAACCCTGCTGGGCCGGTTCCTGCGGTGGTTCCAGTGGGTCGGCCATCCGTCCTCCTGATTCGAGGCACCCCTTGTAGTGGTTCCATTCCTGCCGATCGCCGCGGAGGCGGCATTCCGGAGTGCGCCATCCGGAGCAAGGACCGGGCGGGGCGTCGACGGGAGCAGGGCCGTCACGCACGGTGGCGCCGGTCACTCCTTCCGCCTTCCGTGCGACGTCTGCGGCGGGCACCTCGTGTCGCAGTCGGGTACGGAGGAACCAGAGGCCACCCACCGGGAACGCCGGGACCGCGCCGCACATCGCGGCCGAAGGCGGCGGTCGTCGGCCCGCGCCGGTCCGGAGTTCCCGCCCCGGCGCGGGAACTCGACGTCCTTTCCGTACGACTCCCTCACCGCACCGGCACGGCAGCGGCGAAAGGCGGAGGATGGGCGGACTGGACATACGCATGCGCGGAGTCGCCTGTCGGCACGGCCGCAACGAAGCCGTGGTGGGGGTGGATCTGGAGATCGCCGCCGGCGAGCGGATCGCGCTGACCGGGACGAACGGGTCCGGGAAGACGACGCTGCTGCGCGCGGTCCTCGGGCTGCACCGGCACACGAGCGGCATCATCGAGGTCGGCGGGCGCGGAGCGCGCTCCGCCGCCGAGTGGGCGTGGCGGCGGCGGTCGTGCGCCTGGATCCCGCAGAAGCCCGCCGCCGGACGGTTCCCGCTGCGCGGGGACGAACTGCTGGCGAGCAGTGGGGCGTGGGCCGAGGCGACGAGGGCCGCGGATCGGCTCGGTGTGGGCCCGCTGACCGCAAGGCCCGTGGACACGCTGTCCGGTGGGCAGTTGCAGCGGATGTATCTGGCGCGGGCGATCGGCTGTGCCGCGGCGGGCGCACAGGTGCTGCTCGCCGACGAGCCGACCGCCGCGCTCGACTTCGAGGGGCAGGAGGAAGCGGCCGACGTGCTGACCGCCCTTCCGGTCACGCTCGTCGTCGTGACGCACGACCGGGCGCTCGCGGAACGCTGCGACCGGGTCCTGGAGATGGCCGCCGGCCGGCTGCGGGAGGTGCGGTGAACACGCTCGCGGCCGCCGATCTCGGCGCCATGCTCCAGCTGGTACCCGTCCAGCGGGCGGGGGTGGCCCTGCTCCTGGCGGCCGTCGGGCTGCCGGTGGTCGGGGTCGTCATCGTCGGGCTCGACATCATGCCGGTGCGGTTCGCGATGATGCACGTGGCGCTCCTCGGCATCGCCGTCGGCCTTCTGACCGGGCTCGATCCGATGCTGTGCGCCCTCGTGGCCTGCGCCCTGTCGGGGGCGGGCGTCGCCCCGCTGGCGCGGACACCCGCCGGGCTCTCGGGGGCGATGGGCTTGCTGATGAGCCTGGCCATCGCCGCCGCGCTCCTGCTCCTCGCCGTCTCCGGCGTCAACGCCTCGGGCGCCTTCGCCCTCCTCTGGGGGTCGATCCTGTCCGTCGGCACCGCCGACCTCGTGGTGCTCGGCCTGCTCGCCGTGGCCGTGCCGGCGCTGTTCTGGTGGCGACGCCGCGACGTGGGCCTGCTGCTGTACGACCGGGAGCTCGCCCAGTGCTCGGGCGTGCCCGTACGTTTCCTCACCACCGCGCTTCTCGTACTCGTCGCCGTCGCGGTCGCCGGGGCCATCAAGCTGACCGGCGCGCTCCTCGTCGACGCCCTGACCCTGCTGCCGGCCCTGGCCGCCCGCCGCCTCGGCCGCTCCCTGTGGTCGATCACCCTGTGGGCGGTCGGCATCGGCGTCGCCGTCAACGCGACGGGTTTCCTCCTGGCCCTGTGGCTGGACTGGCCCCCTGGCCCGGTCCTCGTCCTGACGGCGGGGACCGTGGTCCTCGCCGCCCATCTCATTCCCGAACGGAGAACCAGCTCATGGCGCGCACCCGCGTCCGCAACACCCGCATCGCTTCCCTCGTCGCACTGAGCGCGGCCCTGCCGCTGCTCACCGGGTGCGGCGGCGAGGACGCCGCCTCTCCCGGCACCGCCGACCACAAGAACCACAGGCCGGTGGTGGTCGTGACGACCACCTGGGAGGGCGCCTTCGCCAAGGCCGCCGGGGCCGAGGACATCACGGTGATCGTGCCCCAGTCGGTGCACCACGCCCCCGACTACGACCCGAAGCCGTCGGACCTGGCGGCCGTCGCGAAGGCCGACTTCGTGCTGTACGCGCCGTTCGAGCCGTACGCCGCGAAGATCAAGGAGGCGGCCGGGTCGAAGGCGAAGCTGGTCGAGGTGAACCTCGACAACGACCCGGCGAAGGCCGGCGCCGAAGTGACCCGTCTGGGCGGCCTGTTCGGCACGAAGGACGCCGCCGAGCGGTGGAAGACCCGGCTCGACGGTGAGGTCACGAAGTTGAACGGCGAGCTCAAGGCCGCCTGGCCGGGCGGGAAGAGCCCGGTCGTCGTCACCCAGGTCTTCAGCGCCTGGGCGGCCGGTCTCGCGGGCGCCACGCCGGTCGGCACGTACGGCCCCGAGCCGGTCACGCCCGCCCAGCTCGCCTCGCTCTCGGCGCAGAAGCCCGCGTTCGTCCTCGACAACGCCCACATGTCGACGGGCACGGTCCTGCCCGACTCGGGCGCCGAGCAGGTCGAGATCGTCAACTATCCGGGCGAGGACCTGGATCTCCTCGCCGTGTACCGCGACGCGGCGGCCGAGTGGAAGAAGGCCATGGGCTGAGCCCGGGCCACATGAGGGAGGGGAGGGCCGCCGACGGCGGCCCTCCCCTCCCTCATGCCGTCAGGCCTCGACGAGGGTGGTTCCCCGCTCGGCGATCCGGCGCCGCAGCGCCGCGCGATCGGGCTTTCCGGCGGCGGTCAGCGGCAGTTCGGGGAGCACGAGCAGGTGCTCGGGGTGCTTGTGCCGGTCGAGACCGCGCTCGGCCAGGTAGACGCCGAGTTCCGTCAGCGTCGGGACCCTGGAGCCCTTGCCGACCAGGCAGGCGGCGAGCCGCTCCCCCATCAGCGGGTCGGGCACCCCGACGCAGACGACGTCCCGCACCTGCGGGTGGGAGACCAGTGCGCGCTCGACCTCGGCGGGGCTGATGTTGGCGCCGCCACGTATCACGATGTCCTTGAAACGGCCGACGACGTGGAGGACGCCCCCGTCGTCGAGGAAGCCGAGGTCGCCCGTCCGGACCCACCCCTCCGGAGTGCGGTAGCGGGCGTCGAGGTCGGGGGAGGCCACGTAGCGGAGCGGGGTCATCGGTCCGCGCGAGACGATCTCCCCGACCCGCCCGTCGGGCAGCTGCTCGTGCGTGTCGGGGTCGGCGATGCGGATCTCGGTGACCCGGGGATCGGGCCGGCCGGCGACGACGCCGGAGCGGTCGGTGGGCGGCACGGAATGCCCCAGTCCCGTATGACAGTTGACGCCGTCCGCCGACCCGTAGAGGTTGACGACCGGGCAGCCGAACGCCTCGGCCGCCGCCGTCGCGGTGGCTTCGTCGAGGGGTGCGCCCCCCAGGACGAGCGCGGTGGGAGTGGGCAGCGGGCCGTCCGCCTTCTCCAGGGCCTCCAGCATCATCCGGATCATGGTGGGCACGCCGAGGATGTGGGTGGGCTCGTGCTCCCGCACGGCCGCGAGCGCGGCCTCGGGCGTGAAGTGGTCGAGCAGGACGAGGGTGCCGCCGTGCCGCGCGAGCGTGACGGCCGTGCCGTTCGACCCGAAGGCCGAGCCGAGCGGCACGAGGAAGAGGCAGCGGGGCGGAGCGCCGTCGGGCATGAGGGAGGCGAGGAAGTTGCCGCGCCCGCCGGCCAGGGCGTTGTGGGAGTACGCCACCATCTTCGGTTCCGCCTCCGACCCGGAGGAGACGAGGATGCGCGCGGCGCTGTCGGGGTCGGGGCGGGCCGGGACGAATCCGGCGGGGTCCGTCCGCAGCAGCTGGGCCAGGGGAATCGTTCCCTCAGGGGCGGTGCCGCGTCCTGCGGCGATCACGTGGCGCAGGGCGGGCAGTGCCGGGGCGAGGGTCTGGAGGTCGGCGGCGTGGTGCTGGTCGCGGTGTTCGGTCGCGGCGATGACGGCCACCGCCTCCGCGCGGCGCAGCAGGCACTCGGCCTCCACGGCGCCGCGCCCGACGGGGAAGGGGAGGGCGACGGCGCCCAGTGCGGCGAGGGCGAGATCCGCGATGACGGCGTTGCGGTTGTCGGGGAGCTGGACGGCGACGACGTCCCCGACACCGATGCCGAGCCCGCGCAGGCCCTCGGCGAGACATCGGACCTTGCGGTCGAGGGCCGTGTAGCAGAGCGTGCCCTTGGCGTCGATCACGGCGGTGCGGTGCAGGTCGGCTATCTGTCTGGCCCGGTAGAGGCTGTAGAGGTCGAGGTCCGGGCAGGTGCCGTCGACCACCCAGGAGCGGCGGAGTTCGGCGGGCAGCAGGTCGGTCAGGGTGACGGTCACGCGAAGCTCCAGGGGTCGGGGACGGCGGGGGCACCGTGCGCGTCCCGGCTGATCGAGCCGGACAGCCGCGGATCGTGGTGGAGGGCGGACAGGTCCGTGGTGACGGCGGTGGCCGTCAGGCCGTGGCCGCGCAGCCGGTCCAGGGCGTCCTCGGTGCACATGCCCGTGACGTCGTACGCCGCGGCGGCGGGCGCGCTGGTGTCGCTGGGGGCGATCCAGCCGTCGGAGGTCCGGAGCGGGTACCGGAATCCGGCGGGGCGCCGGGAGTCCGCGCCGGCGGCGACCTGTCGCAGGACGGGGGCGAGGAGGGTGTCGGCCGCGCCGAGCAACGAGGAGTCGACCCGTACGCCGTGGCCCGTGCGCTCGCGCAGAAGCAGGCCGGCGAGGACGGCCTCGGTGCCGTGCAGACCACCCAGGACGTCGAGGAGCGTCATCAGGGACGGGACGGGCGGTTCGCCCGCCGGATGGGCGGCTTCCCCGACACCCGTGCGGGCCTGCACCATGAAGTCGGTGCCCATGGGGGCGTCGTCGAGCCGGTCGGCCCAGCCCCCGGTGTAGGCGTAGACGAGGGACGGGTTCACGGCGGTCAGGTGCTCGGCGTCGAGTGCGAGTTCGGCGGCCTTGCCCGGGGCCCAGTTGTGGACGAACACGTCGGCGTCGGCCACGAGTTCACGCAGGCGGCCCCGGTCACCGGGCGCCTTGATGTCGATCTCCACCGCCTCCTTGCCCCGGTTGAGGGCGAGCCAGCGGGCGGAGATCCCGTCGCAGGCGGGCGGCATGCCCCGGAGCGGGTCACCGCCCGGCGGCTCGATCCGGATCACGCGGGCGCCCAGCAGGCCCAACAGATGTGCGGCAAGGGGTGCTTGGATCCGGCGGCCCGCCTCCAGGACGGTCAGGCCGGCCAGCGGCCGGTCCGCCGTGGCGGCCGTGGCGGTCCCCCGTCGGCCCGGATCCAGCGTGCGCAGGCTCCACGGGTCGGCGCCGTCGTCCTCTCCTGCGCGCTCGGCGAGCGTCCGCAGTCGGCACACCTCGGCTCCCGACAGCGCGGCGGCCTGCCGGATCCGCGCCCAGGCGTGGCGACGGGTCACCTCGTGCAGGTCGACGGGGAAGGGCGCGCAGGCGGTGGCGTACCGGAACTGGAAGGGCCGCCAGCCCGCTCGTATCGCGTCGGCGGGAGCCTCCAGGGCGCGCCAGAACTCCGCCCAGGCCCCCGGGTCGAGTGTCTCCAGCTCGAAGAGGAAGCCGTCGGCGGAGGTGAACGGCGGTCCGCCGGGGGCCGGTTCGACGGCCTCCGGCTCGTCGGCGCCGGCCGCGGCGAGGTACTGGGAGACGGTGAGCAGCCCGGCCCGGTCGGCCGTCGTCGTGCGCACGCGGGCCGGCGCACCGCCCCGGGCCTGCCCGACGAGCCCGGCGAGCAAGCCCTGGACGGTGAGCACGCCGGTGGCGGTGGCCAGACAGTCGACGCCGAGGCCGCGCGGGGTCCCGTGGCGGCGGCCGTGGACGGCCATGACGCCGGTGACGGCCTGGGCGGTGGCCTCGTCCTCGATCCCGGAGCCGGCCGACCCCCAGGCGGTGCGGGCCGCGACGGGCGCGAACCCATCGCCGCCGAGTGCGATGTCCCCCGAGCCGTCGTCCCGGACCGTCGCCCCGAGCCGCCTCAGATGGTCGGACACGACGCGGGTCAGAGCCTCGGGGCCGCCGATGTCGCACCGCAGTGCGTCGAGCGGACGGGCTGTGTCGAGCGGACGGCGGACCGCGGTGTGCGCGGTCGCTGATGACGCCATGGCTCTCCTCTCCTGGCGCGGCGGTGGTGGCCGTCGCACGGGGACTTTCACGGTCACGGGAACTGGGGAGCCGGTACGCCCGACCACTTCCACGGGCAGGCAGTCGGACGCGTGTTCTGTCGAGTTCCCGAGATGGAGGAAAACAGTGACGGATCATGACGTAACGGATCACGATGCGGCGGATGTCGACCTGCTGCGGAAGAAGGTCTCCGCGTTCGTCCGTGAACGCGTCTTCCCGTCCGAGTCGGATCTCGACGCGGGCGGTCCGAACGCCAGGGACCTTCGGGAGCGGCTACGCGTGGAGGCCCGTGAGTCCGGCCTGTGGGCGCTCCCCCTGCCGACCGAACTGGGCGGCGGCGGGCTGTCCTTGAGCGCCTACGCGGCGATCGCCGAGGCCGAAGGTGCCAGTGATCACGGTCCCGCGGCCCTCGGATCGGCGTCCCTCCTCGACGTGACCATGCTGTCGCGGCACGGATCCGCACGGGTGCGCGCGGAGTACCTGCGGCGCCTCGTCTCCGGCGACCTCCGTACCTGCTACGCGATGACGGAGCCGGACACGCCGGGGACCGAGCCCGCACTCACGACGACCCGGGCGGAGCGACGGCCCGGCGGCGGCCGGCGCGTCACGGGCCGGAAGTGGTTCGTGTCGAACGCGGGCGACGCGGACCTCGTGACCGTACTCGCCCGCACCAGCGGGTCGGCCGGAGACCGCACCGGACTCTCCCTGCTCCTCGTGCCGACCGACTCCCCCGGGTTCCGTATCGTGCGCGAGCTGCCGATCCTGGGCGCGACCGGTCAGTACGAGATCGAGTTCGACGGCGTCGAGGTCGACGAGGATCACCTCGTGGGCGACACCGGGCAAGCCCTGGCCGTCGCGGGCGAACGCCTCCAACTGGGGCGGACACTACGGGCGTTGCGGTGGCTCGGTCAGGCCCAGCGGGCCTTCGATCTCCTCTGTGACCGGGCCACGGCACGTCAGGGTGCACGGGGACCGCTCGCGGACCGCCAGCTCGTCCGACAGCACGTCTTCGAATGCTTGTTGGCACTGAGGACGGCACGGCCGCTCGTGTACGAGGCGATGGCCCTGGTCGCCGACGGACGCGACGCCCACGTGGAGGTCGGGCTGGCGAAGACGGCGGCGGCGCGCACCCTCCAGGAGGTCGGGGACCGGGCCATCCAGGTCTTCGGCGCGGCCGGCCTCGGCCCGGACACGCCCCTGCCGGCGCTGTTCCGTACGGGTCGCACGGCCCGCATCCTCGACGGGCCGGACGAGCAGCACGTCTCGTCCGTCGCCCGGCGCGTCCTGCGGAGCCGTCCGGGCTCCGCCGTCACACCCGCCTGAGGTCGACGCGGCCGACGAGGGCCGCCAGGCCGAGGGCCAGGAAGAAGTCACCCCAGACGAGTTCGTGGCGGACGGCCGTGCCGCTGCGGGCGTCGTAGCAGCCGTCGAGGAGCATCCCGGCCGGGCGCGGGCCGCCCGGCCGGGCGAGGTGGTCGTGGACGAGCCGGTGCAGGACGGCCTCCGCCCGGGACGCGCACGCTGTCGACCACGCGGCCCCGGGAACGAGCGCGAGCTTCAGGAGGGCGACCGCGGTGATGGCGGCGGCCGAGGTGTCGAGCGGGCCGTCCGCCCGGTCGGCGTCCGTCGGCGGGACCGGGGGGCCGACAAGCATCGCGCACTCCGCGAGGAGGAGTTCGGCCGCCCGAGTAAGCCGGTCCGTACGCCGGCACGGGGCGTCCGCGAGCAGCAGGGCGTCCGCGACGGCCAGGAGGAGCCACGCCTCACCCCGGGCCCAGCCGGGTGCGGGATCCGCTTCGGCCAGCCAGCCGTGCGCCTCGTCCCAGCGCCATGCCGGGCGGGGCCGCCCGCTGCCCTCGCCGGGCAGGCACAGGTCCAGGTGGCGGTGCAGGTGTGCGGCGGCCACCGTCTGGCCCTCGGGTCCGGCCGAGGCCAGCAGGGGTACGAGACCGGGGACGCCGTCCGTACGAGCCCGCAGCCGTGCGCCGCCGAGGGCCGCGCCCCACGGGACGAGGCCCAGTGCCGTGTCGAAGGCGCCGACGGCGGACTTCGCCGCACGCTCCCGCAGGCTTCTCGCCGTACCGTCCTCGCCGGCCAGGGCGGTGCCGTACCAGAGGATGAGGCCGCGGGTCGCGGTGTCCGCTTCGGCCCAGGGGGCGAGCCGGGCGGTGACGGCGGCAGCCGCCGTACGGTCCGCGTCGCTCCCGGTGTGGCCGGCCCGGAGCCACAGAAGTCCCGCCCAGAATCCGCCCGTCCACGATCCACGTCCTGTCGTCGTCCAACGACCGTCGGCCGGCTCGGCGTACAGGGGAAAGCGGTCACCCACCTGCTCCGAGGTCTCCCCCACGCGGCGGCACATGAGGTCGAGGGCTTCCTCGGCCCCACCCGTGGCGGTCATCGCGGACCGTCCGCGCGCGTACGGCGGTCCCGCACCGCCCAGGCGAGCGCGACGGCCCCCGCGACGGCGAACTCGACGGCGACCAGCGACCAGCCCTCCCCGTACCGCCCGCGCTCCGCGAGGAACCCGAACAGCGGTGGCCCCACGGCGAATCCGGCGAAGAAGCCGGCGGCGACCAGCGCGGAGTCCTGCCCCGCGCGGCCCGGGGCGGAGCGCTGCATCACCAGGACCATCGAGACGGCGTTGCCCGACACGGCGAAGACGCCCACCGCCACCGCTGCCACCCACACCAGCGGGCCGACGCGGACGGCGGCGGCCAGGAGCACGGCCGCGCCCACCGCTCCCCCGGCGAGCAGGCCCGGCAGCCACGGGGCCCGACCGGGTGTGGCGGCCCGGGACCAGCCGACGCGGCCGGCGATCCCCGCGACGCCGAGGACCGCGACCAGAGCGCCCGCCACCGTGGGCCCCATGCCGAGGCGTTGGGAGCCGAACAGGGCGAGGTAGGTGTTGACGGAGGCGATGCCCGCGCCGAGGAAGAGCGAGAAGGCGGCCAGCCAGGGCACGGGCCCACGGGGGCGGGACCGTGCCGGACCGCTCGCGGCCACCTTCGGCGGCGATGACGCGTCGGCCGGCAGTGTGCGCCAGGCCCACAGGGCAGCGAGGAGCGCCGCACCGGCAGCCACCCAGACCGCGCCCCGCCAGCCGATCGCGCTCGCGGCCACGGCGAGGGGCAGCCCGGCCACGAAGGCCCCCAGCTGGACACCGGACTGCTTGGCACCGGTGACCGCGCCCCTCTTCGGCGCGGGTACCGACACCAGGATCGCCTTGTTCGTCGCCGGGTTGGCGAGCGCCTGGGGCAGGCCGCCGAGCGCGACGGCCGCGAGCAGCAGACTGGAGCCGGGCGCGGCGCCGATCAGACCCAGTGCCACGGCCGAGAGGGCGAGCAGGGCCACGAGGGCCCGGCGGGGGCCGATGCGGTCGACGATCCGGCCGCCGGCGGGCGAGAGGACGGCTGCCGTGCCGAAGCCCACCGTGGTGGTCAGGCCCAGCACGGTCTCCGAGACACCGAGTCGGTCGACGAGGCGCGGGCCCAGCGCTCCGAGCAGGAAGAGCTGCATCATCGAGAAGGCCATGGCCGTCGTCAGGAGCGCGGTCAGTCCGCGGGCCGACCCCTCTCCGGCATCGGCAGG